>NZ_JANBNX010000036.1:0-31309 GCF_035615275.1 Acinetobacter sp. IK23
AGTGCATAATCAATTGCTTGCTGTTTAAATTCAGCACTAAAACGTTTGGCCATTTCTTGGATCTCCAAAGTTAACGTTACGTTATCTTTAGAGGGAAGTACTGTCCATTATTTTGGCTAGGATCAGTACAAATAGTTTTAAATGTATAAACCTACTAAAAACACTCTCTAAGGGGGTGTTTTTTTTATGGTGAGTTTTTAAATAAGCCAGTTTCTAATTAGTAAAAAAGCTAGTTCAAGGTGAACTAGCTTTTTTACGTTATCTTTAGATTTAGGCAAAAGCTATTGTTGTTTAACCTGAGCTTCGAGCAGTTTTACTTGCTCTTCTTTTAGCTTAATAAGTTGATCGGCATCAGCATGTTGAGCTTTTAAAGTCGCTTCCTGATCTTGTAATTGATGGTTGATATCATTGAGCTTAGAAACTTCTTCTTTTGCTAAAGATTCTTGATCTGGAACAGGTTGTTTGAGTACATCTTCATTCACAAGCTGCTGAGAACTAGCAGTTTGCGGTTGAGCTACAGGTACGGAACTTGCAGGTGCTGTAGGTTTTTCAGGAGCAGGTGTCGATACAGGATGAAGATCGACTATCGGTGCTGGCGATTCAGTTTTTTTAAAAAACCATTGTGCTGCGAAAAAAAGCACTGCCAGAATGCTTAAGCCCCCAATTAAAATCCACAAGAGTTTTGAGTTTTGTTTTCTTTGTAGTGGCATCTCTAAGACCTTTAGTCAGAACGACGAGGCTTGAACTGTATTACTCCAACTTCATCAGGTATAGCTGGTGTTTCCGGTTCATCAACATGAGTCGGACGATTTTCGCTATAACCGCATTCAATACATTCAATCCATTCGTCTTCAGCGGTGGTTAGCATGACAATCCGATCTATGGCTTCACATTTTGGACATTTAGCCCCAGCAATGAAACGTTTTTTCATCTTTATCACCCTAACCACACGATCAATTTAGGCCCATAGTTTAAGCGGTTTTGTTGTCGTTCGTCCAACCTTGATGACGTAACAATGCATCAATTTTTGGTTCACGACCACGGAAATTGACAAATGCTTCAAGAGCAGTATCTTTCCCACCTACAGCTAAAATTGCTTGACGGAATTCTTTACCTGTTTGAGTGTTGAAAATACCTTCATGTTCAAAGCGGTCAAAAGCATCACTTGCTAAAACTTCTGCCCACTTGTAAGAGTAGTAACCCGCCGCATAGCCGCCTGCAAAAATATGGCTAAAGCTATGTTGGAAACGGTTGTAGTCGACAGTTGGTACTACTGCATATTGTTGGCGTATGTCATTTAATGTCTCTTGGATTTGCTCGCTATTCAACGCAGGAGTCTTGGTGTGAATAGTTAAGTCAAATAGTGCAAATTCAAGTTGACGTAAAGTTTGCATACCAGATTGGAAGAAACGTGCATTTAATAAAGCATCAAGTAATTCTTGAGGTAAGGTCTGTTTGCTCTCAATGTGCTCACTTAAAACATCAAGACTTTCTTTATCCCATGACCAGAATTCCATAAACTGACTTGGTAACTCGACTGCATCCCAAGCGACGCCGTGAGTACCTGCAACCGAGATATTATCTACTTCAGTTAACATATGGTGTAAGCCATGTCCAAACTCGTGGAACAAGGTAATAACTTCATCATGAGTCAGTAAAGCTGGCTGATTACCCACAGGTGGAGTGAAGTTACACACCATATAGCAAATTGGTTTTTGTAAACCATGAACAGTTTGCATACGTGAGCGGAAGCCACTCATCCATGCGCCGCCGCGTTTACCAGTGCGCGCATATAAATCAAAGAAGAACCCACCTACTACTTGACCTTGGTCTTCTAACTCAAAATAACGTGCATCTGGATGCCAAACAGGAGCTTCACGTTCAACGATATTAATGCCGTATAAGCGCTGTACAATCTGGAATAAACCCTGAATGACTTTCGGGGCAGGGAAGTAAGGCTTTAATGCTTCTTGAGACAAATTGAACTGTTGCTGTTTGAGTTTTTCAGAATAGTAGGTCGTATCCCAAGGTTTGAGCACGTCAATTCCATCTTGTTTGGCAATTGCTTGTAGCTCAGCAACTTCTTGAAGAGCAGGTGTACGGGCATGCTCAGCTAAGTCAGCTAAAAAGTCGTGAACTGTTTTGACATCAGGAGCCATTTTGCTAGCAAGAGAATATTCAGCGTAGTTATTGAAACCAAGTAGTTTTGCCATTTCTTGGCGGAGGCTCAAGATTTCTTCCATAATTTTGCTGTTATCAAATTCAGTTTGTTCAGACTGATCTGATGCACGAGTGACATAAGCTTTATATAGTTCTTCGCGTAATGCGCGATCATCTGCATAGGTCATGACCGCAAAATAAGCTGGAAAATCTAAAGTCGCTACTGCTTGGTCAAGCTCGCGCTGTTTGCCGTACTGCTTTAATAATTCAATATTACTTTCTGGAAGACCTTTTAACTGATCTTCTGTAAGTGGTTTAAAGTAGGCTTGTGTAGCATCAAGTACATGGTTCGAGAAATCAGAAGAAAGCTGCGAAAGACGTGCAGAAATTTCTGCATAGCGTTTTTTCTTTTCACCTTCTAGAGCAACGCCAGAAAGCTTGAAATCACGTAATGCGAGGCGGATGGCACTTTGTTGCGCGGCGCTAAGTGTTGTATAGCTCTGACCATCATGAATATGTTGGTAAGTCTGATATAGCGTCGTATGCTGACCTAGTTGAGTGTAATATTCACTTAAAGCGGGTAAGAGCGACTGATAGACTTCTCTGGTTTCAGCATTACTCATCACTGCATTTAAATGTGACAACACTCCCCATGATTCACTAAGGTTATTTTCAAGGGTATCAATTTGTTCAAGTACAGCAAGTTGCTGGTCTGTGTCAGAAGGTACAGCTGTAAGGGTGTTTAAGAACTCTTGTCCTGCTTGAATTGCTTGTTGAATATCTTTTTTTAAATTATCTAATGTAATTTGGTCAAAGCGGGGAGTAGGTAGAGTCGCTTGCTGTAAAGTCATTGCTAATAGCCACATTATTTTTTAAACATAGTATTAGATGTAGGTATTGTTAGGCAGGAAATCAAGCTTAAATTGAAAATAAACGTTCTAAAAATATTAAGCCCCCATGTTTGGGAGCTTAATAACAAAGAATAGAAACATCTATGAATTAGTCAGCCTTAGACTTGGCATTCGACTTTTTCTTTTTTGGTTTCGCTTTTTTCTTTACTTTTTCTGGCTTGGCCTCTGATTTCGTAGTGGTTTTTTTACCAGACTTTTTAGTATATGAACTTGGTTTACCTTTTTCCTTCTTTTTACGGACAGGTTTTTCACCATCATTTGAAGTGGTAGGTGGTTTACCAAAAACCTCTTCAGTTGCTTGGGTTGATATTCTGGTTGTACGTGGGGCACGACTGCGAACTACTCGTCCAGCATGGGTGACTTGCTGAATAAGTTGAAAATCGATCTTACGTTCTTCTAGATTTACACCAGCAACCTGAATCTTAACTTCATCACCTAAACCAAAGACCTGACCGCGATTTTGTCCAATAAGGTTTTGACTCGCTTGATCATAAATAAAGAAGTCATCGCCAAGCTGGCTAATATGAATCATGCCATCGACATATAAGTCTTTAAGGGTAATAAATAGGCCAAATTCAGTGACAGCACTTACTATACCAATGAATTCATCACCTAAGTGCTGTTGCATATAGTGGCACTTCAACCAAGTCGTTACGCTGCGAGATGCTTCATCTGCACGGCGTTCGGTTTGAGAGAAATGTTCACCAGCATCATCTAAAGCTGCACCCGAGAGTGGGGACGGCTTTTGTTTTAAATGAGCTTTAATTGCGCGATGTAATAATAAGTCTGGATAGCGACGAATTGGGGAGGTGAAATGCGTATAAGCTTCATAAGCTAAACCATAGTGACCTGCATTTTTTGCGCCATAGTAAGCTTGCATCATTGAGCGTAATAACACTGCATGAATGCTTGGTGCATCAATACGGTCTTTAGTTGCCTCAATAACTTTTTGATAATCTGCTTGAGTTGGTTGGTCAGGGAACGGTAAACCAAGAAGTTTTACAAAGTCTTTTACTTTCTGAATACGTGAGAACTCAGGCGCTTCGTGTACGCGATATAACATTGGAACATCATGTTCTAATGCATATTCAGCCGCAGCCACGTTAGCAAGCAACATGCATTCTTCAATAAGTTTGTGTGCTTCATTACGTGTGCGAGGCAAAATTTCTTTAATTCCACCTAGCTCATCAAAAGTCATATACGTTTCAATGGTTTCAAATTCCATTGCATGACGATCAGCACGTAAATTTTTCAAAATCTGATAAAGCTGGAAAAGCGTATTGAGCGATTTGTGAATATCACGATCTTTCGGAATTGCGTCAGTTGCACCGTCAAAATATTGCGCTACCTGCGTGTAGGTCAAACGTGCTTTTGAATGCATGACCGATGGATAAAACTCATAACCCGTTACACGACCAGTACGGGAGAGTTTCAGGTCACAAACCATACATAAGCGATCTACATGCGGGTTAAGTGAACATAATCCGTTTGATAATGCTTCTGGTAGCATTGGTAATACAAAATGAGGGAAGTAAACCGAAGTACCACGTTCTTCCGCTTCTTCATTAAGCGCTGAATCTAAGCGTACATAATGACTCACATCAGCAATTGCAACTACAACGCGATAACCCCCACCTGGACGTTTTTCTGCATACACGGCGTCATCGAAATCTCGTGCGTCTTCACCATCGATTGTGACGAGTGCTAAATCTCTTAAATCAACTCGACCTTCGCGGTCTTGTGCAGAAGGTTCTTTAAAACTTTCAGCTTCTTTTATAACTTCATCTGGAAATTCGTAAGGTAAGCCAAACTCAAGAATGGTCTGCGGGATAATAATTTCGGTATCCGCTTTATCTGCCATAGATTGAATAATATGTGCTGTTGCAAACTCTTCACGGGTTGGGTAGGTATCTAGAGCAATACGAAGCATGTCGCCAACATTTGCGTTGGCATGTGCAACTAATTCTTTTTCTAATGGAATCGGTTGGTGCTGATTTGGATTATTAGGTTGAATAAAGTATTCACCGTCGTGTATAGACAATTTACCAATTAACTGTTTTACACGGTGCTGTAGAACCTCGGTAATGAAACCCCACGGTTTACCTTTACGATCTACTGATGTCTGTCGAACTCGAACCCGATCACCATTAAAGACTAAGCGTAATTCACGTTCAGGAAGTAAAAGGTCATTTTGCCCGTCAATATGAGCTGTACCTAAACCTTTACTATTAATATAGACAGTCGCTTCATAAGTGGGTTGGTCTGCCACCAACTGAAACTTAAACCCGTCTTTCATGATTTGACCATCACGAACCATTGCACTTAAGCGATGACTAAGAGCTTCGATACTTTTCTGGTCTTGAATATGAAAATGGTCAACAAGTTCTGCATGGGATTGTGGTGTCTGCAATTGCTCCAATGTATCTAAAATAAGAGTACGGCTTGGAATCGGATTGTCATAACGTTCAGCTTCAGCTTTCGCTTCGGGGTCAGCCCAGTTTTTTGTCATGTCTTTTGGTTTCACGCTTGGCAGATAAGTTTAGCATAAGTCATGCAGACCCGAACTGCACGTTTAGGTTTGCAATAATGTGTATGCACTACTGTATTTTAATGAAGAAATAATATCTATCTTAACAAGCGTTTGATCGAAAAAGATGAAAATAATAAGGAAATTGCTTAAAAAATAATTCATTGAACTAAAAAACAAGAAAATTTCACTATGATGACTTGAACAATAGGGTTTTAGTTTGTATTATGGCGGCTCGTTCCGGTGAGGTGGATGAGTGGCTGAAATCACTTCCCTGCTAAGGAAGCATACCTATTACTGGTATCGAGGGTTCGAATCCCTCTCTCACCGCCATTTACTTAATGCGCTCATAGCTCAGCTGGATAGAGCACTTGGCTACGAACTAAGGGGTCGGGAGTTCGAATCTCTCTGAGCGCACCAAGTAAAATAGAACGAATCGCTGAAAGGCACACAAGTTACGCGCTCATAGCTCAGCTGGATAGAGCACTTGGCTACGAACTAAGGGGTCGGGAGTTCGAATCTCTCTGAGCGCACCAACTTGAAGAATTAACCGCTTTTATAGCGGTTTTTTTGTGTCTGCTATTTAGTAATTTTTAAAAATTTAAATTTATAACTTTTTAATTATATTAGAGATAATCATAAATGAATCTGGCTTTATTTGATTTTGACGGCACGATAACCCTTAACGATACTTTTAGTTTGTTCCTTAAATTTTCTTTGAGCAGGAAAACTCAAATACTTGGTGGTATTCGACTTGCACCTTATATTGCGGGCTATAAGTTTGGCTGGGTAACGGATAGAACTATACGGACCAAGCTCTGTCAGGTAGGATATGTTGGCTATAATGCCGATTCTCTGAAACATATAGGACAAGAGTTTGCTAACAAAGTAATTCCTACCTGTATTCGTGAAAATGCACTAGAACGTATTCTCTGGCATAAACAGCAAGGGGATCAGGTTGTTGTTGTATCTGCTTCGTTAGGGGTTTATTTAGAAAGTTGGTGTCAGTCATTAAACTTAGATGTTATTTGTAATCAACTTGAGATACATAATGGTGTCTTGACTGGTAATTTTATTAATGGTGATTGTGGTTATTTAGAAAAAGTAAATAGAATAAAAAATAAATATGATTTAACCAAATATTCTACTATTTATGCTTATGGTGATACTCCTAATGATTATCCGATGTTAGGGTTAGCGCATAAGAAATATTATAAATGGCAGGAAATGAATTAATATTAATTAATCTTTAAAAATATATACAAAAATAAAGCCACTATAAATAGTGGCTTTATTTAATTTTATTAAAGAGTGTGTGAAGAGCTATCTAAGAAATTATCAGTAAGTAATGATTGAGGAACTAAAGTATGAACCGTATTTGTTACGCTTGATACTGTAGAAGTTACTCCTCCTAAGTTACCTGTTAATCCACCTAATAGCCCAGAAATCACATCTGAGCTACCTGTGCCAGTTACACCACCAGTTAAGCTACCCACGATATCTGTTACGATGCCAATAGGATTGCTGCCAGCTGTACCGCCAGTTACGCCACCAATGATATCGGTAACTGTACCAAGTGGATTGCCACCACTTAAACCACCAAGAAGATCAGTAACTACACCGAGTGGATTATCGCCACCAACACCACCAGTTACGCCACCAATAGCGCCAGTCGCACCACCAAGAATGTCAGTTAAAATACCGGTAGCAGTTGTACCATTTGTAATGAGTGTGTTGACAATACCAGTTGCATGATCAGTTGCACCTTGGATATTACCGCCCACTAAATCAGATACAACCTCAAGCGCACCATTCACTGTATCGTGAGACGTTTCAAAAGTTAAAGTGCCAAGATGAGCAACATCGGTAACAGGGTGTTCCGTTTGAGGAAGCACACCAACTACAGTGTCTGCAACAGTATTAATTGCTGTATTAATAATACCAGTTTTTAAAGTTTCCACGCCCTGAAGAACATCGATACCACTTTGGACCACATCAATTACTGGAGAGATTGGAGATGTACCACCACCAATAATACCGCCAGTTACACCGCCAAGGATGTCAGTCACACCACCAAGAATGTCAGTAACAGTACCAAGTGGGTTGCCGCCAGTAACACCACCAGTCAAGCCGCCGATAGTACCAGTCACACCGCCAAGGATGTCAGTAACAGTACCAAGTGGATTGCCGCCAGTAACACCACCAGTCAAGCCGCCGATAGCGCCAGTCACACCGCCAAGAATGTCAGTAACAGTACCAAGCGGGTTGCCGCCAGTAACACCGCCAGTTAAACCACCGATAGTGCCAGTCACACCACCAAGAATGTCAGTTAAAATGCCTGTTGCAGTTGAACCGTTATTAACAAGTGTCCCAAGAATACCTGTTGCAGATTGAGTAGCTCCTTGAATGTTGCCACCTACTAAATTAGATACTGTTTCTAATGCGCCATTGACTGTATCGCGAGAGGTTTCGAAAGTTAGAGTGCCAAGATGAGCAATATCGGTAACAGGATGTTCCGTTTGAGGGAGTACGCCAACTACAGTGTCAGCAACAGTATTAATTGCTGTATTAATAATACCAGTTTTTAAGCTTTCAACGCCTTGAAGAATATCAATGCCGCCTTGAACCACATCAACTACTGGGGAAATAGGAGATGTGCCACCACCAATCAGGCCGCCGATAGTGCCAGTCACACCGCCAAGGATATCAGTTAGTGCACCGACTGGATTGCCACCAGTGACACCGCCAGTCAGGCCACCGATAGTGCCAGTCACACCGCCAAGGATATCAGTTAGTGCACCGACTGGATTGCCGCCAGTGACACCGCCAGTTAAACCACCAGTCAGGCCGCCGATAGTGCCAGTCACACCGCCAAGGATGTCAGTTACTACACCGACTGGATTGCCGCCAGTTAAACCACCAGTCAGACCGCCGATAGTGCCAGTTACACCGCCAAGGATGTCAGTTACTGCACCGACTGGATTGCCACCAGTCACGCCGCCAGTTAAACCACCAGTCAAGCCACCGATAGTGCCAGTCACACCGCCAAGGATGTCAGTTACTGCACCAACTGGATTGCCGCCAGTAGCGCCACCAGTTACACCACCAACAGCACCTGTTACGGTACCGACTACACCAGAAACTAAGCCTGTTGTGTGAGAAACGGTATTGGTTACAGTTGAAACAACATTAGAAAGTAAGCCTGATGTTGAAACATTTCCTGTAGCAATATTTATATCAGAAACGTTAACGTTAACAGAGGAACCTGTATTTACAATTGGGGTTGCCGATATAATATTACCCAAGTCTTGGGTAACTTTTGATATCGAAGTTACTAGATTTTTTAATAAGAACATAATGGTCTATTTCCTGTATATTTATGTATTTTTAAGTAAGTATTTATTTATTACGTTAGGCAATTATTGAGATATGCTTCTCAATAATTAAAAATTAGTATTGGGTACATCTCAAAAAGTGTCAATGCATATTTCTACTCAAATAATTTGATACTTATAATGTTTTGACAATTAGATATTCACTTTGATTTAGACATAAAAATAATAATTTTTTTTATAATATATGGTTTAAAGATCAATGTATTTTTTCCTCTTTTTTTGATTATTTTTTATAAATATTAAAGCTAAATAAACTCGCTAATAAAAATATTTATGGGCAGATAGAAATATTTTATTTATATAATCTTGACTAAAAAACTATACTTTTATTTTTATGCATTTGGCCAAAATGCCCAAATTGGGGTGTAGCCGTAAAGAACTTTAATTGAAAAAAAATATTTCAAACCGATTTCATAGCTAAGCAGACTACATTCCTGAGCGAGATCATACCTTTGTATTTTCTTATGGCTAAGAACTAGACGTTCGATGACAAAAAGATGAAAAATGTCTTTCTAAAATAGAAAAACTGCGTATAATGCCCTCCATCAAGTACGCGCTCATAGCTCAGCTGGATAGAGCACTTGGCTACGAACTAAGGGGTCGGGAGTTCGAATCTCTCTGAGCGCACCACTTGAAGAATTAACCGCTATTTATAGCAGTTTTTTTGTGCCTATTTTTTATAGTTTTATTAAAAAAGCTGGTGCTCATGGCAACCAGCTCTAAACGATAGTACAAAATATTGATTAGCCAAATGTTTTAAAGCGGCTTGAATCATCAATAAAGGCTTTTTCACCCGCGTTACCTTCAATAGAACCAAAAACTAACTGAGCTCTTAGTTTCCATTCAGCTGGGATATTGAAAGCAGTATTAATTTTCTCATCAATAATTGGGTTGTAGTGTTGCAATGAAGCACCAACACCTTGTTCAGCTAATACGTTCCAAACTGCAAATTGAGCGATTGCTGTTGAGTGCTCAGACCAGATTGGAAAATTATCAGCATAAGCTTCAAACTGTTCTTGTAAGCCTTTAACCACGTTCTGATCTTCATAAAACAAAACTGTGCCTGCACCAGCGGCAAAACTTTGAATTTTTTGTTCTGTTCCAGATACAGCTTCAGCTGGGATAATACTTTTTAAAACTTCTAGAACAGTATCCCAGAATTTTTGATGTGATTGCCCAAATAAAATAACAGCGCGAGATGATTGAGAGTTAAATGCAGAAGGACTATGTCTGATTGCTTCTTGAATTAATTTTTCAATTTCGTCGTTGGTTTGGCTTAAGTTATTTCCAATTGCATAAATAGAGCGGCGGTTCTTAATGAGTTCTAAGAAAGAAACTGGATGTGAAGGCTCTAGTTCTTGAGTGGCTTTAACAGCCACATCTTCTTGAGTTGCCGATTTTTGATTTAAGCCAAATAGTTTTGCAAAGAAAGACATGACGAATTCCACTAAAAGAGACAATAGAAGCATTCTATAAATTTAAGAATATGAAATAAGCCTTATAAATATGAATCTATGTTCTATATATGAAACGAGTAAGCCGCTTGCACAACTGAAAGTCTTATAAGTTGAGCAAAAATAAAAAATCACTTTTGATTCATTTTAAAGCGTAGATGAATATGCTCTAATAGTTTCGATTTATTCAATATTGACACATTGTGATGACCGAGCAAAAAAGCGCTTTATCTTTACGTTATTATTTAAATTTAGAAGAGTCTCAAGACGGGTTTGGCTTGGTGACGTTCGGAAAGAAGCAATTCAGCCGTTTTTTAACCCCTGTTATTAGTGTTGCAATCATTATTTGGGGGCTTTATTTAGGTTTCTCAGGTGTTGGTCGTTACTATGTTGCTTTAGGTGTTTTTTTCCTAATTATGCAAGGTTTAATGCGCTATTGGCTTTTACCAATGATGTTTAAACGTCAGTTTGTACGTTATCAATTTGGTAAGAGTGAGCAGGGAATCGATTTATATCAGGATTATTTTGAACTTTATGCTGCGGGTCGTAAACAAGTTGTACAGTATGGTGACGTACAAACTTTTGCCATAGGTAAATTGACTTATATGCTTGAGCTAAAAAATAAGACGGTCATTATTGTACCTAAACGTGCTTTTGCTCAAGCTTCAGATCAAACCGTATTTGAAAATACATTTAAGAAATAAGTTATTGGAATTATTAGCCGCAACAATATAAAGGAAGCCTCATGAATACACGTCCTTCAAAAATCGTTTGCGTGGGCAGAAGTTATGCCGATCATGTAAAAGAGCTGAACAATGCAATGCCGGGACGACCAGTATTGTTTATCAAACCGCCAAGTAGTTTGATTGGTTTAGATGAAGGTATTTCGTGGAATCCATCTTGGGGTAGTTGCCATTTCGAATGCGAATTTGTTTTACGTATTGATAAGCCACTAAAAGGCGAAACTGATCCGCAAAAAGTATTGCAAGCTATTGGCGCGGTAACTTTAGGGTTAGATTTAACTTTGCGTGATATGCAAAATGAATTGAAGGATAAAGGCCAGCCTTGGGAAAGAGCAAAAGCATTTGATGGTTCGTGTGTACTTGCGGATTGGGTCGATGTGAGTGAAATTACCAATTGGGAAGAGACTAAGTTTACTTTCCATATAAATGATGAATTACGTCAAGATGGTAATACAGCCTTGCTTATGTTTAACATTGCTTACTTATTGGTTGATATAAATCAGGTGTTTTCACTTGAACCGGGCGACGTCATTATGACAGGTACGCCAGCAGGTGTAGGGCCATTGAATGCTGGCGATCAGTTAAAAATGACTTTGAAAGGTGCTACTCAAGATTTTGTTTGGGAAACTTTTGTTAAAGCATAATTTGATTTAGGACATTAAGTTTTGAACCCTATTATTGAACTGATAATAGGGTTTTTTATTGCACTCGACATTAAGTTATTGGTAGAGCTTTCGGAACTGGTCTGGGGTAAATCCCATCCAGCGTTTAAACATATAAATAAATGCTGATGCACTGGCATAACCTAAATCAAAAGCGATGCTTTCAATTGTTTTCCCTTGATTGAGCATAGTCATCGCTTTCATAACTTTTAATCTTTGTCTCCATTCATGTAAAGACATGCCTAACTCTTTTTGACTGTAACGAGCCAAAGTCCTTTCAGTCATATTTATCCGTTCAGCGAGTTCTTGCAAAGTACTGTTATCGGAAGGGTTATGGTATAAATCATTTAAAACTTTTGCTAAGGCTGGATGATGTGTTGTTGGTAAATAACTACCGACCAATTCAGCTTCTATGAGTTGATCTAAGAGAACCTGAAGTAGACGTAAATATTCAACTTGAGTTTCATCCTGATGATATTGCCTTAAGTGGTCTAACAACGCAGGTACAAGCGGTGAAGTTAATAATATTCCTGCTTTCTGCGGTAACTTTTGGCACAGACTTTCATGAATATATAAGGTTGCATGGGTCACCTCATTGCGATTAATTCCGCTATGTTTGGTATAAGGTGGTAGCCAAATCCCATATGGTGGCGGTGTTAAATAGTTGATTTGATCAATATTAACTTCAAGTACACCACTAAAAGCATAAATAAATTCACCCCATGCATGTGCATGTTGAGGATAAACCGTTTCTGCTGGCGCATTTCGCACACGAAACCAGAGTAAATCAGGAATTGAGTTATGAGCGGGAATTTCTAGAAAATCTTGCACACGTTGAGCTGATTTTTTCATCTATGAAAATTGCCTGAAAATGCAAATAGCTTGTCTGTTTTTCACTATATCATGCAAATACGACAGTTCTATAGTCTGATTTTTCGCTATAAATAAAGGTATTAAATGGACGAGCGCAAAAATCTGGATACCAGAGCTTCGGCTTTAATGGTGCTTTTATGTATGATTTTAGGACTTCAACAAGTGGTTCTAAAAATAGCGGCTACAGATATTACGCCGATTATGCAAATTGCTTTACGTTCTGGATTATCTGCACTTTTAGTATTGCCTTTATTGTGGCGTGATAGTTCTATCCATCTGTTTTCTTATCAACAATGTAAAGCCGGTGCGCTTGTTGCTTTATTTTTTTCATTAGAGTTCTATTTTGTAACTCAAGCCTTAAAACTCACTTCGACCTCCCATACTGTAGTTTTACTCTATACCGCTCCAATTTTTGTCGCATTGGGACTTCATTGGAAATTTCCTACTGAGCGCTTGAACCGAGCGCAGTGGGCAGGCATTACTTTGGCTTTTATGGGAATTATTATTACATTTTATCCGACAGCTACAACTCTAAATGGCGCAGCATTAGTGCAAGTTTTATTGGGTGATTTATATGCACTTATGGCGGGAATGGCTTGGGCATTAAGCACTATTATTGTTCGTTTATCTTCTTTGGCTCAAGCCCCAGCAACGCAAACCTTGTTTTATCAACTCACGGGTTGTTTTATTTTATTAATCTTAATCGCTTTTGCGACAGATCAAACCACAATTCATCTTACGAAATTGACATTTTTAAGTTTGAGCTTTCAAACATTGATTGTATCTTTTGCAAGTTTACTACTATGGTTTTGGCTATTAAGAAATTATTTAGCCTCACGTTTAGGCGTATTTTCATTTCTGACGCCATTATTTGGTGTGCTTTTTAGTGTGTTGTTCTTAGATGAAAAATTAGAAATTAAATTTGTTAGTGGAAGTATTTTGGTTTTATCGGGAATCATTATTATGAGCTTAAAACAGGGCCAACCAAACAAAGGCTAAACCCTGTTGTTCATGTATATTATTTCTCTTCAAAAATCGTTGAAAGTGGAATAGAAAGTTTTGCAGCTAAATAGTCGTTTGATTCAACTAGTGCAGGGCCAATTCTTTCCATCCATTCGTCGTCGTCATGCACATTGAGTACATCTAGACGTAGGGGAAGTGGATAAGGCAATGCAGTGAAGAAGCTCCAGAAGTCGACTTGAGATAAATTGCGAACTAAAACATATTCATCTTTGTCTGTGCGTTTAACTAAATTTTGCTCTTCAAGTAAGACGACATAAGCGGGCCAACGGCCAACTTCACCGCGGCCTAAAATACCTAATGCTTCTTTATCACTTACACTTTCACCAAGTTTCTGCTTTTTATAAAACAGTTCTAAAATATCGAGTAGCATGAGTACTGGATGTCTTTTTTGCTCTTTACCTGAGTGGAAAGCGGTAAGGGCAAAACTCACCTCGACCCCAAGCAAAACAATATTCCAAGATAAGAAAACCCATAGTAGGAAAATAGGTACTGCCGCAAATGCACCGTATATGATTTCATAACTGGTGAAGTTGGACATTAAAAAGCCAAATAAGTTTTTGAGTATTTCAAATAATACAGCACTTAAACATGCTGCAATTGCTGCTGAAAATAACGGGACCGTGCGGTTGGGAATGGTCCAATATAAAATAAAGAATCCCAAAACAGTAAGAACAAAAGAAATGAGCCAAAGTAGAAAGGCGCCATCAAGTTGATAACCTGTAAAGTTATTACTTAATAAGTTCATTGATGCAACGGTTGATGAAATAACGAAAGCACTACCTAAGATAATAGGGCCAAGCGAAATAATGGTCCAGTAGCGCATAAAACCTACAATGCCACTACGAGTTTCTTTCACTCTCCATATTCGATTGAAGGCAGTTTCAATTGTTGTCAGCATTAAAACTGTCGTGACAAATAGGAACAGCACACCAATTACAGTTAAATTACTGGATTTTTCGGTAAATGCATTGAGTGCCTTATCAAATGCAATGGTACTTTTAGGTAAAAAGTTACTATAGATTAAGTGCTGTAACTGTTGTCTAGCAGGTTCTAACGCTTTAATTGAAGAAATAATAACTAAAAATACTGTTAGCATCGGCACAACAGCAAAAAGAGTTGTATAAGTAAGTGCGCCAGCCTGCTCCCGGCAGCGATCAGCTTCAAAACGCTTAATCACGAATAAAATAAATTGAAACCAGGTCTTGTTATAAAAAGGAAGTCTCTTCAAAAAACGTTCTAACATGCGTCATCTATCCCGATTTTTTTAATCATGATGTGGGTGATTGATATTCACCAGTGTCTTCGTTTGAGAACACTATCGTTGATATGGGTAAACTTTAACCTAAAGAATAAAAAGTATTCTGAAAGTTCCGTATGTATCATCGTAACAAAACATCGTAAAAAGCTTTTACCGATATTTGTTACTGCCGCCCTTAAAAATCAATCACCTCTAAAATTTCATAGAATTGGCTTCGCCAAAAAAATAAAAAATACCGTATAGTGTTCTTTTTAACAAAATTCATGAAAGCGATGCAACCTTACATTCTTGTGCTTTATTACAGTAAATATGGTTCTACTAAAGAAATGGCGCATCTTATTGCAAATGGTGTTGAGTCTGCTGGGGTTGCTGTAAAAATAAGAACAGTACCTAATATTGCAACAGTTGTAACAGAGGCTGAACCGAGCATTCCTGAAGACGGCGATATTTATTGTACTTTAGAGGATTTAGCTAATTGTGCTGGCTTGGCACTAGGGTCTCCAACTCGCTTTGGTAATATGGCGAGTGAAATGAAATATTTCTGGGACCAAACGACAAGTCTCTGGCTCAATGGTGCATTACATAATAAACCTGCTTGCGTTTTTACTTCTTCTGGTTCAATGCACGGTGGGCAAGAAAGTACTTTATTAACAATGTTACCGCCGTTATTTCATCATGGCATGATGATTTTAGGTTTACCAAATTCTATTCCCGCCTTATCAAACACGAAAACAGGCGGAACGCCTTATGGTGCTAGCCATGTAAGTGGTCCACGTCATGACCAAGGTTTAAGTCAAGATGAAAAGGTTTTATGTGAAGCGCAAGGTAAGCGTTTAGGTGAAATCGTAAAAAAACTTCATTCTTAATTTTTATAGTAATAAAAAAGAGCGGAAATCCGCTCTTTTTTATTAAAACAAATTTATTCTTTAACAAAAGTTACTGTGCCATCAGTAAGTGATTTTACTCGTGCTAATGATTCAACGCGGTAACCTTTTTCAAGTAATAAATCACGGCCAGGTTGGAATGATTTTTCAATCACAATACCAACACCTACAACTTCTGCATTTGCTTGATGAATTAAGTCAATCAAACCAAGTGCAGCTTGACCATTTGCTAAAAAGTCATCAATGACCAAAGCTTTATCGCTTGAGTTGATGTGCTTGTTTGAAATAGCAATGGTACTTTCAGTTTGTTTAGTAAAACTAAATACTTTGGCGCGATATAAATCGTCTTTTAAAGTGAGCGATTGATATTTACGAGCAAAAATCACAGGTACACCAAGTTCTAAACCTGCCATGATTGCTGGCGCAATACCTGAAGCTTCAATGGTAATAATCTTGGTAATCCCTGCATCTTTGAAGCGAGCGGCAAATTCTTTACCAATCTGCTGCATGAGGACAGGGTCAATTTGGTGATTTAAGAAAGCGTCGACTTTCAACACTTGATCAGATAGAACGATACCTTCTGTTAAGATTTTCTGTTCTAGTGCGTGCACGGGAGAATCCTCTAGACGGATGCTTTTAAAGCAAATGCGTATTTTAAAAAGCATCCGAAAAAATGCAAGCTTTAATTCGTTTTACCGCTATAACTTGTTAATAACAAACCATAAGATGTTTTGCCATCAATATGGCTTACCTTAACTGGTAAGTAGTCTAATTTAGGTGCTAACCAGAAAATCGTACTGCGATCTGGTCTGCCGTGCTCTAAGACCACTTTTACAGTGTCAAAGGTGCCATAAGAAGTTTTAACTTTTTCGTTGCCTTGTTTTACAAAACGGCGGTTTTCAACTTCTTTTGCATCTGCAAGAGGGTAAGAAGATTTAAGTGAACCATTTTTTAAATCTTCACGGACTTGTAATTCAGCATTTAGCTCGTCAAGTACGCCTGGCTGCCAAGCAAATGAGCGTGCTTTATCATCTTTCTTGGTGCTAATTGTCTTATTACCAGGGTTAAAATTAATATTCATAGTGTTGTTATGAATTAAAATTTTACTGGTACGGCTAAAGCTTTGTGAACCAATTTTGCCATTAGCAAAACTAAATTTACTTGTTTCACTTGCAGAAGCGATTCCACCAGCTTTTGCAGTGAATAGATAAGTCCAGTTATTTCCTTGTTGACTAAGTGCGCGTGTTGCTGAACCCATGCCTTTATTATTATAGGTAAACTGATAATTTGCCTGAAATGGGCTCATGGCAAGTGCATGGCTAGAGAAACTTGCAATAAGCAAAGTTGTCGAAATACCAGTTGCGATGCTGAATGATTTCAGAAATTTTGTTGCCATAAGTAAATATCCTTGTACAGACTGAAAGGTCAGTGCTGATGCATCTATGACTTTTGCATATTATGCCTGTTGATCATGGAGAAAAAATCAGGATTTATGCTAAATATGTAATCTCTTTGTGTTTTTTAGCAGCAAATTTCTTTAGCTCATACAGTTGTTATGCATCTTTTTGCTGTATTGGCGTAATCTCAGAGTCTTCTAGTTCATCTTCAAAATCGTCATCTTGATCTTTGAAAAGTAAAGCTGCAAGGTTCACATTACCAAAGACGACCAATTCTGCTTCACGAACCCGCGCATAATTAATATGAACTTTGCCTAATGTTTCAATAATACTGGCTTTCTTACCGAACCAACGGTTCAGGTCTAGGAAGATAAGATCATCTTTTTCTTGGGCTACGTTAAAACGTTCCAAAATCATGCCCAAAGGATCTTTTTTTAGAATTTTGTGATAGTAAAAAATAGCAGCTTTTACAGCAATTTTTTGCCAGAAATTTTTATATTTAGCTTCTACTATCTGTGTATTACTAATCTGTTCAAAAACGATTAGTTGCTGTTCTTTATTAAATTCCATCTGAATCAGTTTTAAGTCAACAGATAAAGTCGTCTCTAAACCTTTGACATGCATTGTGGCATAAAGTCTTAACCAATCATGATAAAGGTCTGTATGCAAATCATCTAGAAATTCGACATTATTGGTAACATAGCGTTCTAATGTCGCGTTTAGAAAAGTTTGCGACAATGTAAAATCTCTTTCTTCCTCAATGAAGGCTTCAGCTTTGCGGTAGACTTTATGAAGACGTTTGACTAGTGAGGAAAATAGCGTTTGCATAAAAGAACTTCCAGAAGATGAATTATTAAAGAAACAACACACTCTTTATTATGTTAAAAACACGTTTTGATATTGCAGTGTAACAAATTTAATTGATACATTTTCACAAAATGAAAATGGATAAAAACTCATATTTGAAGTGAATCACACTTTTATCCATATTTGAATATCAGTTTGTATTTTGTTCGGTATCAGTACCGTGGGGAAAAGGCATTTATATGCTTTTAAGATTATGTTGAAAAAAAGAAGTCTTCCTATAGAGCCTTTTCTTTATTGGTGGCAAGACCGAGTCTTTATTGTTGCAATAATACTCGCAATCTTGTTGCATACTCTTGTGCTGCTTATTCATTTTGCTATGCCTGCGCCGTCAGAGCAATCCACGAAAGAAATCGCTATATCTATTCGTCCTGCTGAGGATGCTGTTAAGCATGCAGATTTTTTAGCGCAAGCAGACCAACAAGGTTCAGGAACTTTTAGAGAGGCTCATCGGATGTCTAGTAATTCTCCGACGCCTATGACTACTGATGCTTCAACGGGAGAAGCCCAGTTAGAAACTTTAGAAAAAGTACAGCAACAAAGAGAACTTAAGTTTGAAGAAAAAGTACTCATGACTGTGTTGAGTTGGCAGAAACAAGCTGAGGAGAGTCAAAGAAAGAAAGCACTTGAACAATTAGAAAGCCAGTTTCAAGCTAAAGCTGCAATGGTCGCGAGCCTAGAAGCTCAATATTTACAACGTCAGCAAGATTTCAGTCGTCAACAAAAAATAAAAACAGTCGATGGTATTCAAGCCAAGAAAGATGCTTCAGCAGCTTATTTAGATAAGTTCCGTGAAAAGGTGGAGCTTTACGGTAACCGTTATTATCCAGAAGAAGCTAAACAACAACAATTAAAAGGTGAAGTTCGCCTTATGGTGATTTTGAATGCTCAAGGGGGCATTCGTGCAATTCGTTTACTTGAAAGTTCAGGACATTCAGTTTTAGATGAAGCTGCAAAAGCTTCTGTACGCCGTGGTGCGCCATTTGGTCGTTTTGATAGCAATATGAAAGATATTTCTGAGCTACGTATTATTCGTACTTGGCGTTTTGATCCAGCTGAAGCTGAATTTGAGGTACATTAATGAAAAATGTGGATAACTTGTAGGATATCCACATTTCAAAAATAAATTAGAAAGCTGATTCTGTTATGAATCGTTTAAAAGTGAAATTTATGATTCCTGATAAGGATTAGCAATATTGAGTTTAGCTAAAATTTCAATTTCTAAGCCTTCCATTTCTTCGGCATCTTCATCGCTTGTTTCATGGTCATAACCAAGTAAATGTAAAACACCATGAACCAATAGATGTGCAAAATGATTTTGAGCAGTTTTCTTCTGTTCCAAAGCTTCTTGTAATACTACTGGAATACAAATCACTAAATCGCCTAGGGGTAATGCATCGAGCATTGGTAGGACTTCTTCAGGGATGTCGCTTGGAAAAGAGAGAACATTGGTAGGTTTATCTTTCTCACGATATTGCAAGTTAAGTTGATGGCTTTCTTCCAAATCAACACAGGCAATACCAATTTCACAATCTTCTTTGTAGCCAACGTGGCGTAAAGTGGTCTCAATAATTTTTTTGAGTTGAGCTCGTTTGAGCTCTAACTCAGGTGATTGAAAGTCTTGTTGTAAACTTAAACTGATTTTCAAAGTGAATCCTTAAGCATCCTGGTGTTACAAGTCTGCTGCTGTATCGTTTTCAGCAACTAAAGCTTCTTGGCGTGCTTTACGTTCAGCACGTGCTTCAGCATTAAGACGCTGTTGTTCACCATCCCAACCTTCATACGCTTCAACAATTTTTTGAACAAGTTGATGACGTACAACGTCACGAGAATGGAAACGGGTAATATGAATTTCTTTAATATTCTCAAGTACACGAAGAGCGTGTGCCAAACCAGATTGTTGGCCTCGAGGTAAATCTACTTGGGTAATATCACCTGTAATTACTGCACGAGAGCCAAAACCTAAACGGGTCAAGAACATTTTCATTTGTTCAGGTGTTGTGTTTTGGGCTTCATCCAAAATTACAAATGAATGATTAAGAGTACGGCCACGCATATAAGCAAGGGGTGCAACTTCAATCACTTGACGCTCGATTAGTTTGGCAACTTTTTCAAAGCCGAGCATTTCGTAAAGAGCGTCGTAAAGAGGCCGTAGGTATGGGTCAATTTTCTGAGTAAGATCACCAGGTAAGAAACCGAGCTTTTCTCCTGCTTCTACCGCAGGACGTACAAGTAAAATCCGCTGGATTTCGTTGCGTTCGAGCATATCTACGGCTGCGGCAACTGCTAAATAAGTTTTACCTGTACCAGCAGGGCCGACACCAAAAGAAATATCGCTTTGTAAAATACGCTGTACATAACGCTTTTGGTTGGCACCACGCGGATTAATACGGCCTTTTCGAGTCTGGAAATAGACATCCATTGGTGCATCATGCTCATCCATCTCTTCACCAACCAGCTCGAAATTACGCTCGGTTTGAGAAGATTGAATGAGTAGATGCAACAAGTCAGCACTGATTTGCTGGGATACCTCAGACTCTTCATAGAGTCGCTGCAATAGTGCTTCGGCTCTCCCAACAGCATCTATCTCACCATCTATGTGAAAAACATCTCCACGATGAGTAATTTTGACATCTAAACGCTGTTCAATTTGCTTAAGGTGCCCATTATAGGCACCCAAGATGCTCTTTAAACGTTCCATTGAAACTTCAGGAAATGTTACGGTACGTCGAATCGCTGCAGTCAAGAGAAAACCTTTCAGTAGACTTTAGAATACCTCTACATTACGCCACGTCAGGCTCAAGATTCAAGAGCTCGCCGTAAACTAAATTTAAAGTTTTAATTTCAGTAATCTCGATCTCTGCAAAGCGACCCACCCATGAAGCATCACCTACAAAAGTGACTAGACGAGTATTGTCTGCGGTACCTAATAAAATATTAGGGTCTTGATCAGATACTTTTTCAACGAGAACACGTTCAATTTTGCCAAGCATTGCGTCAGTCTTTTCAATACTAGATTGCTTAATCACTTTCTGAACTTGAGCTAAACGTTCTTTTTTAACCTGTTCAGGTGTTGTATCTGGTAAGTCTGATGCTGGTGTACCAGGACGTTTTGAGTAAACGAAGCTGTATGAGTGATCGAAATCTAAGTCTTTGATAAACTGAAGTGTTTCTGCGAAATTTTCATCAGTTTCACCAGGGAATCCAATAATAAAGTCACTCGATAAATGCATATCAGGGCGTATTTTACGTAACTTGGCAATCTTATCGATATACACATCAATGGTGTGATTTCGCTTCATGGCCTGTAGAACATCGTTAGATCCGCTTTGTACAGGCAAATGTAAATGTGAAACCATTTGAGGTAAATCTTCATAACACTGAATAAGCTCATCAGAGAACTCAAGTGGGTGTGAAGTTGTATAACGTAGTCGTCCAATACCTGGAATTTCTGCAACGAGTCGTAACAATTCAGGGAAGGTACAAATGCCACCTTCGAATGTTTCACCACGGTAGCCATTTACATTTTGACCCAGCAATGAAATTTCACGGACACCTTTTTCAGCAAGACCAGCAATTTCTGCGAGTACATCATCTAGTGGACGAGAAACTTCCTCACCGCGTGTATATGGCACTACACAGAAGGAACAGTATTTAGAGCAACCTTCCATAATAGAAACGAATGCTTTAAAGCCTTCTACGCGTGGTTCAGGTAAAAAGTCGAATTTTTCAATATCTGGAAAAGAAATATCAACCAGTTTGATTTTATCCTTTTTTGGTTTTTCTACTTGAGCATTATGCTGATCAAGCATTTGCGGTAAGCGATGGAGTGTTTGAGGGCCGAAAATCATGTCCACATAAGGAGCACGTTTTTGAATATTGTCACCTTCTTGAGATGCGACACAACCACCCACACCAATCACAAGATCAGGATTTTTATCCTTTAATTTGCGCCAGCGGCCTAATTCACTGAATACTTTCTCTTGTGCTTTTTCACGGATAGAGCAAGTATTCATGAGCAGAATATCTGCTTCATTAGGATTTGACGTTAAAACGTAGCCGTGAGAATCCCCTAAAAGGTCTGCCATACGGTGACTGTCATACTCATTCATCTGACACCCTTGAGTTTCAATATAAAGTTTTTTTATTGAAACATCAGTGGTGTGCGTTGGCTGGGTAACAGTGTTTTCTGAGGCAGCTTTGGCACCATTGGGAATGAAGGTTTGAACCGTCATGCAGGCTCCTAACAGATCGATCTAGTTAAATAATAAAAACAACCCAAAACGGGTCAAACCCAACATTATAACAGTATTTGAGCTGAACAGATAAAATTAAACTGCCATAAGCGAGCTATGATTTATGAAGATAAATGACATAAATTTTAATGATGTTGAATCAGAGAGTTACATAACACAACAAAAGAAAGCACGAAGAATAATTAAACTATGCCTAAAGGTGGATAGTCAGGGTTTAACACATTTATGAGACCAAGTAAAAAGAGCTCATCAAACAAGAGTCGTGTGATGAAAAATAAATATGCACATCGTGGCTGGTTAGGGGCTGTGTGTTTACTTGGTTGTTCATTGTCTTATGCAGCAGAAGAACAATTTAATGATGCATTGAATGCCGCAAATAGTGGTAATACAGCCTTGTTAGATCAATATCAGGCTGCAATGCAAAATGATGTATTGGGTTATTATCCTGAATACTGGAAACTAAACAGCAATCTTAGCTTTCAATCCCCAACATCAATTATAAGTTTTGCCCAACGCTATCCTCAATCTGCCATGGCAGAGAAGCTTGCAGCAGACTATGTAGAAGAAAAAGTAAAGCAAGCTGACTTTGTATCTGCTCAACCACTTTTATCTTATGTTTCTAACCCTGATCCAGCCGAAAATTGTGCTTTAGCGCAGGTGAGAGCTAAAAGTGGTGATGCATTAGTATTTGCTGAATATAAAGATGTTTGGTTGGCAACAGAATCTCAACCAGAATCATGTGTTGGGCTAGGTCGTATGATGATTTCTAGTCCATTAATGAGTACTCAAGATAAGCAACAACGTCTTTGGGTACAGCTACGCTCTGGTCTATCTGGACAGGCACTTGCTACTGCTCAAAGTTTAGGAATAAATCTTTCTTTGGCTCAGCTTAACCAGATTCAGGCAAATCCGCTTAACTATTTGTGGACTGCCCCAAAAACTAATGATGTAGATTATGCTTATCTGATTTTTGCATTGGGACGTTTAGCAAATAATGACTTGGGGAATGCTTTTGCAAATGTGCAGCGAGTAGCGCAAGGCACTCCCGAGAGTGTACAAAAATATCTATATCGAACCGTAGCTTATATTGGCGGAACTACGGTCATGAAAAATAATTTTAACCGAGAAGTTCTTCAATACTTTGATGCGAGTTATGGCTACCCTTTAAGCCCTGAAGAAGCTGAAATTTATGCACGACAAGCAATTCGCTTTAGCGCATGGGAAAGTTTAATTCGTGCGATTGATAGTATGTCGGTTTCACAGAAGCAAGAAGATCGCTGGCAATATTGGTTAGCTCGTGCGACAGAACAGCGTGGTGATAGCAATTCTAAAAATACGGCACAACGTATTTATAAGAAACTCGCTGAAAGTGGTGATGATTATCACAACTTACTTGCAAAAGACCGTTTAGGTGTACGCTATAATCATCAACCTTATAGTGATGAGCCAACTGCAAGTGATTTGCGCCGTTTAGATCAAAATATTCACTTTAATCGTGCATTTACTCTGAGACGCATTAACGCCAATCCGACTTATACAAATCGCGAATGGAACTGGGCAGTCCGTCAGGCCTATCTCCAACATGATGATGGTTTATTATTAGCTGCCGCAAAGCGTGCTCATGATATGGGTTGGTATGACCGTGCAATTTATGCAGCGGATCGTACAACTAGTAAACATAATGATACCTATCGTTATGTCACCCCACATAAGACTAATGTCGTAAGTCATAGTTACAATGCTGGAATTGATCCAGCTTGGGCTTATGGTTTAATGCGTCAAGAAAGTCGGTTTGTTACCTCGGCACGTTCCCATGTGGGGGCAGGTGGCCTGATGCAAATTATGCCTGATACAGCAAAGTTGATTGCTCGTCAGATGGGGGAGACATATAATCCGGCGGCGTTGAGTGAAATGAATACCAATATTCGTTATGGAACATTTTATTTATCAATGATTCAAGGTCAGTTAAGCAATAACCCTGTTTTAGCGACAGCAGGTTATAATGCTGGCCCGAATCGTGCAAGACGTTGGCAACCAGATTACCAACCGATTGAGGCTGATCAGTATACTGAAACCATTCCATTGCTTGAAACAAGAGATTACGTTAAGCATGTCATGACGAATGCGACACATTATGGAGTGGTATTGGGTCAAGGCGCTCAGTCATTAATACAGCGTATGAAAGTCATTCCAATGCGGTCATCACCTTAATTTTAGATGATGAATGATGGAACATTCTTTTAATTGGCATAACCAAGTTTTAATTAAATGAAATATAGATATTTAGGACCTCAATCAATATCACAACTTGCATGGTGGTTGATCTGTGCAAGCATTGGATTGATGAGTTCTGTTTTACATGCGGAACCTGTTAACGTGCAAGGTTATGTCATGCATGTACAGATGACGCCTGCTGTCTGTTCGTTAGATCCTTCTAAACAGAAGCAGCGTAAATGTCTGGAAGGATATTCACTTACAATTACTGGCTTAATGCCAGAAACTACCCGAACTGACTGTTCAACAGAAAGTTCTGCTGCACTATCACCATTACAAGCTAAAGTTGTTGCTCGTGTTATGCCAGACAATAATGCTCGCGTGCAGCTTTGGAAAAGTGTCGGTGGCTGTGTTCCTATGAATGCGAGTCAATATTTCCGTACGATTATTAACTTTGCCGAGCGGTTAAAAATACCTGCTAATTTAACAAGTTCTAGCAATGTAGAAATGCAGCAATCTACACTACGTCAGCAATTTACGAAGCTTAATCCAAGCATGCCTCAAAATGGTATCCGTTTTAATTGCCAGTTATCTCGTTCGGATGTTGTTCTCACAGAAGTTAAAGTCTGTTACACCGTAAATGGCCAATATAAACAGTGTTCAAATCACGTTGTCTCGAATTGTCCAAGTGAAATTACAATTAAAGGTAGTTACTAAGCGAGCTACCATTTCATAAAAAAATGCTGACCATACATTGAATCTATTTGTAAAGATTAATTTGTATTTTCTATCAGACTTTTGGTGAAAATGAGTCGCTTTTACATGCATCTGCAACTTCTTTAGAGTACAATCTTTGCCGTTTATGATGATTTGGTTAGATAGAATCGCTATTTAGCCCGATTAAGGACACTCATTGGAGACAATTACATGAAGCAACCCGTTCGTGTTGCCGTGACTGGCGCTGCAGGTCAAATTGGTTACAGCTTATTATTCCGTATCGCAAGCGGTGAAATGCTAGGTAAAGATCAACCAGTTATTTTACAATTGCTTGAAGTTCCAGTTGAAAAAGCACAACAAGCGCTTAAAGGCGTAATGATGGAACTTGATGACTGTGCTTTCCCTTTATTGGCTGGCATGATCGGGACTGATGATCCTAAAGTTGCATTTAAAGATGCTGACTATGCATTATTAGTTGGTTCTCGTCCACGTGGTCCTGGTATGGAACGTGCTGACTTGTTAAAAGTTAACGGTGAAATCTTCATTGGCCAAGGTCAAGCATTAAACGAAGTTGCTAGCCGTAACGTTAAAGTATTGGTTGTAGGTAACCCTGCAAACACTAACGCTTACATCGCAATGAAATCTGCTCCAGATCTTCCTGCGAAAAACTTCACAGCTATGTTACGTCTTGACCACAACCGCGCGTTGACTCAAGTTGCTCAAAAAGCTGGTGTTGCTGTTGCTGACATCGAAAACTTAACAGTTTGGGGCAACCACTCTCCAACAATGTATGCTGACTACCGTTTTGCAACTGCAAATGGCGAAAGCTTAAAAGACAAGATCAACGATCCAGCTTGGAACAAAGATGTATTCCTTCCAACTGTTGGTAAACGTGGTGCTGCGATTATCGAAGCGCGTGGTTTGTCTTCTGCTGCTTCTGCTGCTAACGCTGCAATTGACCATATGCGTGATTGGGCGCTTGGTACAAACGGCAAGTGGGTAACTATGGGTATTCCATCTGATGGTTCTTATGGTATTCCAGAAGGCGTTATGTTCGGTTTCCCTGTAACAACTGAAAACGGTGAATATAAAATCGTTCAAGGTTTAGAAATTGACGAATTTAGCCGTGAGCGTATCAACTTCACTCTAAACGAGCTTGAAGAAGAACGTGCAGCAATTGCTGACATGGTAAAATAATTCATTACTTTAATGAATTAAAAAGCACTCTCTTGTAGGGTGCTTTTTTATGTTTGAAAATTTATAACTACACACAAAAAACAACAAGAAAATATAGACATAGATATGCAACTAAACTCTATAGTTGTTAGATTATGGAAAAGAAGTTATAGGAGAATAACAGTGTTTGAACAGCAACCGACATTACAACTTTTATTTGAACAATTGGGATTAGATGCTGACGAGGCAAGTATTGAAAACTTCATCAAAACTCATCAATTGCCTGCTGAACAGAAATTACATGAAGCATCTTTTTGGTCAAAAGGACAAAGTGATTTTTTAAAAAGTCATTGGGAAAAAGATGATGAGTGGATTGTCGTCATTGATGAACTCAACGAACAGTTACATGAAGATAGCCTCAAAAAATAGCAAAATAAAAAGGCCTGTTTATTAGCAACAGGCCTTTTAAAATTCATACTTTAATGAGTTTTTCGTTTTAATAAATCTTTGTACCATGACTCATGGCGGACTGGATGAAATACCGGATGTTCATGAACCAGTTCAAGATCACATTGAGTTGTAGATACATATTTAGTAAGCCAATGCCGAGTGAGGGCAGGTTTTTCTTGTGCTGCCGAAGCATAAGCCAAGAAGAAATAGATATCTGCATGCTCATGATGCGATAGTGGTTTCAAAATTTGCTGAGTAATGAGTGCAAAGCGCTTTTCTTTATTTAATTCAAAATAAATCATATACGCTTTAGCTAAATGCAATGATAAATTTAAATATAAATTCATTGGCATCTCGTCATATTCAATGCGAGCTTGTTCGAGCAAAACAATAGCCTCTTGCAAAAAATGAATTTGCTCTTGGCGAACGCGGCTTAACATCGCGAGTTGCATACGTAAATCTGCACGTTCCAAAGCAAGCTCGGGCGTATTTTCCGTTAAATAGAGTTGGTCTGTTTCACCAATTCTGGTCACAATTGCTTTTGTTTCAATAGACATACGCCTTCGCCCTTTTTAATCAATAGCTCTTATATCGGGGTCATTTGAGAAATTTAAAGAGCACTCATCTAACCCCAAATTGAGTTTCCACTACGAAGCCATGCTGTAATTGATAAGCGCTGCTGTTTAGAAACTAAAACTTCGTGCAATAAGTTACTTTGAAATACAACTAACCGATTAGGTTCAGGTTTAACAATATGCCAATTTTCATTTTTATCTTGTAACCTTAATTGTCCACCCCAGTCTTCTTGCCATTCATGGTGTAAATAATAAACACTAGAGATAATACGATCATTTTTTTGCTGAGGATTATCGCGGTGTAATGCATAAAATTCACCTGCATGGTAACAGGCGAAATGAGCTTCTACCTCTTTAATTCCTAAATAAAATGCTTGATTTAGACTTTGCGATAATAGACTTAGGGTTTCAATATGTTGTTGGGCAATCGGAAGCTGATCATTAATCCATAGAATATGGTCACTCCGAATATTGCTTACCACGCCGTTTTGAATACCAGCTTCTCTGAATTCATCCATATGGTGGCTACATTCATTGGCAACCTGAGCGCGATATAGATCTGAATAAGCATGATCTATAATTGCAAAACCATGTGCATTTAAATCATCTAAAATTTGATCCAGATTCCATGAATCAGGAAGCGAGTGATAGTGCATATAACCTCGAATAGATCGTAAAATATCAAGCTGCTCTATTTTAGATGATCACAACCTTACGAAAGAATATTTTTTTCATGTTAAACTATTTGTTGAATTGAGGAATTAAAGTCAACATGAATTACCGTCACCATTTCCATGCGGGCAACTTTGCAGATGTTATGAAGCATGTGCTTTTGCTACAGCTTCTTAATCGTTTAAATGCCAAAGATAAACCTTATCGTTATATCGATACGCATGGAGGTGCAGGAAAATATGATTTATCTCAAGCACCTGCGCAAAAGTCAGGAGAATTCCTAACAGGTATTCATCGTCTTGTTCAGCTTTCAGAAATGGAAAAGCGCCAAGCTCCTGAAGCAATTCAACAATACTTAAAACTTGTTGAAGAACTACGCTCTCAAGAAGGTAAGGGGAGTTATCCTGGTTCTCCTTGGTTTGCATTACAAGGTATGCGCGAAATTGATAAAGCGACTATATTTGAAATGCAACGTGATGTTTTTCAGCAATTACGTCATAACATTCATGACAAACGTGCAGGTTTGCACGAGCGCGATGCATATGAAGGCTTACTTGGTGTAATTCCACCGAAGGAAAAGCGCGGTCTAGTCATGATTGACCCGCCATACGAGTTAGAACGTAAAGATTTTCCGCAATTAGTTGAATTGTTACAACAAGCTCATAAGAAATGGCCAACAGGCGTTTTTGCAGTTTGGTATCCAATTAAAGACCGAGCGATGATTGAGCGTTTTGAAAAGAAAATGTTCAAAACAGGAATTCGCCGTCAGTTAGTTTGTGAAATTTGTGTATGGCCAGATGACACTCCTGTAGGTCTAAATGGTTGTGGTTTATTGGTAATCAACCCGCCTTGGCAGTTCTCTGAACAAGCCGATCAAGCCCTACAATGGTTATTCCCTCACTTACGTATGCAAGAAACGGGTGGTCATGCCGCTGTACGCTGGTTAGTGGGTGAGTAATAATTAATCTAAATCAATGCACATGTTTGGAATAGAAAATAATGACAAATGCGCCTAAACCAGAGCAAGATTTAACTCATAATGAACATTCTTTTGATGGGATTACGTTCGAAGTGGTTGAAGAGGAAGATAATCCGGAAGGACAAAAAGTAAAGCGTCGAGGTATTTATCTTTGGCCTAACTTAATAACTACAGCCGCTTTATTGTCTGGTTTCTATTCCATCATTGCGAGTATGAATGGCGAATTTACTCAAGCAATTTATGCCATTTTTATAGCAGCATTGTTAGATGGGTTAGATGGTCGAGTTGCCAGAGCAATCGGTGCGCAAAGTGCTTTTGGCGAGCAATATGACTCTTTGTCAGATTTGTTAGCCTTTGGTGTAGCGCCAGCAATGCTAATGTATAGCTGGAGTCTGCATGATTTGGGCCGTATAGGTTTAGCTTGTTGTTTTGTTTATACTGCTTGTGCGGCTTTCCGTTTAGCGCGTTTTAATGTTCAAATTGGAGTAGTTGATAAACGTTACTTTATTGGTATCGCAAGTCCACTTGCTGCAATTATTATTATTTCACTTGTATGGGTTGCGCGAGATTACCCATTCATTTTCGATTTGCGTGATATTGCGATTCAAGTGATTAATTCGGTGATCATGGTGGTGGTTGGACTACTTATGATTTCAAACATTAAATACTATTCATTTAAGCAAATGGACCGTAAGCGTGTTCCTTTTGTAGTTATGTTGCCAGTAGTACTGATTTTTGCAGCAATCACTTATAATATCCCAATGGGTATTTTGATTGTTTCAATTATCTATGCTCTATCGGGCTTTGTTACCACGCTATTAGCTAAAAAAAATAACGAGACTATCAGAACATAAATTATATGAGGTTCAGTATGCCGAAGTTGATGAATCAGATAAATCAATTGCAGCAGCTGGGCCTCAACTCAAATGGGGGCGTTGTATATCAGCCTTCTAGAGGCTTTTTCAAAGTTGTTTATCAAGGTTTAATCCTTCCTAACTTACCTGCGCCACTTCGTTATTTTAATTATATTAGCCTGATTGGACAGCCTAGAATTCCCCTTTGTTATAACGCAAACAGTATTGTGACTTCTGCGATTGATACAGCAACAGTATTGGTCAGTAGTAGTTTACACAGTGTAGATCACTTAAAAATTTATTCAATTCGAAGACAATGTCAGCTTAATCCTAATTACTATCAATTTGATAAAACTGATCTTATTGAATGGCAAATTCCTCAAATTCATCTTAAACGAGTGGATTCTGAGATGAGCTGTGATCTAGTTATTCAAACTCCTTCCAATATTTTGAACTCATCTGCTTTGCAATGGGGAATATCAGACTATTGGACAGTTCTTTGTCATTGTGAAGGTGAAATCTTATATAAAGGGCAAAAATATGAAGTGAGTGGATTAGGGCGATTTAAACATGCTCGAGCATTACATTTACCCTTTCTATCTTTATGTTTTTACACATATCAAGTGATTAATCTCAATGAAACAACCCAAGTCACTTTGACCCAAATAAGAAACCAATGGAATATCGTTTTGTGTTCACGCTTAGATATTCAAGAAATAGGCAAAGAACCATTAACTTTTACTGAAGAAGTTAATTTTCATATTTACCGTGTTTATCCAAAAGTTCAAACACCTTTTGGAAGAGAAATGTACTTACCTCGAGAGTTTTCTTGGCAATGCAAAAAAAACGGCAAAGTTATTTTTGAGCTCTATGCTGAAAGTCGTGGTGATTATAAATTTGGATTGGCAGCTGGATATATAGGAAGTTTCAGCTACCAGTTAAGCTTGAATGATCAGTGTCTTCAGGGAGAGGGTGGATATTGTGAATATATCGATTGCCGGCCTTTAAGATGGCAAGAGAAGAACCAAAATGAAAAAAATCTCGATAAATTGCTGCTTTTACAACCATGTTTATATAAAAAATGAATATTTTTACCATTTTTGATCAAAAAGCGAGCTGTTGTTGCGCTAATGTTTAAAAAGGTATTGCAAAGGGAATTTAATGGTCTATAATGCACATCCATCGGCGGTGATGCAGATAGAAACTTGTTGAAAAACAGTTACTTGTGATTAAGTTGGTTGCTTTAAGTGATGAATTTGATGATA
>NZ_JANBNX010000037.1:0-30928 GCF_035615275.1 Acinetobacter sp. IK23
TGATCCCTTCCCGAACTCAGAAGTGAAACCTCTTAGCGCTGATGGTAGTGTGGGGTTACCCATGTGAGAGTAAGTCATCGCCAGCTCATTATTCAAACACCCCGGTCTCGAAAGAAACCGGGGTGTTTTTTATTGCATGCAATAAAAGCGGAAAGTTAATTACTGATCCTTTAGAGATTAAATTTAATTCAATTTATAAAGAAATAAAGCTATTCTGAAACTATTCACCTTATTATAAATTTAATATGCAATGCATCTTAGTTAAAACTTTTTCGTTTCCGTATGAGGCACAAATTGCAAAAACTCAATTAGAGGCTTTTGGAATCCCTGCTCGTATTGAAAATGAACATACAATTAATATGGACTGGTTTTATTCAAATGCATTGGGTGGAGTTCGTTTATTAGTACTAGAAAAAGATGTTCATGATGCGAAAGCTTTCCTTGAAAAAGATTTTAGTGAAGACTTAGAGCAAGAATTTGGAAAAAATAAAGAGCGATGTCCTAACTGTGGAAGTTATGATATTGAAGCCTACACAAAAGGGAAAAAATTAGCCTTTATGGCTTTCATGTTCTTTGGTTTACCTTTGTTTTCTTTTAAAAATGGTAATAGATGCAAACAATGCCAATATTTTTGGAGTTAATGATTGGTCATTACTTCAATTTATTAGGGTTTATTATGAGGAAAAAGCTAAAGTCTGGAATAAGATTAAAAATTGATCTATAACAAAGAATATTATAAAACTATAAAAAATTATAAAGGGAAGAATGTTATGGAATATAAAGGAAGTTGTCACTGCGGACAGGTGAAGTTTGTCGTAGAAGGTGAGCTAATAGAAATTTTATCTTGTAATTGTTCCATTTGCCAAAAGAAAGGGTCTTTACTTTGGTTCCTACCCACTAATCAAGTTACAGTTACTTTAGATTCTCCTGATATTTTAGCGAATTACACTTTTAACAAGCATGTGATTAATCATCATTTCTGTAAAAATTGCGGTATTCATCCTTATGTTCAAGGTACAGATGCAGAGGGTAATTCTATCTTTGCGATTAATGTTCGATGTATAGACGACATTGAATTAGATAAAATAAAAATAAATTATTTTGATGGACGCTCAGTCCAATAATTATAAGGATTTATTCAATGACAACTAAAAAACAATTAACTTCAACAGAATTAGATCCACTGCTTGAACTATTAAAGAAGAGATTTGAAAAGAACACACATCGCCATAAAGAAGTCGATTGGTCGAATGTACGGGATAAATTAATAAAATCTCCAGACAAACTATGGGCATTGCAAGAAATGGAAAATACTGGAGGAGAGCCTGATGTTATTGTTTTTGACGAGCAGAAAGATCAGTATTTATTTGTAGATTGTTCTCCTGAAACCCCAAAAGGCCGTAGAAGCCTTTGCTATGATCGTGAGGCTTTAGAATCTAGAAAAGATCATCCTCCTAAAAACAGTGCAATAGATCTTGCTAATGAAATGGGAGTTGAGCTTTTAACAGAAGAGCAATATCGTCAATTACAGCAAATTGAAGAGTTTGATCTTAAAACATCGAGTTGGCTTGCAACCCCAGTCGAGATTCGTAAATTGGGTGGAGCACTTTTTGCTGATCGTCGTTATGGCCGAGTTTTCATTTATCATAATGGAGCACAGTCTTATTATGCTGTACGTGGTTGTCGTTGTTGTTTAAAAATATAGGTGTTGTACTTAAATAAAAATAATTCTATTTGATGTTTTATGCCAAGAAATTGAAGATTCTTGCAACTTTTGATTAATAGTAAACATGACAAGATATGTTCAGGAATTAAATAAAAACTTCAGGACATTTCTAAATATGCAACTCAACCCAATTTACTATAATGAACAACACTTTGCTTTTGCTGACAATGTTCGTCGATTTGTGCAAAAAGAAATGGCACCTTTTGTTAATGAGTGGGATGAGGCCGAGACATTTCCTAGAGAGCTTTATAAAAAGGCTGCTGAAATTGGCCTATTGGGTCTAGGTTTTTCTGAAGAATATGGTGGTATTCCTGATGCAGATCCATTCTATTCATTACTCGCTGGTATTGAAATGGCAAAGGCGGGTTCTGGCGGAGTACATACTTCACTCATGGTGCACACAATTGGTGCCCCTCCAATTCAACATTTTGGAAGTGAGGAGTTAAAGGCTAGAGTCCTCCCAGAGATTATTTCCGGTGAAAAAATTTCTGCATTAGCAATTACAGAACCAGGTGGTGGGTCTGATGTAGCAGCGTTACAAACTAAAGCTGTTCGGGAAGGGGATTATTATATTGTCTCAGGTGAGAAGACTTTTATCACCTCAGGAATTCGTGCAGATTACTACACTGTTGCAGTACGTACAGACCCCACAAAAACTGGAGCTGAAGGCATTTCAATGTTGCTCGTTGATGCGCACAGTGAAGGAATTACTAAAACGCCTTTAAAGAAAATGGGGTGGTGGGCTTCAGATACGGCTCATTTGCATTTTGACCAAGTACGAGTATCTGCATCAAATCTACTTGGCAAAGAAAATGCCGGTTTTAAAGTTATTATGAATAACTTTAATATGGAGCGTTTCTTCTTGGGAGTAGTGGCTTATGGCTATGCATTGGTCTGTTACGAAGAAGCTTTAGAATGGGCGCAGCAACGTAAAACTTTTGGTAAGCGATTAATAGATCATCAAGTAGTACGCCATAAATTGGTAGATATGGCAACCCAACTGACTTCAACGAGGGCATTACTTGAAGAAACTGCATGGAAAATGACTCAGCCAAAACTACAAGGGCCTGAGTTGGTAGCGCAAATTTCAATGCTTAAAAATGTTGCGACTCGTACTATGCAATTTTGTGCTGATGCTGCTGTACAAACGCTAGGTGGTATGGGCTTTATGCGTGGTACCAAGTCGGAACGTATTTACCGTGAAGTGAAGGTCAATATGATTGGTGGTGGTGCTGAAGAAATTATGAAAGATTTAATTAGCAAACAGTTAAAGTATTGATTGTGTTCTATCTTATATAGTGCCTAAATTTTTCTTTAGATCGTCAAGTATTATTGTTAGTACTTGACGATTTGTTAAGTTTTATCCTGATTGAATATGGTGTTCATAGACTTTCAATTCACTATCTAACAATAAAATTTTATCGTCACAACTATAAATATATTTATGAGAATTTAATAAGAGTTTAGTATTCACTAAAGCTACTAACTTTTTATCAGCGATAAAACTGATTTCGTTACAAGGCTCATTCTTAGCAATTATAAAAGCTTTTTTAGTTATAGGTATTAATATTTCAATATTGGGCGTATTCACCCCGAAAGAAAAGTTTTGCTCATCTTCCAGTGGATGACTTAATACAAATGGGTTGTCACTAGTAATAATATATAAATCTGGCTCATTGATGACAAATAACTGAAAATATTTAGTTGTTAAATAGTTTTGCATTCTACTAAGAAGTTTTGTTTCAATTCTAATTAGGTCTGTTTGATTAAAATTGAATTCATCCTTATTAGATATGGAGACATCTTTTTCCATACTCGTAATAATTTCTTTCATTTGCTCTACAGGTTTTTGGACTAGTTGTCGAAAAAATGGTACTCGTAAATACAAAGCAGCCATAAGTAAAACTAGATTTTGTCTTTCATTTCTTTGTGGGATTGACGCATATTTATGTAATTAATGGCGAGGCTGATTTTAGGTTCAACTTGATTTGCATAGAAATCTTCAATAATTAATGGATCTATATGGTCTATTGTATAATAGTCACGTTGGGCACATGAGTCATTTGGACTTGTTTGAAAAGATTTGGTGTTATTGTTTGGAATACACCAAAATAATGATGTAGTTTTCCTACCCTTAGTAAATTCTTTTAAATAACATTTAGGAATATAGTGGTGTTTTGATTTTCTTCCCATAGATACCTTTAAGATTTAAAAAAATTGATTGTAATGATTTTATTTGTCTGTCCATCCTTCATTTAAAATTACCCAACGTTCATGTTCTTTCCATGTTTTTCTTCAAATTCTAAGATATTACAGAACTCATTTCAAAGCCATCTCCCAAACCATTTCGGTTAACTCATCAATTTTGACTTTACCTTCAGCTTTATACCAAGTTACGGTCCATGAAATTGCACCACCAATTAATCTTCGCCAAATAAAGGCATCATGCTTTACCTTGCCTTCAGTACGTAATTTTTCAATCACATCTATCCATATTTGCTCATATTCATTACGCATTTTTAAAAGATAATCTTGTTTTTCTTTTGATAGGGCAAACCACTCATAAACCAAAACAGCCATGGCTGCACCTGTATCTCCAGTAATTGAAATGAGTTCAGATTTAATAAGAGCACGGAGTTGTTGTTCTGGATTGGTAGATTGGGCTGCCGCATCTTGTAAACGAGCAAGATTGTAAATAATGGTTTCCTCCATCACGTGAGCGAGGATGTCATCTTTACTTTTAAAGTGGTGGAATAAGCTTCCCGACTGGATTCCAATAAATTGAGCAAGTTCGCGTACAGTAGTTTTGTCATAGCCTTGTTTATGAAATAGGTAAGCAGCCCCCCGTAATAAACGACCACGCGGGCTGTCATCAAAGCAAGAGATATTTGGAATCTGTTCAATTGAAGTAGCAATCATGCGAAAGCTGGTTCCTCTATATAAAAATACTTAACAGAAAAGGTTGCCAAATCTCATCATGTTTTAGCTGAGCTGTCGAGTTTGGCAGTTTTGGTCAATTTCACAATAACATTTTGCTCTTTACAAACCAAGCGCTTGCTTGGTAATGTTGAGTTTAATTTTTAAACAAAATAATGAGAAATAAGATGGCAAGTAATCAACAGGGTGATGAGCGTGTAGTAAAAATAGGTTGTGCCTCAGGTTTTTGGGGAGACACCAATACTGCCGCTTTCCAACTGGTACATCTAACCGATATTAATTATTTGGTTTTTGATTATTTGTCAGAGATCACCATGTCGATTATGGCAAAAGCGAAGATGGTGGAACCAAAACATGGTTACGCTTTAGATTTTGTCAGCCGAGTGATGGCACCCCTACTTAAAAAAATTGCAGAAAAAAAGATTAAGGTAATTAGTAATGCTGGTGGTGTTAATCCATTGGCATGTCGAGATGCCTTGCAAAAAATAATTAAAGAATATGGTCTAGATCTGAAAGTGGCTGTGGTGTTAGGTGATGATCTTTTAGCGAAACATGAGCAAGTTAAGCAGCAAAATATTCAGGAAATGTTTAGCGGTGAAGCTTTGCCAGAACAGGTGGCAAGCAGTAATGCTTATTTAGGTGCGGTAGCTATTCGCGATGCTTTAAATTTAGGCGCAGATATTGTGATTACTGGCCGTGTGGTTGACTCTGCTGTGGTGCTTGCACCTTTGCTTCATGAATATCAATGGTCGCTCGATGATTATGACAAATTGGCGCAAGGTTCATTAGCAGGTCATGTCATCGAATGTGGTGCCCAATGTACGGGTGGTAACTTTACCGATTGGCAATTGGTGCAGGGCTTCGACAACATGGGGTTTCCAGTGGTTGAAGTGAGTGAGGATGGCTCATTTATTGTAACTAAGCCTCAAGGTACAGGTGGTCTGGTTTCTACTGCTACAGTTGCAGAGCAAATTGTTTATGAAATAGGTAATCCTCAAGCATATTTACTACCTGATGTAATTGCTGATTTCAGCCACGTGCATTTAGAGCAAGTTGGGGAGCATCGGGTTCGTGTAACGGGCGCAAAAGGACAAGCTCCGACTGCACAATATAAAGTCAGCGCGACCTATCCTGATGGTTATCGGGTTTTAGTGAGTTTCTTAATTGCAGGCCGTGAGGCACCACAAAAAGCACAAGTTATTGCTGATGCGATTTTGACTAAGTGCGAACGTGTTTTAACAATGCGTTCGGTGCCACCTTTTAGTGAAAAGTCGGTTGAAATCTTAGGTATTGAAAGTACTTATGGCGAACATGCCCAAACATTAAATAGTCGTGAAGTGGTGGTCAAAATAGCTGTAAAACACATGTTTAAAGAAGCATGTATGTTCTTTGCATCTGAAATTGCTCAGGCCTCTACAGGTATGGCTCCAGCCTTGGCAGGAATTGTTGGAGGCCGACCAAAAGCATCTCCAGTGATTAAGTTATTTTCATTTTTAATAGATAAAAATCAGGTAAGTGTCGAAATCGATTTTGAAGGAAAACGCTACCCTGTTGAGATTCCACAAGAAGTTTTTACAGAGCAATTGCCTACTTTAAAGGCAGGTGAAAATGCAATTTATCAAGGAGATGAAATTGAAGTTCCTTTGATTGAAATTGCGCATGCCCGCAGTGGTGATAAAGGCAATCATAGCAATATTGGCGTGATTGCACGTAAAGCAGACTATTTACCATGGATTCGTGCAGCACTAACTGAACAGTCTGTTGCAAGCTATATGCAACATGTCTTGAATGCTGAGAAAGGGCGAGTAATTCGTTATGAGTTACCGGGTTTAAATGCACTAAATTTTATGTTGGAGAATGCTTTAGGTGGTGGTGGTGTTGCCAGCTTGCGTATTGACCCGCAAGGCAAAGCCTTTGCCCAACAGTTATTGGATATGCCAGTTAAAGTTCCGGCACATCTTTTAGAAAAATAAAATGAATGGATGAAACAAAGATGAGTTATCAATCAATTTTTAGACCAGATGCTTTCGCTAATAAAGTCATTATTGTGACAGGTGGTGGCTCAGGAATTGGCCGTTGTACGGCACATGAGCTTGCAGCCCTCGGCGCTCAAGTAGTGATTACAGGACGCAAAATTGAAAAATTAGAGAAAGTAAGCCAAGAAATTATAGAAGATGGTGGTCGGGTTCATTTTATTGTTTGTGATAACCGTGAAGAAGAACAAGTGAAAAATATGATTGCCGAAGTGATAGAGAAATTCGGCAAACTCGATGGTTTGGTAAATAATGCAGGCGGCCAGTTCCCCTCAGCTTTAGAGAATATTTCGGCGAATGGTTTCGATGCAGTCGTGCGTAATAATTTACACGCAACGTTCTATTTAATGCGTGAAGCTTATAACCAATGGATGGCTAAACATGGTGGCAGTATTGTCAATATGACTGCTGATATGTGGGGCGGCATGCCCGGAATGGGACATTCTGGTGCTGCGCGTTCGGGGGTTGATAACTTAACTAAAACAGCATCGGTTGAGTGGGGGAAATCTGGCGTTCGTGTAAATGCGGTTGCACCGGGGTGGGTTGTGTCATCCGGTATGGATAATTATAGCGGTGATTTTGCCAAAGTGATTATTCCAAGTCTTGCTAGCAATGTACCGCTAAAACGCATGGGAACTGAATCAGAAGTTTCTTCGGCGATTTGTTATTTACTGTCAGATGCTGCGGCTTTTGTGTCAGGTGTAACTTTGCGTATTGATGGTGCAGCATCACAAGGGACACGCATGTATCCACTAGCCGAAGCAACAAATAGTCAGTCTTATAATGGTTTCCATCGCGCGTTTATTCCTGAAATTTTTAAAAAAGATAAGACTGAGAAAGTCGAGCGAAGCAATAATTTAGGCTCGGAGTGAGGAATAAAAAATGACTATTCTCCAATCCGAAATTACTGTTGGTAGTGAACAGTATCAAAAGAATAAAGAGGCACTGCTTGCTCAGCTGAGTGAAGTCCGTGCTATTCAACAAAAAAGCATTGATAAATCGTATGCTGCTAAACCGAAATTCGATAAAAAGGGCAAGATTCTGCCGCATGAGCGTGTACGGTTATTACTTGATGCCGATTCGCCTTTCGTTGAGCTGTGTGGTTTGGTTGGCTACAACATGCATGATGATAAAGATGGTTCAGAAGCGGGTGGTGGTGTGATTGCTGGCATTGGTTTTGTCAGTAGTGTGCGTTGTCTGGTTTCTGCAAGTAATAGCGCGATTAAAGGTGGGACCATGTCCCCTATGGGCGTGCAAAAAACTTTGCGTTTGCAAAAAATTGCCTTAGAACAAAAACTCCCGTTAATTACATTGACTGAAAGTGGTGGCGCCAACTTAAATTATGCGGCTGAAGTGTTTACCTATGGTGGTATGACCTTTGCCAATCAGGCGCGTCTTTCAGCGGCAGGTATTCCACAGCTTGCAGTTGTTCATGGTAATGCAACGGCAGGTGGTGCTTATCAACCCGGTCTTTCTGATTATGTGATTGCTGTACGTAAGCAAACCGAAATGCTTCTTGCAGGTCCACCTTTACTTTTGGCAGCAACTGGTGAAGTTGCCACAGCAGAGGAGTTGGGGGGGGGCAGAAATGCACGCACAGGTTGCTGGAACAGCAGAATACTTAGCTGAAAATGATGCTGATGGTATTCGACTTGCACGTGAAATTTTTGAACATCTGAACTGGAAAGAGCAAATCAAACCAGTTGAAACGATTTATAAAGAACCTCGTTACGATGCCGATGAACTGTTGGGTGTGATTCCAAATGACCCTAAACAACCATTTAACATGAAAGAAGTGGTTGCGCGCATTATTGATGATTCAGATTTTCTAGAATTTAAACAGGAATATGATGATTTAACGGTTTGTGGTTGGGCAAAGATTGGTGGATTACATATCGGTATTATTACCAATAATGGTCCAATTACACCTCAAGGGGCGGCGAAAGCAGCTCAGTTTATTCACCTGTGTGAGCAGACCAAGCGTCCATTATTATTCCTGCATAACACCACTGGTTTTATGGTGGGAACTGATGCAGAGCAAAATGGCATTATCAAACATGGCTCGAAACTGATTCAAGCGGTTGCCAATTGTACTGTACCTAAAATTTCGATTGTTGTGGCAGGGTCGTATGGTGCCGGAAACTATGCGATGTGTGGCCGGAGTTTATCGCCAGACTTTATTTTTGCATGGCCAAATTCGCATGTTGCTGTCATGGGATCTGCACAAGCTGGAAAAGTACTGCGTATTGTTGCCGAAGGAAAGCAAAAGGCGTCTGGTCAGGAACCGAATCCGCAAATGCTCGATTTTCTTGAGCAAAGTACGGCTATGAAATTAGAGCAGCAATCTACCGCGCTTTTCAATACAGCTATGCTTCATGACGATGGCATTATTGACCCGAGAGATACCCGAAAATTATTAATTTTCCTTTTAGAAACCATTTATGAAGCACAGCAACGCGAGTTGAATCCGACCCGTTTTGGTGTGTCCCGTTTTTAATCAACCTTTACCGTAATTAAAAAAATTAATAGGAAGAACACCATGAAATTTACTGCCGAACATGAAGCATTACGTCGTACAGCGCGTCAATTTGTTCAAAATGAGCTGAATCCACATATTCCCGAATGGGAAGAAGCAGGGCGTTTCCCGATCCACGACGTATTTAAAAAAATGGGTGATCTTGGTTTATTAGGGATTTGTAAGCCTGAGGAAAATGGCGGTTTAGCGTTAGATTATTCCTATAACCTTGTGGTTGCAGAAGAAATTGGATATGCGGCTTGCGGCGGGGTGCCTTTGGCCATTGGTGTACAAACCGATATGGCGACACCTGCTTTGGCGCGTTTTGGTAGTAAAGAATTACGCGATGAGTTTTTAACACCAGCCATTGCTGGGGAATATGTTGCCTCAATTGCGGTATCGGAAGTGCATGCTGGTTCGGATGTTGCTGCTATTAAAACGACTGCTAAAAAAGATGGCGATGACTATGTCATTAACGGCAGTAAAATGTGGATTACTAACTCATTGCAAGCCGACTTCTTTTGCCTTTTAGCCAATACGTCTGATGATAAACCACACGTCAACAAGTCGATGATTATTGTACCGGCAAAAACTAAAGGGATTAGTTTTTCAGAGCCGTTAAATAAATTAGGTATGCGTTCAACCACCACAGCACAAGTTTATTTGGACAATGTACGTGTACCTCAGCGCAACTTGGTTGGTGTTGAAGGTATGGGTTTCATGATGCAAATGATGCAATTTCAGGAAGAGCGTTTATGGGCCTGTGCTAATGCGATTGGTGGTTTGGAAAATTTAATCCAGAAGACTATCACCTATACCAAAGAGCGTACGACGTTTGGTCAGCCGCTCATCAATAACCAATATATTCATTTCCGTTTTGCCGAACTCATGACTGAAGTAGAAGCGCTTAAAGCCTTAACCTACCAAGCGTGTGAACAGCATATTGCAGGTGAAGATGTGACCAAGCTGGCATCTATGGCAAAACTCAAAGCTGGACGTTTAACTCGTGAAGTTGCTGATAGCTGTCTGCAATATTGGGGTGGTAACGGTTTTATGTGGGATAACCCAGCATCACAGCTGTATCGTGATGGTCGTTTAGGTTCTATTGGAGGTGGGGCAGATGAGATTATGTTGGGGATTATCTGTAAGTTAATGGACATTCTACCTAAAAAGCAGAAATAAAAATAAGGAATACACCATGACACTTTCAACCTCTCTACAAGCTCTAGATATTGATGACAGCATTCAATTAGAACAAGACGGCAGTATTTTATATCTCTGGTTAAACCGACCAGAAAGCCGTAATGCCATGAACTTGAAGATGGTCAATGCCATTCAGCAAGTTTTTACTGCCATTCGCGATGACCTTTCAATTCGTGCGGTAATTATCCGTGGTGAAGGCGGAACTTTTTGTGCAGGTGGTGACATTAAAGACATGGCGGCTTTGCGTGTTGAAGCGACCAATGTCAGCAGTCTACAACCTTATGCTGACTTTAATCGCCGTTTTGGTGCCATGCTTGAGCAAGTTGAAGCTTCTCCGCAAACGGTTGTAGTGATTTTAGAAGGTGCTGTTTTAGGTGGTGGTTTTGGGCTGGCATGTGTTTCGGATGTTTCGATTAGTCGTGACAATGCCCAGTTTGGTTTACCTGAAACGGGTCTAGGTGTGATTCCTGCACAAATTGCTCCTTTTGTGGTGAAACGTATTGGCCTGACTCAGGCGCGTCGACTTGCTTTACTCGGTATGCGTTTTGAAGGGCATACCGCATTAAGTGTCGGAGTTGTTCATAAAATTGCACATAATGAAATTGAACTTGAACAAGCTTTAGAGGAAACCATTCAACACATTAAACGAGCAGCTCCTCAAGCTTCGCGTGTGACTAAAGCGCTGTTACATCGAACGCTCAATGAACCTTTAAATGAATTGCTAGATGATGCTGCACAGCAGTTTGCTCAAGCAGTTGGTGGGGCTGAGGGACAAGAAGGAACAATGGCTTTTATCCAGAAACGTTTGCCAAACTGGGCTGATGAGTCATAAAAGATAAGGATAAAAATAATGAAATTTTCAAAAGTACTGGTTGCCAACCGTGGTGAAATTGCAGTTCGAGTCATGCAGACTGCTAAGGCAATGGGCTACCAAACTGTCGCAGTTTATTCTGATGCTGACCGTAAGGCTCGCCATGTACAAGAAGCAGATGAAGCTGTTTACATTGGGCCATCTAAAGTATCTGAGTCTTATCTCGCTATTACCAAAATCATTGAAGCTTGCAAAAAAACAGGTGCTGATGCGGTTCACCCTGGTTATGGTTTTTTGTCAGAAAATACTGAATTTGCTCAGGCCTGTATCGACAACCAGATTACGTTTATTGGGCCTACTGCTTCTGCAATTGAGTTAATGGGTAGTAAACGTCTCTCAAAAATTGCCATGATTGAGGCGGGCGTCCCTTGTGTACCGGGCTATGAAGGTGACCGACAGGATCTCGAATACTTAGCAGGACAAGCCGAACAGGTTGGTTTTCCAATTATGGTCAAAGCTTCTGCGGGTGGTGGTGGTCGTGGAATGCGTTTGGTACAACAATCATCCGAATTGATTGAAGCTTTACAAACTGCGCGTTCAGAAGCTGAAAATGCATTTGGTTCAGGTGAGCTTATTTTAGAAAAAGCAGTCATTGCTCCGCGCCATGTCGAAATTCAGGTTTTTGGTGATACTCATGGCAATTATATTTATTTGTTTGAGCGTGATTGTTCAATCCAACGCCGCCATCAAAAAGTAGTTGAAGAGGCGCCGTGTCCAGTCATGACACCTGAACTACGTCAGCAAATGGGTGAGGCAGCTGTAGCAGCAGCAAAAGCATGTGCTTATGTAGGGGCCGGTACAGTTGAGTTTTTGCTTGATGCATCCGGTGCATTTTATTTCTTGGAAATGAATACACGCTTGCAGGTCGAGCATCCGGTAACCGAACTTATTACGGGGCTAGATTTAGTTGAATAGCAGTTACGTGTGGCGAATGGTGAACAATTGCCTTTGCAACAACATGAATTGATGTTAAACGGTCATGCAATCGAGGTGCGTTTGTATGCCGAAGACCCACGTCAGGATTTCTTACCACAAACAGGGAAGGTTTTACGATGGCAGCCTACAACTTTACCAAATGTGCGAATCGATCATGGCATGTTAGCAGCCGATGAAGTCAGCCCATTTTACGATCCGATGGTAGCAAAGGTGATTGCATACGGTAAAACCCGTGAGGATGCGATTCGCTTACTGGCTCGTGCCGTAGATGATTGTGTTTTGCTAGGTGTAAATAGTAATAAACAATTTTTGGTCAATTTATTACGTCATCCAGTTGTTGTTGCAGGAGATACTAATACTGCGTTCATTCAACAGCATTTTCAAAATGACAGCAGTCTACATAAGCAGGTTCTATCCTTAGAAACCTTAGCAATTGCCGCGGCATTATTTAGCCAAAGTAACGGTACGGCAGTGTGGCAAACTGGCTTAGGTGTGCCATTACCATTAAAACTTAAATATGATGATCAGCAAATTCAATTACTGCTTTCATCTGTGAATAATACATTTACGGCCCAGTTCTGTGATCAAACAGTTTGCATTGAAGTACTTGAGAGAACGCCAGATTACCTAGTTTATTTAATTAATGGTGTGCGTCGCCGTGTCCAATATGTATTAGATGGTGATCAGCTTTATTTAGATCGAGATAATGGCAATGTTGCAATTCGCAACGTAACTTATGCCGCTCCAGAAACAGTTGATGCGGCTGGTGATGGCAAAATTCGTGCACCAATGGATGGTGCTGTGGTTAATATTCTGGTGAATAAAGGCGATCAAGTGGTGAAAGGTCAGACCTTACTAGTGCTTGAAGCTATGAAAATCCAGCAGCAGATAAAATCTGATGTTGATGGGATTATTGAAGACGTTTTAGGCCAACAAGGGCAGCAAGTTAAAAAACGGCAAATGCTATTTAGTATCCAAGTATAAAAAATACCGCTCTTATTGGGCGGTATTTTTTTATAGCCGTGTGGGTTATTCTCCATCTGTCTCTGCAATCACTTGGCTTGCTTTTTTTAGGCTATAAAGCAGCTGCCCTAAAAGTACATCTCTATTACTTAGGGTAACCATCACCATCGGGTGATGGATCGCTGGAATGGCCGTTAAAATGGCCTTACCATTATCTGCATCTAAGGTGATGTTATTACAGCCAGTCAGTTGAATTTCTTTTAAAAATGCAGTGACCATTGCCAAAATAGAACTACTCACCGCAGCTAATTTAGTGGTGTTATGATAGTTCTTATGGCTGACTGTTGCTAATTCAAACCCATCTGAAGAACAAATCATCACAAAGTCTACACCACGTGTATTCATCAGAATTTTTTGGGCTTCACTTTTTGCAAGTTGTAGCAATTGTGTTGGAGCGGTTCGTTTTTGAACTGGAATACTAAGCATGATCTTTCCCTTGAGATGTTGCGCCTACCTTAACTTCAAGTGATGCAATTAATGATTCAACCATCATTGAAATGTGCTCTTGTTCTCTTGCATCAATAAAAAATAATGGATATTGAAGTTCATTTTCTGTTAACCAATTACGATACTGCTGAAGTGAAGATTCTTTATTTTCATCAATATGTGTAATACCAATCGCAATATTATTATTATAGTTTTTAAAGGTTTCCAAATAGCTTTCTAGCTCGCTAATAGCACTTGGGCTGTTATGATCTAACAGAAGAATAATACCGATTGCGCCTTCACAAATAACTGACCAGATAAAATCAAAACGGCTTTGTCCAGGTGTTCCATATAAGCCAATTTTAACACCATCATCTAGTGTAATTTCGCCGTAATCAATTCCGACTGTTGTTTGTGATTTTTGATGGCTTTCTACATCTGTATTAAATGCTTCTGTTCCTAAAATTGGAATTTCAGATAGCGATTTGATCGCTTCTGTTTTTCCCGCCCCCATACTGCCCGCAAAGACAATTTTATATTGCTGTATAATCATACTGTTCCTTAAAAACCAAAACGACGTCTAATTTTTCCTATGAAATTTTTAAAAAAATGACTTTCACTATTTGAGCCTTCTGAATTCGTTTGAGGAGCGTATGAGCACTTATTTGCAGAAACATATTGTCCGTTATTTGCCATTAAGCAAGCCGTAATAAAACGTAAAATAACATCGATTGGTTGGTTAAGTTGTTTTGCTACATCAGTGACTTTTGCTCCCTGAATAAAGCAGGCAGAGAGCTGAAGGCTAATTTTTCTATATTCTTTTTGATAGGGTTGCGGCCAATGATCTATTTTGAAATAACCATCAGCCGAAGCTAAATTCTCAAACTCATTTGAATACCAGATGAGATTCCATAACCAATCTTTTAAGTAATAACCTTTTTTACGTGAAACCTTTGTAAAGTCTGAGGTTTTGGCAAAAGCAAAATTAAAACTCATATTGGTATGTGCTTTTTGACGAGAAGGTTCTACCCAAGCGACTTGAGTCCTGTTATCAATAATTGCGAGCGTACCTTTATCATCAAATAAATGTAATTTGGTATTTTCCTGACTATGTAAACTTTTTATAAATTGTCCATCTATGAGAGCCATTTCATTTGATAAAGCTGACGTAGAGTTAATAGCAGTAGATTCTAAAGAGGCTAATACATTTTTTTGTAGCCAAGATAGAAGGGGTTCTGACTTTTCTAAGGGAAAGTGTAAAGTATGTTCATATATAGAGTTTCCATTTTGTGAAGGTGTTTTGGTAATTTTTAAATAAGGAATTTTTTTCTTTTGAAGAATATTTTGAATGTTATCTGCATCAAAAAAGTTTTCGTTAATGATTAATAAATCAATATTATTGTTAGAAATGTTAACCCAATTAATCCCATATTGATTGGATATTAAATTTCGGATTAATATTTTTAATTCATCTGAAACTTTTAAGCTTAAACCTGAAACTGCAATATTTATGCAATGACTATCCATAGTATCATTTTAAGTTTTATTAAATAGTTTAGTGATTTTTTATGCTCTTTATAATTAATATAAAGAGCATAAATTAAATCAATTAGCTGAAGTCTAGCTCTTTTTCAAATGACTTTAACTCATGACGAGCCATAGCCAAATTTGCTTTAGTACGATCAAGTACTAAATAAAGAAATAAGTTGTTATTACTCTCTAATGGACGAATTAAGTGATAAGCTTTACCTAAAGTAATTAAAATATCCTCAATATTATAATTTAATTTCAATGATTTAGCGACATTTCTCTTTGCGCGAATGACTTCTGTATTTCCAGCAGCAGCCAATTCTAAATCAATTTCCCCACCGCCTTGAGTTGCAAGTGATAAACCACTTTCTGAATCAACAAGTGCAGATGCAACAAAACCATCAATTTCAGTTAAGCTATCTAAAGAAAGTTTAGCCATTTTTATCTCTCAGGATTATAAAATTATAGTTACTACTTTTTATTTAAAAGTAGTTAAAAATCATTATATTTCTACCCAAGCTTAAGTCAATAAAACAAGTTTAAATTAAAATTGATGTTTGGGTAAGTAAGTGACCAAAAATGTCATATTATAAAAAATATTATAAGAAAATTTATGCATTATCCTTTTAATATTGTGCTCAGGTTTGCATTATATAATTTTCATTCAAAATTTAATAATTGTAATAGAATGTTAAAATAATATGGGATAATAAATTATGTTTTTAAAATAAAAAAAGAGGAACTATTTGTTCCTCCTTTAATGTTTATGATGAAATTAAACAAGCTGAGTATAAATACAGTACAAATAACCCAAGATTGCTAAAGCAACTACAGGAGCAATGATCTTTGACCATGTAGGAACTGAAGTTTCGATTGTTTGTTCTTCAATATGCAAATCTTCGTGGGATGGTTGGGCTTGATGAACCATTTGGTTAAACTCCTTCATTGTTGTATCCAATGATAGCTCTTCTTGCTCAACAGGTTTAGAACCAATTAACTCTGTTAGGTGATTTGTTGACCAAACCCAGTCTTCCGCTTGGCCTGATAAATGTTCAACTTGACCTAAGATGAGCTCTTTCAATCCATTTTGACCGAACCCACCAGTGTCATCAAGCTGATTCAGCTCTGTTAACTGTAATGTGAGAATTTCAGAAATACTTTGTTCGAGCTCAGTATTTTTTAAAACTGATTGATTATGTTTAGATGTAGTTAGATGGCGCGCTACTTCTTGAATATATAGTGGATCAGCAGTTTTTATTTCATTATAAATTTTACTATCATCTTGACGCCATAAGCTGATTAACTTGCCAAGTGTTAGCACGTTAACTTCATCAATCAGCTTATTCTTTTCATTTGCTGGATATTGATTTAAAAGCTGAGGCTTCTGAATTTTTATTTGCTCAGCAAAGTATTGGACTAAATCAAATGCCATACTTTATTCCTCTAAATTTAATCTAAAATTCTTAATGTTGGTTTTTTCTTGCTCGATGTTGTTTCAGTTGATTCTTGTACTTCTGGCTCCATTACATTTTCTGCAGGAGTGACATTGGCATATTCTTCTGGATCAAAGAATAAACCCTGACCATTTTCACGTGCATACAGGCCTAAAACAGCTTGAATAGGCACGTAAATATTCTTGGAAACTCCACCAAACCGTGCTGAAAAAGTAATAGCATCATTGGTAATCAATAATTGATGTACAGCATGTGGAACAATGTTTAAAACGATTTGACCATCTTTGACAAATTGTTGTGGTACATCCGTATGTGGCTGTGTTGCATCAACAAGTAAATAAGGTGTGAGTTTGTTGTCGCAAATCCATTCATAGATTGCACGAGCAAGATAAGGACGTGTAGGGGTTAATTCAATAGTTTGCTCAGACATATCACACTATTCCATATTTAATTGATCATTGTAACGGGTTTTCTCTTGGGCCGTCATTGATTTAACAAAAGAAGGGCGGCTAAAGATACGTTTACAGTACAAAAATATAGGCCGACACTGCTGCTTTGGTAAATCAATTCCCATGCTATTCAGCCTCACAAAAATTGGGGCGAGCATACAGTCCAAAATTGAAAAATTTTCGGACATAAAGTAAGGAAAATGCTGAAATAGTGGAGTAAGAGAAATTAAGGTCTCACGTAATTCTTTTTGGGCTTTTTGTTTTTGTTCTACATTTAAAGTATCTACATGTTTGAGCATATAATCAGCTAATTTGAACCAATCATTTTCAAGACGCCAAATATATTGTCGTTGTTCTGCGCGTGCCATCGGCGCATCGGCGTAAAGTTTACTCTGACGATATCGGTCATCAAGATATTCAGCAATAATGGGGGCTGAGAATAATTTCAGGTTTTGCTCAAGGAGCATCGGTAACTGGTTATAAGGGTTTAGACTTGCTAAATCCTCATCTTCGTGATCAGTTATGATCAATTGATATTTAATTTGTTTTTCTGCTAATAAGAAACGAATCCAGTGAGAACGGAAATCATCAGCATGGCTGTAAAGGGTAATCCCCTGAATAGAGGTATTTTCGACCGACATATCACAAGACGACGTGGTTGAGTGAATCGATTAGAATACTAAAAATGCTCTAGGAAATCACGGTTCTAAAGAGATAGTTTTTATATTTATAAGTTCTTATCTTTTGGTTCTATTTTTATAATAAAAAAGCCTTGGAAAAATCCAAGGCTTTTTGTCCGATTCGGTAAACGAATTAACGTTTAGAGAATTGAGGACGTTTACGAGCTTTACGTAAACCAAGTTTCTTACGTTCAACTTCACGAGCATCACGAGTAACGAAACCAGCTTGACGTAGAACAGGTTTTAAAGTTTCGTCAGCAGCGATAAGCGCACGAGTAATACCGTGACGGATCGCGCCAGCTTGACCACCGATACCACCACCTTTAACAGTGATGTAAAGGTCAAACTTTTCAGTAACTTCTAAAAGTTCTAAAGGTTGACGAACAACCATACGAGCAGTTTCACGACCGAAATATTGCTCTAAAGTACGGTTGTTAATAACGAGTTTGCCTGTACCAGCTGACAAGAAAACACGTGCAGTTGCGGTCTTACGGCGACCTGTACCATAATTAGTAGCCATGTGCTGTATCCCTTAGATGTCCAAAACTTGTGGCTGTTGAGCAGCATGCGGATGCTCAGTACCAGCGTACACTTTCATTTTTTTGATCATTGCATAACCAAGAGGACCTTTTGGTAACATGCCTTTAACCGCTTTTTCAAGAACAGCTTCAGGTTTGTGAGCAATTAACTTCTCGAAGTTAGTCTCACGGATACCACCAGGGAAACCAGTATGGCGATAATATTTCTTATCAAGTGATTTTTTACCAGTCACTTGAACTTGTTCAGCATTAATCACAACGATGTAATCGCCAGTGTCAACGTGAGGAGTATAAGAAGTTTTATGCTTACCGCGTAAACGACGAGCGATTTCAGTCGCAAGGCGACCTAAAGTTTTGCCAGAAGCATCAACAACATACCAGTCATGTTGAACTTCAGCTGGCTTAGCGCTGAGAGTTTTCATTAAACCACTACCTATTATAGTTGGTTTGGACTATGGAATCTGTCCAAACAAAAGGAGCGAGCATTCTAAACGAGTTTGTCCAAAGTCACAAGAAAAATCCAGTTTAAGGTAGATAATTTAATCCCTAATCCGATGAATGTAGGATATGTTAAAATAATTCCAATTTTAGAAATGTGTCGGGGGTGATTGTGCTGCCTTTATATGTCACTTCCGGTGAGCCTGCCGGTATTGGTCCAGATATTTGTTTAAGTCTGGCGAAACGAGTTGATGAACGTCCTGTTGTTGTTTTAGCTGACCGAAATTTATTGCAACAACGTGCTCAAAAGCTTGGCTTGGATATTAAGTTTTTAGAGTATACCGGACAGACTCAATCATCTTTGCAAGGTGAGCTTTATATAGAGCATGTTGCATTAAAAACAGAAGTCACTGACGGTCAATTAGATCCAGCTAATGCTGCTTATGTATTAGAGCAACTACGTCGTTCAGCTGATTATGCAATGTCAGGTAAGAGTGTAGGTGTAGCTACTGCACCCGTGCAAAAATCAGTCATTAATGATGCAGGAATTTTGTTTAGTGGTCACACCGAATATTACCAAGAGTTTGCAGGTGTAGAGCGTGTTGTCATGATGCTCGCTACTAAAACCTTGCGAGTTGCTTTAGCGACTACACATTTACCTTTAAGAGATGTAGCAGATGCAATTACCAAACAACGCTTGCATCAAGTAATAGACATCTTGCTTCATGACTTAAAAACTAAGTTTAAAATTACCGATCCAAGTATTTTGGTGTGTGGCTTAAATCCTCATGCGGGTGAAGATGGTTACTTAGGTCGTGAAGAGATTGATACCATTAATCCGGTTCTTGAAACTTACCGCTCTCAAGGCATTAAAATCAGTTTAAGTATGCCAGCAGACACTTTATTTACTCCTGAACATCTTAAAAATGCTGATGCTGTTCTTGCCATGTACCATGATCAAGGCTTACCTGTGCTAAAATCACAAGGTTTTGGTGAAGCAATTAATATCACATTGGGCTTACCGTTTATTCGAACTTCGGTCGATCATGGTACTGCTCTGTCTTTAGCTGGGACAGGTTTGGCAAAAAGCTCAAGTTTAAATGTCGCTGTCGATTTAGCTTTATCGTTGGCAGCGAGTTAAATTTTTCATGTTGGAAATGTTCTATGTATCAAATTAATGCCCTAAACCCGAAAGATGAAGGGCATAAAGCTCGTAAACGTTTTGGTCAAAACTTCTTACATGATCAGCGAGTCATTGCCAAAATTGTACGCTCTGTCAATCCGCGTACAGGCGATAACATTGTTGAAATTGGTCCGGGCTTGGCTGCATTAACTTCTCCTTTAATTGGAGAGTGTGATGCTTTAACAGTTGTTGAGTTAGACCGTGACTTAGCAGCGGGTTTGCCAGAGCGTGTTCCACATCCAGAACGTTTAACTATTGTAGAAGCTGATGCATTAAAATATGACTTTAGTGAACTCGTAAAAGATGGTCGACCATTACGTGTAGTAGGCAATTTACCTTATAACATTTCAACACCACTACTTTTTCATCTCTTGGAATTTGGTAGCAAAGTCAAAGATATGCACTTTATGCTGCAAAAAGAGGTGGTTGATCGTATTACTGCTGAACCAAATACAAAAGAATATGGTCGTTTATCGGTAATGATTCAATATTATTGCCAGCCTACATTTTTATTTGAAGTTCCTGCAGGCGCATTTAACCCACCGCCAAAAGTAACGAGTGCAGTATTCCGTTTAGTTCCTTATGAACAAAAACCGATTGTCGCAAAAGATGAGAAAGCTTTAGCTCGTTTGGTTGCACATGTGTTTACGCAGCGCCGTAAAACCCTAAGAAACAGCCTTAAAGGTATGTTGGCAGAAGATGGCTTTGAGAAAGCAGGCGTTGACCCAATGGCTCGTCCAGAAACTCTGACACTTGCTGAATTTGTAGCTTTGGCAGATCAAATGGTGGCATAAATGACCAAGCGCTATAACTATATTATTGGAGATGTTCAAGGTTGTTTTGAAGCACTCAAAGCATTGCTGAAGGAAATACGTTTTGATCCTGACCAAGATTTTATTTGGTTCGCTGGTGATTTAGTTGCACGTGGAGAAAATTCTGTAGGTGCACTTCGTTTTATTAAAAAACTAGCCGATCGTGGCGCAGCTGCAACCGTCTTAGGTAATCATGATTTAACACTGGTTGCTTGTGCTCGTGGTCTTAAAGAAATTAAAGAGAAAGATCGTACACAGGATGTTATTGATGCTGTGGATGGTGATGAACTCATCGACTGGTTACGTAAACAGCCATTATGTTTATTTCCAAATGAACAAACTGTGCTAACACATGCTGGTATACCTTGTATTTGGGATGCAAAAAAAACGGCTGCTTTAGCGAAAGAAGTTGAAGCTGTATTAGCACATGATGATCTGTCTGTATTAGATGCTTTTTTAGCTGAAATGTATGGTTCAAAACCAGATCTTTGGACAGATGACTTAATTGGTAATGACCGCCTACGCTGTATTACCAATTATTTAACACGCATGCGTTTAACTAATGCAGAAGGTAGATTGGAATTTAGTTTTAAAGATACTTTAGATGCACCTATGCCAGAAGGTTATTTACCTTGGTTTGAATTTCCAAGTAAAGCTGCACAAACACATCAAGTATTCTTTGGTCATTGGGCTGCTCTAGAAGGAAGAACAATCAGTGAACATATTCAGAACGTAGATGGGGGCTGTGTGTGGGGTAAAAACTTAATTGCTTATCGTCTTGAAGACCAGCAAAGTTTTTCAGTAGTTAATCCTGTCATGTAATAAAAAAGCCGCATAAGCGGCTTTTTTCTTTTTTAAGATTTATTCTAGGCGAATCCAGATTTGATTGCGGCCTAAAGCTGAAACTCCAAGATAACCACGCATGTGTAGACGGTTACCATTTGCACTGAGTTTGGCTTTTAATCCGTAAACTTTGCCAGTATTTGGATCTAGAATTTTACCACCAGTGTAGGTTGTACTATCCACTTGTTTTAAACCAGTCGCGATATCTAAACCTACAATATGCTTATTGGTATAAGGAGCTGGGCAGTTATCACAGATTTCTTTTGGTGTATAACCCGGACGCGGTGTAATTTTTACAACTTTTCCTGAATAAGTACCATTTGCCTCTTTTCGTATTTCTACATGAGCCTTAGGCGTACCAGTTTTATCGTCAATCGTTTGCCACATACCAGTAATATCAGCCGCAAAAGTAGCTGAATTTATCCCCAATAAGAGCAACGCTCCAACAAAAAATTTCCCCATAATCAAAAATCCTTTTAGATTTGAAAAGATCATCTTATTTCTAATTGATCACTGGTTCAATGTTTATTTGAACTACTTTTTGATCAGGAAATTCCTACAGATAACATGAAAGTCGGTAGCCATATGGCGGTAAATACACCATTTAAAGCCATACCAAAAGCGGCATAACGACCCGCAACAGGGCCACGTTGCCAAGCTTGAGCTGTTCCAATAGCATGTGCGGCTAAACCTAGAGCTAAACCTGATGCTCTTTCATCATGAATATGCTTAAGTAAAAATGGTGAAAATGCTGCACCAATAACTCCTGATAAAATCACAATTAACGTGACTAATGTTTCAGGGGCATGTAATAAAGTTGCGATGTTTAAAGCAATAGGTGTAGTTACAGCGCGTGTAGCAAATGCCAGAATAGTAGGCTCAGACATATGTAATAAATAAGCAAGGCCCATTGGTAAAGCAACGGCGCTAATACTTGCAAAACATAAGATTCCAATAACCGATTTAAGAGGTAAATCGTCATATCGCATTGCAGCCAAAGGTATCGCTAAAGCAACGGTGACATACCCTAATAGGTGGCTGAATAAATCGTTTACGTAAAGTCGGTATTCTTCATAAGGAACTTTCAAGACTGATAATAAACCAATCACAATGAACATACCGAAAACTAAGAGAGGGACTTGAGGGAAACGGCGGTTTAAAGGTTTTGCACAAAGGTAGCCAACTAGAGTGATCAAAAATCCATATAAAATCATAAACATTTTATTCTCCTTATAACCAGTGTTTGGCCATTTTTGCATAGACCCACAGCGGGATAAGGGTGCTCACCACTAGTACAAAGAGAAATAAAGGAATTTCTTTGCCCATATGCACCAGCATAATTAATGATCCTGCACAAATGGGTAAAAAAGCAAAACCACTTTCTTTCATGATTTTATTATTGGTGTCGACTAGTCTTAATGGGATTTTCTTAAACTTGCGCCAAACGAGCAAAATGATGAGTAAACTAATTAAACCGACTAAGTTTCCTAATTCTGGATGACCAAAAGTACGCATAACGACGACTGAGCCTTCACGAAAGCCGATAATAAGTAGAAAAGTTCCTACCCATGCTGCCCAATCTATACTTTTGATCTTATCCATATTTTTTATCTCTAAAAGTTTACTTATCAAGTTTTAACTGATCTAGTTCTTGATTTCAAACTCTTCCAGTGGTCGTTTAAACTGACTCGCTCGTTCACCTAATATCTCATCTATAGGTAATTTGGCTTGGCGAATTAATTGCTCGAGCTTATGAGGTGCAATTCGTATATCAATATGTAATAGACCTTCATCATCATAATGTTCAGATTCGATAACGTTTAAAGCATAAAGCTGGGTACGCAATTTGCCATAAGCAGGTTTAAGTATTAATGAGAATTGTTGAAGTTGGCCCATTAAGCATTCTTGAACAGCTTGACGTAGTAAATCTAGACCTAAACCTGAATGTGCAGATACATAAACGCGATCAGGAACATGAGGCTCTGAATAAACAATTTTGGCTTCTTCACCACTTAAATCGATCTTGTTGTAAACACGAAGGACAGGGGCATCTGCGCCAATTTCTTTTAACACACCTTCAACAGCTTCAATCTGATCCAGCATTTCATGGCTACTGCTATCAATTACATGTAAGTGTAGTGTTGCCTCAAGCGTTTCTTCTAAAGTTGCCTTAAAAGACTCAACTAAATCATGTTGTAGGTTTCGCACAAAACCGACAGTATCTGCGAGTACAACAGTACCAATACCATCCCATTCTAAACGACGTAAGGTTGGATCAAGTGTTGCAAACAGTTGGTCGGCTGCATATACATCACTTTTCGCTAAAATATTAAATAAAGTAGATTTTCCTGCATTGGTATAACCCACTAAAGATACGGTTGGAATTGAAGCTTTTTGTCTGGCTGCTCGTCCTTGTATACGAGTTTGATGGACTTTCTCTAACTTGTCTTTTAACTGAGTAATACGTACACGAATGAGGCGACGGTCTGTTTCGAGTTGTGTTTCACCAGGACCACGTAAGCCAATACCACCTTTTTGTTGTTCAAAGTCAGCAGACCAACCACGGATTAGACGAGTTGATAAATGTTTAAGCTGAGCAAGTTCGACTTGTAATTTACCTTCATGGGTGCGGGCACGTAGGGCAAAAATATCCAAAATTAAACCAGTACGGTCAATGACCCGACATTTTAATATTCTTTCTAAATTTCGTTCTTGAGCAGGTGATAATGCATGATCAAAAATAACCAGCCCAGCTTCTAATTCTTGAACTTTCTCTGCTATTTCATCGACTTTACCTGAACCAATAAAAAATTTAGGATTTGGCTTATTACGTTGTACTTTAACGTGCTCAAGAATATCTGCACCAGCAGACTGTGCAAGTAGGGCAAACTCTTCGGCATCCAGATCATCTAATAATTGTACAGACACACTCACTAATATTGTGCGCTCACCGCCTTGATGCCGATCAACTAATTCCACGTGGCTATAAATCCTGAAAAGGGTAAAACTTTATTCTAGAGGAAACTTGAGTAAAAGGGGAAAGGGTTTACTCTTATCCTTTAGATTATCTACATGCATTTAATTTTTTATTTGCTTCTATCGCATAGCGATGCAAGTTAATTGCGAAACGTATAGAATGGCTCGAAATAGGTATAACAATGATTGATCGTTAGTGAAATTTTATGGCTCAAACGCAAAGTATATTAAATTCAACGTTAAAGAAATTTTCTAAAATAGGCTTGTACGGAAAGAAAGTTACTTCAGCAACTGCGGCAATCAGTGAAGGTTTTTATTTAGTTTATCGTCATGGACTCTATAAGGATCCAAATAATCCTGTTAATACACGATATGTCCAATATTTTTGTCGCCGTTTATGCAAAGTCTTTAACCTCGATGTTCAAGTGCATGGAACGATTCCTAGAGAGCCAGCTTTATGGGTAAGCAATCATATTTCTTGGCTTGATATTGCTGTTTTAGGTTCGGGTGCGCGCGTGTTCTTTTTGGCTAAAGCTGAAATAGAAAATTGGCCTATTTTGGGTAACTTAGCAAAGGGTGGCGGTACTTTATTTATTAAGCGTGGCTCTGGTGACTCTATTAGAATTCGAGAGCAAATTGCTGAATTCTTAAAACAAAATATTCCAGTATTATTTTTTCCTGAAGCGACTACTACAGATGGACATTCTGTTAAAAAAATACATGGTCGTTTACTCGGGGCTGCTATTGAAGCCAAGCGTCCAGTACAGGTGTGCTTAATTTGCTATGTAAACCGTCATGGTGAATTAGATAATGTTGCACCATTTATTGGTGATATGTCATTTGTTGAACATATTCAGCATGTGCTAGAAATGCCGAAAGTAACAGCTCATCTACTGACCTTGCCTCCTATCTCGGTCGAAGGGCACGATGTAAAAAGTCTGACTCAAGAAGTCCAACAAAAAATGGTAGAAGGTTTGGCTCAATTACATCAAAAAGTACTTAAGCCAAAAAGTTAATTACATAAATCCTTCGAGAGGTAGCCATGAAAGAAACTTCATGCCTGCCTTTTGCCACCATTTCATTTCTGGTTCTTTTTTATAAATAACAGGCCCTTTTGAGGTTTCTTGTTGCCAATAAATATTGTTATTCGGGTCGAGCTTTAATTTATAAGCATATTTATTTAAGTTTTCATCCATCGTATGGTGAATTGTTTTTGCTAGCGATGGGCTATCTAAAATTACACCAATTTCAGTATTTAAATAAGCAGAACGTGGGTCAAAATTGAATGATCCAATAAAAACCTGTTCATCTAAAGCCATGAGTTTGGTATGTAAGCTTGAGCGACTTAAGCCTTTCATGTTTACTTTAGCCTTAGTTGCCAACTCTTCCGTATTTTTATTTAAATTACGTTTATCTGGGGCTGGTAAAAACTCATAAAGTTGTACGCCGTTTTTCAAAAGTTCTTTTCGATATCTACCATAAAAAGCATGGACTACAGCAACGTCATTTGCCTTAAATGAGTTTGTCAAAACTCGAACTTCTACACCTTCTTTCGCAAGCGTACTCAAAATTTTAGCGCCTTGCTTTTCAGGAATAAAATAAGCAGAAATCAAATCAACATTACTTTCGGGCTTTTCCAAATGGTTAATCAATTGGAAATTTAAATGCTCTTCTTTTTTTGCTTTTGACTTAATTTTATCAGGGGAGTCTTTTACGACCTCTGCCTTAACCCAGTCAAATTGAATGTTATGGTCTAGCCATTTATCAAAAGCATGTGACTTAGAAGTTAAGTTAAGGAAGTTTTGAACAGTTGCCTGTTGATAATGAGCATCGAGTTGTTCTTTTAAACTTTCATAGCGTAAACGGTGTTGTTGAGCACTAACAATGCTCTGGACCGAATAGGCATATTCATGATTCCAGTAATCATCAAAAGAATTTACGATGTCATCAACAGCAGCACCGACTAACATGACATCAACATCAGAAAATTGGTAATTATCACTGACGTTATAATACTGATTTGTCATATTACGCCCACCGATGAGCGCTACCTGATTATCAGCAATAAAGCTCTTATTATGCATACGACGATTGATACGCTTTAAGTCTAAAATCATATCCATCGCGCGGTATTCGCGAAAACGGTAAGGGTTAAATAATTTAACTTCAATATTTTTATGCTGAGAAAGGGCCAGTAAAACCCCTTCCATTTTTTTAGCGTTATTATCATCAATCAATAAACGTACTTTAACGCCACGATCTGCAGCACGAATAATCGCATGTAACGCTAAAGCGCCGACCTTGTCATTATCCCAAATATAATATTGTAAATCTAAAGTCTTTTCGGCTTTATCAATCAACCTTAAACGAGCCGCAAGTGCTTCTAACGGATCATTTAACAGATGATAACCCGTTAAATTTGGATTTTGTTCCCGCAAAGGTGTAATAATTTTTGCAAGTGAAGTTTGAGATGTATCGATATCTCGTGCATATTCAATCGGTTCTGCACGATGTTTGGGTAAAGTGCTACAACCTGTCAAAGTCACAGCGAAACTTGAACAGACAACTAAAGAAGCTTTGATCAAAAAGCCTTTAGCCTGTTGATGAGTTTGAAGCTGTTTGGAATGAAAGGATTGTGCCATAATCAATACATACGATAAGGTGAGCTAGAGTATAATTCGTGCATATTGAAAGATAAATATTGAATTTGATTACTAGCAATCAATATAAGATAAGTCGAGAATCGTAATGTGGAATCCAAATTCAATCATCTTTTGTTTTTACTTTATTTTTTCAATACTTGCCTTGTGGGGCATTGTCGAAGCTTGGATTCATCAATCACGTACAGAAACAATTCATCCATTTAAAGCTTTTGTCCACTTACTTACTTTTTATCTATCTTATCTTCTTATTCCACTTTGGTTCTTTAACTTATATGCAGGTTGGATAGGATATTACTCAATTCACCAAACCATTTTTATCTTTTTATTAAGCGGTATCCTCATTTATGCACGTTTTATAGAACCGCATATGGTACGTGTTGATGTTCATCAATATCGTTTGAATCCGGATTGCCGTTTTAATAAGCCTGTAAAAGTTGCTTTAATTGCTGATTTACATATAGGTTTATTTTCTGGTCACGAACGACAACTCAAAATCATTGTGAAAAAACTCAATGAACAACAGCCTGACTTGGTGGTTGTGTCAGGCGACTGGACCTATGAACCAGAAGACAAACTAGTACAAGAACTGGCTGTACTCAAAGATATTCAAGCTCCAGTCTATTCAGTTCCTGGAAATCATGATGAACAATATCCAGGACCACCTATCCAACAATTATTAAAAGATGCACTTTACTACAATGAAGTTATGGATATTGAAGGTAAAATTGTTGAGTTTGACGAATTTCGTTTAATTGGTATTGGTGATCTATGGGCTGGAAAAACCGATATGCGTTCAATGCCAAACTTACCACAAGATAAACCGTGGTTAATCCTTTCTCATAATCCAGATACAGTAGATATGGTTCCCAAATTACCTAATCGACCTTTGATGTTATCAGGGCATACTCACGGAGGACAGGTCGAGCTTCCTTGGGTAACTAATTACATTATGAAAAAAGTATCAATTTTAGGTCACAAACGTGGTTTTTATTCACACGAACATGCTGATGTATTTGTTACCGTAGGAACAGGTATGGTTGGCATACCTTTAAGATTTCGTGTACCACCGACTATTGATATTATTGAACTTGTATAAAACAAAAAAGCCAATCACGAAGATTGGCTTTTTTAAATAAGAAAATTAAGGAATAATGACGATTGCAACACGACGATTGATTGACCGATTTTCATTGGTTGTGTTTGGTACATATGGTTGAGTTGAACCACGTCCAATAACATAAATATTTTCCTTTTTAAAACCACGAGTCAAGAAAAGGTTAGCAACACTTTGTGCGCGCTCTTCAGATAACTTCTGGTTGTATTCAGGATTACCTACATCGTCAGTATGACCAACAATTTTTAACTTATTCAAATCATATTTATTTAATTGATTTGCTAAGCGTACAAGTTCTGCTTCATGGCTTTGTTTCAACGTTGCATCATTAAAATCAAATAATAAACGTTCTGGTAAACCTAGAGTCCAGCCTTCGTTAGTTAGAACAAAACCCTCTTTCTTTAGCATTTTTACTTGACGATATTTCAAAGGGCCAAAACTCAAGCAGCCTGCAAGAGTAATGCACAGCAATGCAATAAACGAGAGTTTTAAAGATCTTGTATTCATAGATTAGCCTAAATTTAATTCTCTGGTTTATAAATAAACCAATGTTGCTCAGAAGTCTTAGCCTTATACATCGCCTGATCGGCTTGCATAATAAAATCTTCTGGACTAGACGCAAATTGGGATAAAGCAATCCCCACACTAAAACTGAAGTAAATCGTTTGATCATTTAGATGCAAAGGTTCTTTACAGCTTTCGAGTAAATTTTCAGCAATAGATATTAAATGATCAGCATGACTAATGGAATGCAAAATGACCGCAAATTCGTCGCCGCCTAGACGAGCAATAAAATCTTGATGTCGTAAACGAGTCTGTAATCTTTTGGCCATCTCTTTTAAGACTTCATCATCAGCTAAATGTCCGAACTGGTCATTAATTGCCTTAAAGTTATTATTATCTATAAATAATAGAGCAGACTTGTTGTCAAAATCCTTATCTTCAAACATATCTAACAATATTTGATAAAAATAATGTCTGTTTGGTAGTAACGTGAGTTGGTCGTGATGAGCTTGAAAAGATAATTTGCGATTTTCCTTTTGTAATTGATTATCCCAAATTTGAATTTCTTCAAGCAACTGATTAAAAACAGTATTTAAATCTTGAAACTCTTTAATACGGTTATATGGAAAGCGAAGATTATAAGCTTTCTGTTCACTTACGATTTGAGCAATATTGGTAAGAGGATAAATCGCCTGCATAATTTGACGATAAGTTAAATTCACTGACCACCATAGTGCACAAACAATAAATAACATCGCGATCGCTAGACCAACCATAATCATCTTTAAAAATTGCAATATTTTTTCAGAGCTACCAAAAAGCGTTAGCTCGCCAACATTCTGTTGGTGATGATAAATCGTTAAATGTACAGGCTCATTTAAGAACCAATGATTAAACCATCCTTCCAAAACAGAAGTTTGACTAGACAACTTAAAACTTTGTGCAATTAAATGATGTTCAGAATCATAAATATGAATAGCTCGAATAGAATGATCATTCGTATATTCATTTAAGATTTGTTCTATTGTGATCTTGTCATTAAACACTACGGCCGGTTGAATACGCTCAAGAAGCGTATGACTAAGTAATTGCAAATTCTGCTTTGCATAAGTTTCCATAGTAAAAACGGAAATAGATACAAAGGTAAAAGAACAAATAAAAAAAGTAATCGCAAAAATCGTAAATTGAGACTTTCTAAAAAGAGCATGTAGAGAAGTGGACTGATACAACTTAGATATCATGGCCCTTACTCCGCATTCTTAGCCAAGAGTAATACCCTTGGATCAATATGGACCTTGGAATGGCTTAATGCATCTAAGTTAACTTTAAAAGTGGTGTAATTATTTTGATCATATAAACAAAAGATACTACCAACTTCACATTCTGGATTATTAATACTTAAAGAAAGCAAAGAACGATATGGATAATTCTGAATTAAATTTTGTTGTTGTTGAGGGGAAGTTGTAGAAAAGTAAACAGCTTGGCAATGAGACTTTGGAAAATCTTTAACATTAACTGTTTGTACACGATAATTATAAGATAATTGTTGAATATAAGACTGAAAAGTAGAAGTAATTGAAGCATTATCAATTACACAAAGAGTAGGGGTGCTTACATTCTCCCATTTGCTATAACTTAAAATAGATAAAGTCAGCACATAGAAGTTATGTTTTGAATTGGCATACGCAGGCCCACTCGTAGCAAGCACTACAAGTATGCAGAATAATACTTTCTTAGCGGAATGCCACATGGTGAGTTAATGCCACATCAATTGCATGAATAATCTATTCTACATGAAGTTGATTAACTAAAAAAAGTTTAATATCTCATCTAATTTCTACCAAAAAGCCTAAAAATTGATCTGTTGAATAATAAAATATGAGAAAGGTATTGCAAAGGGAATTTAATGGTCTATAATGCACATCCATCGGCGGTGATGCAGATAAAAACTTGTTGAAAAACAGTTACTTGTGATTAAGTTGGTTGCTTTAAGTGATGAATTTGATGATAAGGTGGTTTAGAAAATAAGTTTTAAAAAATATCGAAATTACCTGTTGACTTTTAAGAGATTAA
>NZ_JANBNX010000038.1:0-27217 GCF_035615275.1 Acinetobacter sp. IK23
CATCTGGAGCATCTGGAGCATCTGGAGCATCTGGAGCATCTGGAGCATCTGGAGCATCTGGAGCATCTGGAGCATCTGGAGCATCTGGAGCATCTGGAGCATCTGAGACAAGAATAGAAGGAGGGCTACCTGCGGTTACAGTAGCTCCAGTGTACTCAGAAGAAAATTTATATTTACATCCAGATAATGAAAAATATCGAAAAATAATTATTGATGCGGCAAAAAAATATAATTTAGCGCCACAAGCCTTGGCTGCAAAAATTAATGCGGAAGCAGGAACAAAAAAAGGAAGCCAAGAATGGAATCCTCAAGCACAAGCTTCGACATCATCAGCAGTAGGTTTGACCCAGTTTTTAAGCGGAACTTGGTATGAGATATGTACGGTTTCTACTTATAAAGACACCTTACTCCAACAATATGTTATTAAGAAAAAATTAATCTCTAATTTTAAAGAGAACATGGCACTTAAATTAATTTCGAATACAGATAAAGCAAAATTAAAAGCACTTGGGACTGACCCTACATTTTCTGTAGATTCTGCTGCCGCCTATGCAAGAGCAAATATAAATATTGTTAAGAAAATATATAGTAAAATTGATAGCCTTGAACCAGGGGATCTCGCAAAAGTTGGCTATGTAGCACATCATGATGGTCCAACAGGATTTGGTAAAATAGTTGAAGCTACAAATGATCCTTCATGGTCGAAATTGCAAGGACAAGTGTGTCCAAAAAATAATCCAAATTGCGATACTTATCTCAATTATAAAGAGAGGTTCAGCAATGGTAGAGATGCATATCGTTGGTGGTTATGTACTGAATATACAGATTCAAAAATTAATGTTAATCGATTTACGCTTAGTCCAAAGGACGGTAAAAAATTTAAGAATGCTCGAACAATGGAAGAAATTATTGTTTTTTTAGGTGGTAAACCTTTAGTTCGGCCAAGTAGAGATTTTGAAAAAAAGGGTACAACTGATAATTCAAAGCTAAATGATAATATCAATATTGTTATTACTTCTCTTGTAAATAATAAAGTACAAGCTAATATCTCTTATTTTGTAAAATCTAAATACGGGCTAAAGCCTCACTCAACAAATGCAAATGGTCATGAAATTATACATGCTAAAAAGGATGATAAAATTGAAATTATTTTTAATGATCAAGTTGTAGCTTCAATAAATGCAATAAATGACAAAGAGGAGTTTAAAATTAATTTCCCCTCTAAGAATATAACTAATGCATCAACGGAAAAGCAAAGCTCTAACAGCGAACAAAAATTAAATTTCAATAGATGGAGAAATCCTCTAAATGGTATTTGTCAAATAAGAAGATTTGGCTATAACTCATTACCATTAAAAGCAAATGCTAGCTCCTATAATGAAAAAAATTTAGAACAAGCAACAAAAGTTGCATCGAGATTTAATCGTACAAGCTATAGAGCTAGTGGTATTCATCAGGGAGTAGATTTAGAAGCTGATAATGGAATTAATATTTATCCCGTTTGTGTGGGAACTATCGCAAAAGTAATTCCCGCATATCCTGGTTATGGGAAAACAATTATTTTAGAATGTGATGTAAATGATTTACCTAGTTCAAAAAAAGTCTTAGCAAAAAATTTAGACACAATTTACTTTATTTATGCACATTTAAATTCTATAAATGTATCGGAAGGAGATAGTATAACGACTCTTGATACAGTTTTAGGAAAAACGGGTAATAGTGGTAATGCGGGGAGCATGACTAGAATTGAAGATGGTTCCCATTTACATTTTGAAGTGCGTTCTGAAATAATGAAATCAATGGGTAAATCTGGAATGTCTTATAGATTAGATCCATTCCCATGGCTAGATAATTGTATGACAACTGAAAATGGTGTTAAGGTAAATAGGTAAATATATGATTAAGTATAAATTATGTCTGGCACTCATATTAGGAGTCTCAACAGTAGCTAATGCTGAGTTTAATATAGAGAATAATCCAAATCAGCCTGTATATATCAAATTAGGGTATCAGAATGTTTTAAATTCTTCCTTTATATATACTGATGTCAGTAAAAATGTAGATTTGAAAAAAAATATCGTTACTGTTCCATATGGCGAAGTTACAGTTTTACTAAACCCAGTTTTGAACAATAATAATGAGATAAAAGGAAAGGATTATTACTTTATAAACTATCAACCCAAAATTCTATTAGGAAAAAATCAGTATAAGCTTCCTTTTATTATTTCAGATGTTGGAGCAATTGGTACTAGTATTATTTATAATGATAATAATATTTCTATTTTTTCAATTGAAAGTTATGCAAATCCTGTGTCAAATAATAATTCAAAAAAATTTAAAAGTGATATATATATATTTAATAAAAAAAATTTAGGAATATATAATCCATCATTTTTATCAATAAATGTTAAATTAAAAAGTTTAAATGATGGTTCAATGAAATTTACAAAATTATCATCTATAAAATATAATAAAAATGATAAGTCCTATCAAGTGGTATATGATTTTCAGAAAGTAACTGAAGATTTTACTTCAACTGGAAAAGTTAATTATGAGAATTTTCCAATTCAATATTCTTTTTCCTTGATTCCTGATAAAAATAAACCTTTTTTAATTAAAGATATTATTGAAAAGAGAAAGGGTGATAAAAATATTGTTTCGAAAATTGAAAATAATGATATGTATTCATATTTTTTAAAATAGAAATATTTTAATATAAATATATTCTTATAAGCAGTAATAAATTAATGTAATTTTTGCTGCTTATAAATAATTGGTAATATTGAAAATATTTTCTTATTAATAAAAGTTAATATCGAATGACTAAATATCTTAAACTTGTAGTTTTTACTTCTTTCATGATTGGATCTATTGAGGCTTTACATGCTGACTTTGGTCTTATTCAAGATAAGGATGGGTATGTGAATGTAAGGGAAAATTCAAGTTTAAGTTCGAAAGTTACATCCAAATTAAATAATAATGAAATTGTTTCTTGTGTGATGGATGAAGAGACAAGTAATTTTTGTTTAGTTAATGCCAATAATGGTACAACAGATTTGTCTATAAAAATAGAATAAATAATTTTAGTGGTTACACTTCTATTAAGCTATCTCAATATTCTAGAGAAAAGGTTATCTATAGTGATAAAAATATAATTGTAGAAGTGTATGCAAAAAAAGCTATTTTAGATCCTAAACTTTATAAAACTTTTAAAGGTGAATATAAGTATTTTAATGATAAAAAGTTCTTTGGTACAGATGGTAGCCTACCTGACAATAATTTTTTACAACTTGATAAAATTATTGTTAAAGAAAAAAATAACAGAACTGAAATCAGTAGATCTGAGCTCGAACAATATTTTTTCCTTAAAGATGGTATCGATGGAGACAAGAACGAGCTTGCTGACTTTAAAATATATTATTTAAATAATAACATTTTTATTTTAAATACTTTTAATGATGGTGGTGCAGCAGCTTACAATATTGTTTTAAATATAAAAAATGGAAAGATAGTTACTAATAAAGCTTGGAAGTTTGAAATTTGATAAAATTCATATAGTAAAGTTATGAATGGCTATAAATATTAATTTCATTAGTGATGCGAGAAAATAGAAGTGATTTATAAAAAATTAGTTTTTGTATGTTTAGTAGGTTTTAGCTTATCTACTATTCAATATGTAATTGAAGGAGCTTATGCAAATTCTTTTGAAATAAAGAAAGTAAATAATAAACAATTCATTGAATCTGCTGAAAAAATTAGAAAAATAAAAAAAGATTTAGATAATAAAATTTATTTATTATTAGATTCTGATGAGGGCTGTATAGTAAGTGAAAAACCTCTTAATAAGGATATCGTAATTATCTATAAAGAGGACGAAAAATTTAAATATGATATTGTAAATCCAATATTGAAAAAAGATAGTAGTGATTGTGTTTCAGAATTAGCTTTTGTTACAGATGAGCCTAATTATTTTTATAATATTAATAAAAGAAGTAAGGAGTTAGTTCGTGGTTATGGTCTTGAATTAAATAAGGATCAAATTCTATATAAAAATAATAAAATTAGAGGAGTTGATTTGATAGGGGATGGAATTCCTAATATTGTAACTGAATGTTTTTCGAATGAAGGTGCTCATTTTAATATTTTTGGAGGATACAATAATGAAGAAAAATTATTACATCGTTATACCTACCTAGATATGAATTTACAAGCCTCATGTACTGAAAATGAAGAAATATATAGTAAAGGTTTATTGGATTTGAGAAATAAATATAGAGAAAATTAATGAAAAGTATCTGATAATATTCACGATAAATGAAAGTTTAATTTAGATAGTATAGGCACTTTTATTACTAAAAGTGCCTATACTATCTTTATTTAGTCGTTAGAAAGCTTATATAGACAATATTCATATCATAACTTTAAAACCAATTTAATAGCTTTAAATTTTTGATTTTAATATTTTTAATCTTGTTGTTATCCCCATTAATTAAGTAGGGATTTTTGGCGCCCATCAAAATAGGTAAGTCTTCATCAATATCATCACTGTATGTTGCAAACCAAGGTTGTTTGATATCAAGCTTATTTAATCTTCTTACTTTTTCTTCAGACCTGCAATGTATCCCACTTATCCATCCTCCCAGCTTGTTTTGTAGAGGAGTACCAATAATTCGTACATCTATATTGATAGACTCGAGTAAAACATTCGCTAACTTTTCTGGTGCAGCCGTGGCAATAAACACAATTCTTCCATTGGCTAAATGATCTTTAACTTCGGCTATACCTTGCTCAAACCAATATAATGAACCGGAAGTAATTACATTGATATTCTTAGAGAAATTTTTAAAGCTGTATTCTAATTCTTCTTCGTTCAAGCTATACGTTGCAATCCATAAATACAATGAAGCACCTTTAGATTTATATTTCTTAAATTTCATAAGAGGTAAAGCGATGGGCGTAACAATAAGTGCAGCGATAAATCTAAAAATATTAGATTTCAATTTATCTGTTAACCATGCCTTTGTAGAGTCACCCGATAGTAATGTTCCATCTAAGTCAAAAACAACAATTTCTTTCATGTACTTCTCTAAATTGAATAGTAATGATTTTACTAATATCTAAATGGGTGTTTTTTTAATCTTCTTTAAATTGGCAATTAATAAGAGTTTCCTATAATATAACCAACTATTTATAAGAATTTTGAAAATATATTGAATATAGAGTTTAATAAATGAAAACTGCCTCCTTTATCTTTCTGAGCTTTAGCCTTTTAGTGTGCTCAAATATATCGAATGCTGCATTTTATTCGTATAAGTATTGTACTATTCAGAATAAATGTAAAGAACTGAAATACACATTGAATCAGGGGAGTTATGTTTTACATGCATATGAACCTCCTGTCGATGAGTTCTATATTAAAATAAAAGATGATAAATATTATGTGATATATAAAAATATCTTTATGGAAGGTGTTGAAGTAGGCTGGGCACAAATGAAAGTAATTACTAATAATGAAAATAAGCTGGTTATGGAAACTAATAAGATATTTCAGACTTTAGGAAATTATAATTCTATAGGTGATGGTGATAATTTTGAGTACATTCCATCAAAAAATTATAGAAGTAATATGTATGTGCTTAATGACTTCTATGATCGATATTCTTTTAGACAATATCAAAAATTAACTTTTATAAAGAAAAATAAGCAACTTTTACTTGATTGTAAGAGCTATATGCAAGATCTAGATCCAAAAAATAATCTTTCTGGGATGTTCTATGGTGTTTGTACTGATAAGGAAAAAGTTTATTTTAAAGAAACTCCAGAATTATAATTTAGATTTTTTTGTAATATTAATTCTTTAACTCTATGTCAAGAGTCATAAGTTTTTAACCTTTGTAAATTAGATAGTATAAGCGTTTGATATGAAACTAACATTTATCATTATATTTGGCTGTATAAGTATGCACAGTTATTGTGCTGTAAATTTGGATAGAAAAATTTATTTAGACTTTAACTCAATAAATTTAAAAGATAAATCTTATATTATTGATAATAAATACTCTGATATTAATTTTTCGTCAGAAGGTATAGCAAAAGATCAAATGGGAAGCTGTACAACTTTTTCAGATTTTAATAATAGCATTTCATATACTCTTAATAATCAGAAGTTGGTTGAAGTATTAATTGGAAGTGAAAATAAAAGTATATACACATTAAAAAATATACGAAATGGTATGGGTGTTGAAAATATATACAAAAACTATAAGGGTTATAATATTAAAAAAATGAAAAGTGATGGAGCTGGAGATTCACAAGATGACTATACTTACATAGTGACTGATAATTTACAGAAAAATAATAGTTTAATTTTTGATGTTGTACATGGGAAAATACAAGGAATACATTTAGGAAAAAAAGGATTTGATCTATCTGATTGTGAGTAATATTACTTATACCTGATTTTATGTGTTTATAAGATCAGGTATAAATTAGTGATAGATTATTTTAAATAGTTTTATATTCATAAATTGGGTTCTATTTACGTCTCTACAATTCCTTCTAAATCTTCAAGCGTATAGTTCGGCATATCAATAATATGGGTTTGAATACCGTCTTGCACATAATCATTCACATGAGGATATAACCAGCGAGTAATCTGCTCAGCAACACTCGAATGATACTGAATTTCAAAGTGATTTAAGCCATAAAACACCGCTTTGTGTGAGTCTGGAACTTTAAGTTGAAAACGTGGATTTGGATGTTCGCCAAGTGCGCTTTTCACACTCACTAAATAATCGCCAATCACGGTAAGCGCTTTATTACGCACCTTTTCAAACTCGAGTGTTCCAGCCACTAAAAAGGTATTGATATGGGAAGGTAGAGGAGCTGGAGCACGGTTGTCATCCATCATGCCGATACGGGCATCCATATATTCCCAGTCATCATCACGAACGCTGCCGTGGCGTAGGTCTAAAATGCCATTACTACGGATATTAACTAACTGACCCAGTAACCCAACAAATGGGAATGCCCCGAGTTTATCTTGTATAGCAAAGCCAAAGCGCTCAAGTACTGCACCATGGTGTGGAGAACCAATACAGACTAAGTTCTCGACCATATGAATCCATTGGTACATATTTTGTTTACCGTAAAACAGTGCGCTACGGGAAACCAGTCCACCCATACTATGACCAATGATATCAATACTGGTAATTCTTGGATTACGTTGTACCAAATCTTCTAATAAGTTAGAGAAACTACGGCCATTGGCTGAAATGCGACGACCTGTGTTGTAGTTTAAATACAGCATGGTGTTGTGATCACGCTGCGCAAGCAGACGTTCACCAATGCCGCCATAGTGTGCATTTGACCAAGTCAGGTGGTTCATACATAGACCATGAGCCAAAATCACAATACGGCCTGCAAGTTCGCCTTGCTGGATTGCACCGTAGTGGTCGTATAGCACCATGGGTAAGGCAAGTGGACTATGTTGTTTAAGTAAATAGTCTCCAAAAATACCATTTAAAATGCCCACCAAAAAATGTTGGCTCGGGGTGAGTGGTTTTTCGTGAAGTGTTGGATATTTTTCAATAATGTGACGTAAACTTGGCGCTAAAAAGTGACTACCATATTTTTGTAAAGCGCCATAAGAAAATTGATATAGCTTTTGCACAAATGGTCGTTTTTGAAAGTTTTTTGCATTTTGGGCGCTAATACCAAAAGCATTTTTTAATACTTCAATATTAATGACTTGTATTAATTCATGTACACCATTTAAGCTGGTGCTGAACAGTTGAGCTAAACCTTCTAGTACGTCGGCCTGACTCGGTGGCGTACGATCCCATTTACAATAAGTTTCATGTAACGGTGTTAAGCTCGGCATATCTTTTCCCCATTTACGTTATAACCGACGTTTTAAGCTGTACTTTTTATCAACGGCAGCTAACGTTTCCATCTTAGTAGTTTAAATAACACATGTTTTTAAAATACTGATGAATGGTAAGTTGAATCGTTTTTCTTGTCTGACAATAGTGTTTTTATATACAAACTGAGAACAAAAATGTGAGTTTACTCTCAATTTAAGAGGGAAATATATGAATATTATCTACCTCCATGGCTTTAATAGCAGCTCTTCTTCGATTAAAGGGCTGAGCCTTAAGCAGTATTGTAGCGAATTGGGCATCAATGTGCATTTGCCAGATTTAAATAGATCTCCAGATCAGGTCGTAGCGCAAGTTTCAGAGCTAATCGAGTCTTTACAAGATGTGGCGTTAGTCGGTAGTAGCCTCGGCGGGTTTTTTGCGACATATTTTGTCGCGAAATATAATGTTCCGGCTGTACTGATTAACCCTGCTATGCAACCATGGAAGCTGTTTGATGAGCTCTTTCAAGTTGAAAGCATGCCTTATAAGGTGAATGATCAATGGTCAATTGATCATGTGCAGTTACGACAGTTAGAACAACTGGAACTGAAACAACCTGAAAATGCTGACAAAATACTCGTCTTATTGCAACAAGGCGACGAAATTTTGGATTATCGTCAAGCACAACGCTATTATAGTGCTGCAACACCATCCTCATTGATTTTGACGGATGCTCATGGCAATCATGCCATGGAAGATTTTGAAGAAAAATTACCCTTAGTGATCGAATTCTTTGCGCACACCATCAAATAAGGAAAACGTACAACGTGACACAATATACGGCTCAATCGCTTGAAGTTCTTTCCGGTTTAGACCCTGTTCGTCGTCGTCCGGGAATGTATACCGATACGACTCGACCTAACCATTTAGCCCAAGAAGTTATTGATAATGCTGTCGATGAAGCATTAGCTGGTCATGCCGACAAAATCTGTGTCACGGTTTATAAAGATGGTTCGTTGTCGGTTGAGGATAATGGCCGAGGTATGCCAGTCGATATTCACCCTGAATATGGTCAAAGTGGTATCGAAATCATTTTAACCAAGCTGCATGCTGGTGGTAAGTTCAGTACCGATAACTACCAGTTCTCAGGTGGCTTACATGGTGTGGGGATTTCGGTTGTAAACGCTTTATCTACACGTGTTGAGGTAGAGGTTCAGCGTCAGGGTAATTTATACCAGATGGCTTTTGAGCAAGGTGAACCCGTTGCTCCTTTAGCAGTGCTAGAAGGCAAAGCACCAAAACGTGCGACTGGTACAACAGTACGTTTCTGGCCTGAAGCTAAATATTTTGATAGTCCAAAATTTGCGTTAAAAGCTCTCAAACATAATTTAAAAGCGAAAGCTGTTTTAGCAGCTGGTTTAAAAATTACTTATATCGATCAAATTAACGATGAAAAAATTGAATGGCAATTTGAAAATGGCCTTGTCGATTATTTGATGGATGAATTACAAGACCGCGAAATTTTGCCAAACCCTGCATTTGTAAGTAGTGGACAAGCAGATCGTGCAGCCTGTGAGTTTGCGATTTGCTGGAATGTAGAAGGCGGTGAGCAGGTTCAAGAAAGTTACGTCAACTTGATTCCAACTGCACAAGGCGGTACGCATGTGAACGGTTTACGTTCAGGCGTGACCGAGGCGTTACGTGAGTTCTGTGAATTGCGTAACTTGTTACCGCGTAATCTTAAACTTTCGGCAGAAGATGTTTGGGATGGCGTGAACTATATCTTGTCGCTCAAGTTCCAAGAACCACAATTTTCTGGTCAAACCAAAGAGCGTCTTTCGAGTCGTGAAGCATCAAATATTGTTTTAAATATTGCTAAAGATGCATTTGCGCTCTGGCTCAACCAACATGCTGAAATTGCTATGCAACTGGCGGAAATGGCGATTTCTAAAGCAGGTCGTCGTTTAAAAGCAGCCAAGAAAGTCGAGCGTAAAAAGATTGTTTCTGGCCCAGCTTTACCGGGTAAATTGGCAGACTGTGTTGGCCAAACTCGTGAAGAAAGTGAGTTATTCATTGTCGAAGGTGACTCTGCGGGCGGTAGTGCCAAGCAAGCGCGTGATAAAAACTTTCAGGCCATCATGCCAATTCGTGGAAAAATCCTAAATACATGGGAAGTCTCTTCAGATGAAGTACTCGCTTCTCAAGAAGTTCACGACATTGCGATTGCGATTGGTGTAGATCCGGGTAGTGATGATCTGTCAGAACTACGCTATGGCAAAATCTGTATTTTGGCCGATGCCGACTCGGACGGTTTACATATTGCGACTTTGCTTTGTGCCTTATTCGTTAAGCATTTTCCTGCATTGGTGGAAGAAGGCCATTTATTTGTAGCAATGCCACCATTGTTCCGTATCGATATTGGTAAAGATGTCCATTACGCACTCGATGATGATGAACTTGAAACCATTTTGAAAAATGTCAAAGGCAATAAGAATCCTCAAATTACTCGATTCAAGGGACTGGGTGAGATGAACGCGATTCAGCTTCGCGAAACAACCATGGACCCTAACACTCGTCGTTTAGTACAGCTTGATCTGGATGATGCACATTTAACAGCTGGTTTACTCGACAAATTGCTTGCGAAAAAACGTTCCGCAGATCGTAAGCAGTGGCTTGAGCAGAAGGGTAACTTAGCCGATATCACTGTTTAAAATAAAATTAAAAAATCCCCGCTCAATTGGCGGGGATTTTTTATTTTAGTTACAGATAATTTGGTATATTTATATAATTAATTTAAAACAGACAAGTCTGTATAAATCACTCTTTATTTAAAACCTGATTTCTATAGATTGTGGAAACTGAAAAACATCACAATTTGCTCCACTTCCGATGCGATCTACTACTGCAAAATCACTTGGTGACTCAAAAGTAAGCAAAGGGTGATGCCATGTGCCTGCCCGATAATTGATACTTTGCTTACCATTCGAGACGAAAGCACAGAGCTTGGAAATATCGGGAGTGTTTTCATCTAAAGCGGGTGCGACAATAATTAAAAACTTTTGTTGCTGTAATGGAATAAATGCCTGAGAGCCTTTCGGATGACGCTCTAGCATTGAAATTTCCAGAGGTAATACACTGGTCTTAATATTACGGAAAATACTAATTCCTGCCTTTGCTTCAACTTCAATTTCGGTTTCAACGAGCGCATGGTAGCGCTCGGTGTGGGCATCATTAATATGAAAAAAGTCATGCCCGTCGCAACAAATGACTTCTCCGAAGGGTTGAAAGTTTTCAATAGTTAAGGGCTGAATTTGAACAGTATTCATGATCATGATTTAGCAATTTTCCCCCATAAACGAACACGGCTAATACCACCGTCTGGAATCATGTTAATGCGAATATGAGAGATCTTTTCATGCTGTAAAATCTCATTCACATATTCATGAATATGGTCCATTTGCATTGGTTGAGCTTCAAGTAAATAAGACCAGAACATACTTTGTGGAATTAACTGTGCATCGGTTGCATTTTCAAGGTAAACCGCTTGTATAGATACTTGGGCAGGGAAGTTCCCTTTAAAATGAGCCGTATCAATTTCAAGTTTCTCAATTTTTCCGCTTTTACCCAACGCAAGAATACACCAGTCATAACCCGGTGCGCGGCGGCGTTTGGTTTCCCAACCATCGCCCATGTTGATACCACGGCCTGGGTTAATCAAATTACGTGGGTGTCCAAAGTGCGCATCGCTATAGGCAATTACGCGACCACCATTTTCAAGTGCTAATAAATCAAGCGTTTGCTCACTATCAGTCACCTGAATGTGAACATCTCCATAAACACGCAAACGAGCAACACCGCCATCTGGGAAAATATTGAGGCGTATATGGGTAAAAAGTGCATCATTATTGACCATAAAAATATGATGTTGACTTGGCCCTAGCTCAGTATTTTCTAGAACATTCTCCCATTTTGCACCTGTTAGGTCTCCATTTGGTGCATAACACGCTTCTAATGAGGCAGATGCTGGATAGTTTCCTGTAAAAAAGCTGGTGTCGATATCAAGTGCGGTGATTTTTCCACTCACTCCTAGCTTCACAATACACCAGTCATATCCCGCGTGACGCTTACGACGCGTTTCCCAACCGTCCATCCATTTACCGTTGTTATCAAATTTATCTTCAACAAAAATAGGTGCTTCAAATTGCAGCATACGCTTTGCTTCTGCAAAGAAATCATCTGAACACTCAATGACTTGTGCACCAATTCGGACATCTGCCAAATTGGTTTTGGTATTCAAAATTTCAGGAAGTTCAAAAGCTGGAGCGTGTAAAGTTGCCATAATGGGGTATCCGTATTTCTTGTTAAAAACATGATTTTTCATTTAAAACTATCAACATACAGAGCACGTTGAGACGAGTTTTATACTTAAATATATAAGCATGGGGCATGCCAGTTTTGTGGAAAAGCTAAATAAATTTTGAACGATGGCATGTTTTTAGCATAAGCACCCTATAGGTGAATATCTATAGGAGAGTGTTATGAATGTGGTGATTATTGGTGCGGGAATGGGAGGTCTAACCACAGGCATTGCATTAAAAAAATTTGGTCACCAAGTTCGTATTTTTGAGCAAACTGAAAAGATTCTTCCAGTCGGCGCTGCTATTTCGTTGTGGTCAAATGGTGTGAAATGTCTGAACTATCTCGGATTAACTGATAAAATCGCCAAACTTGGTGGACAAATGGATGATTTGGCCTATGTCGATGGTTTAACTGGAGATGTGATGACACAATTCAGTTTACTGCCATTAATTGAAGAAGTAGGACAACGGCCATATCCGGTTGCACGTGCCGATTTACAAAATATGCTGATGGATGAGTTTGGCCGAGACCAGATTTATCTAGGCAAAAAAATGGTCAGCCTTGAAGACAAGACCGATTATGTCGAAGTACATTTTGCAGATGGCAGTTCAACACAAGCTGACTTACTGATTGGGGCGGATGGTACTCATTCAATGACTCGTGCCTATGTGTTGGGTCAGCAAGTACAGCGCCGTTATGCTGGTTATGTAAACTGGAATGGTTTGGTTGAGATTTCTGAAGATTTAGCACCAGCTCAGCAATGGACGACCTATGTAGGAGAAGGTAAGCGTGCCTCACTTATGCCAGTTGCAGATGGTAAGTTTTACTTCTTTTTAGATGTGCCTTTGCCAGCAGGATTAGACAATAATCGAGATGAATATAAAAAACTTTTAAAACAATATTTTGCTGATTGGTGCCAACCTGTACAGCAACTCATTGAGCGCTTAGACCCACAAAAGACCAATCGGGTAGAAATCCATGATATTGAACCGTTTGCCCAATTTTATAAAGGCCGCGTGGTGATCTTAGGCGATGCTGCACACAGCACTACACCTGATATTGGACAAGGTGGCTGCCAAGCCATGGAAGATGCGATTTATTTAGCGCGTTCTTTGCAAATAAATACTTTGGGTTTAGAGGACGCTTTACGTCGTTATCAAAACAAGCGTAATGAACGGGCCAATGAGTTGGTTCTTCGTGCCCGTAAACGTTGTGATGTGACCCATATGAAAGATGAAACTGTGACCCAAGCTTGGTATGCAGAATTACGCCGTGAACAAGGCGGACATATTATGCAGGGGATTATTAGTAACATTGTGGGTAATCCACTCGACTAAAACAAAAACAGCAAGGATTTTTTCCTTGCTGTTTTAAGCTTCTAAATAAAAATTTTAGAAGTGATATTTAACCAAAGCACTCACGTTATTTTCATCTCGGCCTTGTAGACCAAATTTATTATTCCATACAGAGTGTTCGATACCGAGGTATAGACGTGTGTCAGGAGAAATGTGTTTACCTACATTCCATTTCCACTGAGTTGTCCAGTTTAACTCGCTAGCATGGTCACCTTCAGCAGTTGACCAATCTAGGAAGCCATCAACCAAGAATTCTTCAGATGCAATGTTAAATGGAATACCATAAACGAAAGTCATTTGATAATCGTCGTCAGTTTTCTCATTATTTGCACGGTAGAAGTTTAAATTCGCATATTTAAAATATGGAATATCTAAATCAACAGCAAAACCATATAAGAAATTATCAAAGTTATTGCCGTTTTCGCTGTTACTTTCCCAAGTGGTACTAATGAGTACATCTTTAATTGGGCCATAAGCTAGTTTTTTGCCAGACACTTCGCCCAAGCTTAAACGTGGTGATAACTCAAAATATGTACTTTTATGATCGTCTTCACCCCGCATACGGTCCATGAAGAAAAACACATCAGCATATTTAACTTTTGCAGCATATTCCAAAGTAATCGTAGTTTCTTTGTCGTCTACAACTTCATAGTTTTCACCATAAAGTCCAGTCACGCTAAAATCTTGCCAAATTGGTTTTGCCTGAACCATGGCAGTTGCAGATAACAAGGCACAAGTCGCCGCAAGTTGCTTTAATTGCATTTAAATGATCTCCCCCCAAATAAAGCACGCTAAGGATACAGGGTCTTAAGCAAAAATGAAGCCAAATTTGATCAACGGTTAAAAAAAGGCCCACCGAAGTGGGGCGCTAAAAACTAATCTATTAATGTGTATTTCTAGTATTTATGGTTTGGCTCAAATGAGGAGTAGATGAGCTACGAAATGAAGGCAAATGATTAAATAATAAATTCAATAAGATAGCAAAGATACAAGTCGAACTAATACCCGAATGGAACAAAGTTTGTACCCAAACTGGAAAATGTGCATAAAACTCATGGTTAATAATTGGGATCATTCCTGCCGATAAAGCAGTCGCGACAATGATCAAATTTTTCTGATCGTTATAATTTATTTTTGCTAAAGTGCGAATTCCGCTCGCTGCAACTGACCCAAATAAGACCAGACCTGCACCACCAAGTACAGGCATAGGGATTGCTGCAATTAGACGCCCCATAACAGGCAATAACCCCAAAATAATGAGAATGACACCGCCTGCAGCCACAACAAAACGGCTTTTGATGCCTGTAATCGCAACTAACCCAACATTTTGAGCAAAAGCACTTTGCATGAATGAACCAAAGATAGGTGCAACAGCACTTGAGAACATATCTGCACGAACACCATTGGCGATACGTTTAGAATCGACATCGGTTCCTACAATGTCTCCTACAGCAATAATATCGGCTGTAGTTTCCGTCATAATCACCAAGGTAACGATGAGCATTGATAAAATGGCACTCAGTTCAAAGGTAGGCAAACCAAATGCAAAGAAATGTGGAAATTGCAGCCATGCACCTGAGCTGACCTGACTAAAGTCACCGAAGCCCATAAAGTAAGCCAGTATGGTACCAGCCACGATCGCTAATAGTATAGATAAGCGACGAATGCTAGCTTGTGGCAGCATGTTTAAAATAATCACAATGCCTAAGGTGAGTAGGGCCAAAGAAATATTTTCTACGCTTCCCCAGTTGGGTGCTTTATCGTTACCACCCATCATCCAGCGAATCGCAACGGGTAACAGAGATAGCCCAATAATCGTGATGACGCATCCCGTCACAACAGGGGGGAAAAAACGAATGATTTTTGAAAAGTAAGGCGCAAGGCAAAGTCCAACTAGAGAGGCTACAATGACCGCCCCATAAACCGCAGGCAGGCCACCGCCCGTGGTAATAATGGCGACCATGGTTGCCACGCCAGCAAAAGACACCCCCTGAACTAAAGGTAGTTTTGCGCCTAGATATTTGGTTCCTATGGTTTGTATGAGTGTTGCCAACCCACCTACAAATAGGGCTGCTGCAATGAGCATTCCGACTTGTGCCGAGCTTAAACCAGCCGCCGTTCCAATAATAAGGGGCGGAGCCACAATACCACCATACATGGTCAGCACATGCTGTAAACCGTAAGCAAAACTTTTCGAGATTCCTAAATATTCATGCTCTGGAGAAATCGCATTCTTTTGTCGATCATTCATATTTTTCTCCTATTTTAATTCAGTTAGCTACCACGATAAGTAGAGTAAGCAAACGGGCTAATGAGTAGTGGAATGTGATAGTGCTGCTTGATGTCTTCTATAAAAAATTGAATGCAAACACGCGGGAAAAAAGTTTTGACTTGCTTCGCCGAAAAATAAGGCGCAATTTCAAATTCAAGTTGATATGGCCCTTCAGTTAAATCTTTGATACCAAAATCACTTACTCGACCATCTTTATTGGTGATTGCGGTTGCAATCAGTTCATGAGTTGCTGCATGAAATAACTTCACTTCGACTTCTGCAGCGGGTTTACCTAAATTTGTATCTAAAATATGAGTGCTGATCATGCTTGTATTTCCTGAGATAGACGTAATAGAGCAATTGCTGCGAGTTGCTCATGTACAATGACTTTTTCTATAGCTAAGTTGTTTTGAAGACGTTGATTAAGTTTTTTTAAAATCTCATCGCTACTAAGGCCAGCGGCTTTAATTAAAAAAATGAAGCCAAACTTCTCTTCATAATCGAGATTGCCTTGTAGCAGAGCTTGTTGTGTTTGCTCATCTAAGGAAATGCCAGCTTGCTCTTGAGCTGAAAAATTTTGTTCTTTTGCATTCAGCTGTTTTTTTGCTTGCCGTTCACCAATTTTTGGATGAGTTGCTAAAGCATTTTCAATCTCTTCCCATGACCATGTGTGGCTCAATTGTTCCGCATATCCTAAAAGAACAGACGTTGATGAGTAGGGACGTTCTGAGATGATTTTTTCGGCCCAAGCTGGAATATGGACGCAGTTATTTAACAGAGTCTTGAGTTGATCGGGTGGGGCTTGGTTAAACTCGGCTAAAAACACTGTCATTCCTAAACTCAATATAGTGATATAGAGTTTTAGCAATAACAGTGCCAAAAGTGGTTAATATTTCGCTAATGAATTTGCAAAATGAATAATCAACTATCGAGTTATGTGATTTTTATACCAATACTCTGCTATATCCTGACGGCGACAGACCCAGACACGATCGTGCATTTCAATATAGTCGAGAAACCTTTGTAATGCTTTAAAACGACCCGGATGCCCCAAAATACGGCAATGCATTCCAATCGACATCATTTTTGGTGCAGTTTCACCTTCTGCATACAACACATCAAAACTATCTTTTAAATATTGAAAAAACTGCTCTGAGCTATTAAATCCACCCGGTGAACAGAACTTCATGTCGTTACATTCGAGGGTATAAGGAATAATTAAATGCGGACGGGATGAACCTGCCTCATTGGTAAGGGTCGTCCAAAAGGGTAGATCATCGCCATAATAATCTGAGTCGTATTGTATTTGCGGAAACTCTGCGAGTAACTGACGGGTATTAGGACTATCGCGTCCGGTGTACCAGCCTATAGTTTTATTTTTAAACAAGTTTTCTAAAACAGATAAAGCTTGTTTCATATGCTGTTTTTCGACTTCAATGTCAGTGTCTTGATAGTGAAGCCATCGGTAGCCATGAGAAACCACATCATAATCAGCTTCTTTAATCGCTTCGACGATATAAGGGTTGCGCGCCAACGCCATGGCAACGCCAAAAATGGTCATTGGGAGCTTGCGCCGTTGGAACTCACTATGAATGCGCCAAAAACCAGCACGTGAACCATATTCGTACATAGAGTCCATCGACATATGCTTGGCTGGATAGCTTGCAGCACCAATAATCTCTGATAAAAACTGTTCCGAACCCTCATCGCCATGCTCGATATGCTTTTCGCCACCTTCTTCATAATTCAGGACAAATTGCACTGCAACCTTAGCATTGTTGGGCCATTTCACCTCTGGAGGCTGTCCGTGATAACCGATTAAATCACGTGAATAAGGAGACTTCTGAATCTGCTCAATGAGTTCTGCTCCATATAGATAAGATTCGGTCACAATTGCTCTCCTTTTGTTCAATTTTTCATAAAAATTTAAAAAATCAGCTTGCATATTTTTATAGATGGACTGATATTGAAGATATGAAGATCTTCAAAATAAATTAAAAGCAGTACGTTTAAGTCAGGAGATAACAAACCATTACACCATCAAAATGTACAATTGAAGTCAGTTCATGCATGCTTAAAACATGCCAACATAAAAAAGTTTTGCATAGAAAAGATCCACAGTAAGAAAGAGAGGATGGTATTTATGAATATTGAAATCCGCACAGATAAAAACATCCATAATAGTGAACGTTTAATTACTTATGTACGTGCAGAACTTACTCAAGAATTCCAACGTCATAGCGAACGTATTACGCATTTTTCGGTTCATTTTAGTGATGAAAATGGGGACAAAGGTGGTGACAAAGATATCCACTGTATGATTGAAGCCCGTCCTGCTGGTTTAAAACCAGTTGCAGTGCACCATAAAGCAGGAAATATTGATGCTTCAATTCATGGCGCGATTGAAAAACTAAAACGCAGCCTTGAACATACGTTTGAGAAAAAGGAACACCCGAGAGGTGGTCAACCTGAATTCATTGATGATGAAGCTTAAAAATAGCTAAAAAGCCCTTCGGGGCTTTTTTTATGGAATATTAAAAACAAGAATAAAAACTCTTCACAACTTTTGGTTTGCAATGCAATAGCATTGACCTCTAAAATCTTTATCAGAGATTAGGCATAATAGCCCTAATATATTTTTGAGAGATGGTCATGTTAACCACCCAGCAGCAGGCTTTAATTCAAGCCATAGAAGAATTAGAACTTACGCAAGTACAAAAATTACTTGCTGAGGGGCTTGATCCGAATTTCATTGATCCGGAACAAGGGCCACCCGTGTCAATTATCTGTGATGGAATTTTTAAATGGTGGGAAGACGTTTCAGAAGCTTATGAAGCGGGTACTCCTTTATCAAAACAAGAAAAACAAGACGCATTACAAGTTTATCTCGATATCCTTGATGCCTTAATCCAAGCTAAAGCAAATGTTCATCTTTGGGATGCAGAAGAATTTTATGGCCCACTATGGGATGCGGCAAGTTCGGCATGCGCACCAGCGGTTCAACGTTTACTTGATGAAAAAGTTGACCCAAATACACGTGATGAAGAAGGACTTACCATTTTATCTTCAATCAGCCAGTTGTTCTTTGATTGTGATTTTGATGAAATAGATTGGTCAGAAGCGCTTCAAGAAGAGCGTGAAACATTAGAATTGTTGCGCCATCATGGGGCAAAAATGTCAAAAGAACTAACTACTTGATTGGATAATAGAATGAGAACATTTCAAATTTTAACTTTTGCTCTGACCACTGTTGCCGCAGGAAGTACTTTTGCTGCTGAGTTCTCGTTTGACCGTCCTGGTTCAGGCTTTGGAACAGGCATCACTCCAGTAGGGCAGTTAGCTTGGGAACAAGGCTTACCAAGTGCAACTTATACAGAATCAAATGTTGATGGTGTAAGAGAAAAGACCGTAACCGTCAATGAAGATATGTTATTCCGTACAGGTTTGGCTAAAGACCTAGAATTACAATTAGGTTGGCAAGGTCCGGCTTGGACTCAAACTAAACGCGCAGGTAAAAAGACAGATACCTCTGGTTTAGGTGATGTAAGCATCGGCTTAAAAAAAGCGATTGATTTAAATGATGAAAATTTAACAATGGCTGTATTGGCTCAAGCGCTTATTGCAACAGGTAATGATGAATTTACTGCACATGACGATATTTATAGTTTAAGTTCGGCAGTGGCTTATCAATATAATGATTTGATCAATACAGCAATTACCATGCGTTACGAAGTGCAAAACAGCAACTGGGCTGTGACTGCTATTCCAACCATCAACTATAAAATTGCCGGCAAACTTTCTGGTTATTCTGAGTTTGTATATCGTAAAGCTGAAAGCGAAGACTATCAATATAGCCTAGGCACAGGTTTAGTTTATGCAGTTAATAAGCGTACTCAGCTTGATGCAAGTGTTGGAGTAGATCTAGATGGTCAATATAAAGGCTACCGCGGTGGCTTGGGTATGGCATTCTTATTCTGATAAAACTAACTTGAATAGATGTTAATGAAAAAGCTTTTTTCTCAGGGAATTATTTATTTTCTAGCTGCGGCTACGTTGGTATTCAGTCAGTTTGTTTTTGCAGAAGATAAGCTACTTTCACCAGAACAGGCTTTTTCATTTTCGGTTGAGTCGCCACAATCGCATACTGCGAAATTATCGTGGCAGATTCAGCCGAACTATTATTTGTATCAGCATAAATTTATCGTACAACAGGGTACTCAACCTTTAACTTTGAATTTGCCTAAGGCAGTTTCTCAATATGATGAGAACTATGGGCAAAGTCAGGTTTATTATCATCAAATCAATTTCCAGATTAAAACCAAGCCTTCAGAGCACTACACTGTAACTTGGCAGGGCTGTGCCAAAGACCGTATTTGTTATCCACCCCAAACCATCGAGTTTCAAACCGATGCAGATGGATTGGTTAGTGTGCAAAACCAAGCAGGGGCAGCACCGAAACGCTTATTAGATTTGGCAAATACACAAGCATCGTCTCAAGAAACTCTAACTAATCAGACAAGTTCAGAAACTAAAGCAGATGCGACTACTCCACAAATTGCAGAAGACCAGATTTGGTCGGCGAAATTAATTGAACACTCGCTTTGGTATGGTGTTTTATTATTTTTAGGCTTAGGCATGTTGCTCGCATTTACACCATGCTCTTTACCCATGTTGCCGATTTTAACTTCATTAATTATTCGAGAGCATAAAGGTTTAAAGGCTTGGACTATTGCACTTACTTTTGTATGTAGTATGGCATTGGTTTATGCAGGTCTAGGTTTAATTGCTTCTTCAGCAGGCCTAAATTTCCAACGTTGGTTGCAACAGCCCGCCACGCTTATCGCGTTTAGTTTGTTATTTGTGGTTTTTGCCCTAAATCTGTTTGGGTTGTTTGAGATTCGTTTACCGCAAACATGGTTAAATCGACTTGATCGCATTCAGTCTATGCAACAAGGTGGTACTTTAGTTGGTGCAGGAGTCATGGGCGTAGTTTCTGCGCTATTAGTTGGTCCATGTATGACCGCACCTTTGGCTGGAACTTTACTATTTATTTCTCAAACCCAAAATCAATGGCAAGGTGCTTTGCTTTTATTTTGTTTAGGTTTTGGAATGGGGATTCCTTTACTCATCGCTAGTGTTTTAGGCGCAAGATTTTTACCTAAAGCTGGCGACTGGATGCATCAGATTAAAGTAATTTTTGCTTTTCTGATGTTGGGTCTAAGTCTTTATTTTATTCGTTCTTTATTGCCAGATTGGGGCATGCAAGTGCTTAGTTTATTGCTAGGCCTCGCTTTTATTGCCTACGCACTTTATCAGTTCTTTTGGAAAAAAGGGCAGTTACAGTGGCTCTATGCGCTTCTGCTTTTATTGGTTACTCCGTTTGTTGCCTATAATCAGTATCAACACATACAAAATCGCAGTTTGCAAAGTTCCGACCATATGGCTGAATGGCACATTGCGACAACAGCAGCAGACTTTCAGAAAATTTTAGCAGCAGCGCCTGCTGATCGGGCTATTGTCGTTGATGTCTATGCAGACTGGTGTGTGGCTTGTCAGCCTATTGAGCATCGTATTTTAAAAGCACCAGAAATTCAGTCAGCTCTTGCGCCTTACTATCTCATTAAGCTTGATTTGAGTCATTATGACCATTCACATGAGGCTCTACTCAAGCAGTGGAGTATTTTAGGGCCACCAACTTATCTGTTTTTAAATGAGCATCAACAAGAAATACGTTCTTTACGTTTAACTGGTGCATTTAGTCAGCAAGAGCTGTTGCAACAGCTCGCAAGTTTATCGAAGGCTAAATAGTTAAATTGACTCTATATGTGGTAATTGGTGAAAAGTGCGCACTTGATTGCGCCCTGAAGCCTTTACCGCATAAAGTGCTTCATCGGCCTGTCGAATGACGAGGTAGGGATCGTTTGCAAAAGCGGAACTACTAATTCCAAAACTTGCACTTACATGAATCTGAATATTTTGATTGTTGAAAATAGAAAGCTCTTGTAAGGCAAGTCGGCAACGCTCTGCAATTTTTTCCGCTTGAGTAATATCGGTATGGGGGAGTAATAAAATAAATTCTTCTCCACCAAATCGACCAATAATGTCTTCATTACGCAAGTTCTCAGACAAGCATTGAGCAATTTTAATTAAGACCTGATCACCCTGATGATGCCCATAGACATCATTAATTTTTTTAAAATGGTCTATGTCGAGAAGGACTAAAGCATAATCGAATTGTTGCTCGTGAAGTGCTTCAAGATGGGTATTTAAACTGCGTCTATTTAATACATTAGTTAATGGATCAATTTGGCTTAAGCGCTGAATATAAGTTTCTCGTTGTCGCCACTGGGTCAGTAATATTTCAAATAAAATAAGGCAGGCGACTAAAATCGGCATAATAAAAAATAGCATGCTCCCTAACCAAAATGGATTGGTTTGGGCGTGTCGAATTATGGTGAAGTTAAATAAAGGAGCGTAGGGAATAACGCCATTCATACTTAAATAAGTACATATTGCTAAAATAATTGTTGCTGGTATAAAGGCGCTATAAACAATTTTTCTTTCAAATAAAACCAGACCTACACCAATAGTGCCTACATATCCAACCATTGTGGCGGGGCTGATACTACCAATTAAATATCCATCATGACACAGCATAAGCATGAAGACTTGTACGCTAACCAAAGGAACAATTTTTTGAGCCCGCTCTTGGTCTTTGTAGCGATAACAAGGAATAATCAGTAGTGCCAATAAAAATAAGGTCAATAAATTCAGCCAGAGTTGTGACTCTACGAGCGGTAAATTTGCCCATTGCCAAATGCTAGGCGTTATTAAAATATAAGCTTTCCATAAAATCCAACTGAAATTCATTGCACATGCAAGTGTAAGCATCAGTGCACTTTTTTCTAAAGGCGTCCAATTAATAATATGGTTGTTATGGATGAATTCGAGAACCACCTGTTTTATTTTATTTATAGAATAAGTGATGAAACGAATTTTCATAATAATATATGAACTCCTAAATAGAGATGTTTCCTCTTCAGATCATCCTAAAATGGGAGAGTTGGAATGATTCATAACCTAAACATATCATGATTCAATTATTAAACCTTAAGATTAGGGTTTTTATAAAAAATGAAGTGAAAAGTATTTAAAACTTGTCACTTCATTTATTTCAATTAAGTTTTGTCGAGTTCATGTGCAAACTCGGCAATATCTGCCATCGCTTGTTTTGCTTCTTCAAACCAAGCATTAAACATCTGGAAGTTATGCCACATGCCTGTGTAAAGTTTAAAATGTACTTTGACACCTGCTTCTTCAGCTTTTTCTCTAAAGCGCTTCGCGTCGTCTAATAAAATTTCTTTAGAACCCACCTGTACTAATGTTGGCGGTAAACCTGCTAAGTTATCAAAAATAGGTGAAACACGTGGGTCATCTGCTCCAATATGATTGCCAATATAATGTTGAATACCGATTTGCAGGGCTTCAAAAGAAAGTAGGGCATCATGTTTTTGGTTAAATCTTAAAGATTCACTGGTTAGGGTTAAATCTAAAAAAGGAGACAATAAAATTAAACCACTTGGCATCAGTTCAGGTTGTTCTTTTAAGCGCAAGCAAAGTGCTAAAGCTAAATTGGCCCCACATGAGTCACCCGATAAAATAATATCTTTGGGCTGAATACCTTGAACTAATAACGCTTGATATACATCATATAATGCCTCAATCGCTTCAGGGTATGGGTGCTCAGGAGCAAGAGGATAGTCCACGTGAATAATTTGCATTTGAGTACGGGCCGCTAAATCCGTCATGAATGCATGATGGGTTTTCACACTCCCTAGAAAAAAAGCTCCGCCGTGAATATGAAAAATAAGCTGCGTCGCTGAATCCTGAGCTTTAATCTCTTCACCCTTTACACCAGCAAGTCGAATCGGACGAACAGTTACGTTTTTTTGTTTTGGAAATGCTCGGCAAAGTTGTTCAAGCATCGGGCGCAGGGCAGTTGGAGGTAAATTCAACTGACTTGGTTTGCGAATCGCTGTTTTTAGAAATGTTTCAGTTAAATAATATTTTAAAACGTTTGGTATATTCATATAGTATCCGCTTATGTTAATAACTTGTTTCCCTATAAATTTTATTTTTCAAGGTTACAAGGTTACACGAAACAGTCACATTCAAAAATTGCAATATCGTTGCGAGTTTTGAATACTGAAGTCTTGAAAGACCCAAGGATATTACAAAAATGAAAAAGATTGCTTTAGCTTTAGGACTTGTTGGTATGGCTGCATTTGCAAATGCGGCTGATCCACTCAATGGAACGGTATGGAAAACGATTGATGACCAAACCAATAAGCCCAAAGCCGTAGTAAAGTTTACGGAACAGAAGGATGGAACCTTAACTGCAACCATTCAAAACATTTTGACACCAGGTGAAGAAAACTCCTGTACAAAATGTGAAGGGCCGTATAAAAACAAACCGCTTAAAGGTGTGACCATTGTACATAATCTAAAAAATGTAGGTGGCACCAGTTATGAAAACGGTACAATTTTAGACCCTAAATCTGGCAAAACTTATAAATTAAAAGGTGAGTTGGCCGAGGGCGGTAAAAAGCTTAAATTGCGCGGTTATATTGGTGTGTCAGCATTAGGCCGTAACCAAACATGGATTCGAGCGAACTAAATCTGTAAATAAAAAAACGAGCCAAATGGCTCGTTTTTTTATGCACTTAGATTTTGATAGGCAGTTTCATCAAAACCTACCAGAAAACCTTTAGACGTCTGTAGAACTGGTCGTTTAATTAAGCTTGGTTGAGCAATTAAAGCTTCAATAAGATGATCTTCACTGCTTAATGCACGCGTCTGTTCATCTTCAGATAGTTTTCTCCACGTGGTTCCTTTTTTATTGAGAACAGTATCTTGTCCTATTTCTTTTAACCAGATTTTGAGGGTGTCGGCATCGATTCCTTGTTTTTTATAATCGTGAAATTCGTAGCTCAAACCTTTTGCTTGTAAGGCATCAAATGCTTTTTTCATTGAATTACAGTTTTTAATACCATAAATTTTTAACATTTTATCGGACCATGTCAAAAAGAAAGAACACACAGCCTAACCCAAAATGCTTTTGAGGACTACTTTATACAGATAGTTTTAAAACAAATGAAAAATAATGATTAAAACAATAAACAATGTCATGTTACTGTCATAAGACGAGGCAATAATGAGCCCAACAAGAAGAATCTAGAAAACTAAAAGAACTTAGCGCAAAAAATAAGAGATAGAAAAGAGAAAACCCGCATTTAATCATCCTGATCATGCGGGTCTCATTTCAACGTCCAATGTCACATCCTTGCAAATAAACTTATCATAAGTTTATTTTATCTTCCTACGGCGTCCTATCCTTTTGCGTCATCCTGACTGCTTCCCTGTGCCGTGGGGCTATAATGCCGTTAAACGTGTGTAAGAAAAATACTCAAAAACGACATGTGCTGTAAGCAAAAACGACAATGTAAGTGAACATGTGTTCACTTATTCTTGAATTTTATAGTCAACAATAACTGGAGCATGGTCACTAAACCATTGATCTTTATAGACCCATGCGTTTGTTGTACGTGTTCTCCAGTCTGGTGAACAAGCTTGATAGTCAATACGCCAACCTACATTTTTCGCACGCGCTTGACCGCGATTTGACCACCATGAATACAACTCGGCTTCTGTTCTTACCACACGGAAAGTGTCTACATAGCCAAGTTCATCATAAATATGGTCAAGCCATGCACGCTCATGTGGTAAACAGCCAGACGACTTTTGGTTGCCAGACCAGTTTTTTATATCAATTCGTTTATGAACAATATTGTAATCGCCACAAATAATGATGGATTTATTTTCATCACGCCATTGTTTTAAGATTTTTGCGTATTCACCTAAAAATAAATCTTTACGTGCCTGCGCTTCTTCACCACTTGAGCCCGAAGGTAAGTATAATGATGCAATATGTACGGGATGTGACAAACCTAAATCGAATTCGGCAGAAATGAAGCGGCCTTGACTATCGGCCAATTCAAACCCTAAACCATCTTTAATAGAGACAAAGGGTAAGCGGCTATAAATTGCAGTACCTGCATAGCCTGCACGCTCTGCTGGAAACAGATGGGTATGCCATCCTTCGGGTCTAAATTTTTCAGTCCATTGTTCATGGGTAATGCGGCTTTCCTGCATACATACGACATCGGCATCGGATTGTTCTAACCATTCAAGTAAGCCTTTCGTTACTGAAGAACGTAAGCCATTTACGTTAATGGAAACGACTCGAAGAATTTTTACATCACTTGGATACTGATCCTTTGGTATCATGCGAAAATTTAACCTCAATTGTGAATTTGGAGCACCTCATGACAACGCCTGTGTCATTTAACCCGCAAGCATTTATCGAACTCGCATTATCACGCGGTGTGCTTAAATTTGGTGAGTTTACTTTAAAATCTGGACGTGTGAGTCCTTATTTTTTTAATGCAGGCCTACTCAACGATGGTGAAGCTTTATCTCTTTTAGCACAAGGCTATGCCGATAAATTAACACAATGTGAAAATGTTGATGTGATTTTTGGACCAGCGTACAAGGGTATCCCATTTGTAGCGGCGACTGCTGTTGCTTTGTCGCAAACACATAATAAGAGTGTGCCATGGGGCTTTAACCGTAAAGAAGCGAAAGATCATGGTGAAGGCGGTGTTTTAGTTGGTGCTGCGGTTGAAGGTAAAAAAGTCTGGATTATTGATGACGTAATTACCGCAGGTACAGCGATTCGTGAAGTCGTAACGATTTTGAAAAACGCTGGCGCAACTATCGCAGGTGTGTTGGTAGCATTAGATCGTCAAGAACGTGGTCAAGGTGAGCTCTCTGCAATTCAAGAAGTGCAAAAAGAATTAGAAATTCCTGTGCACGCACTCATTACCATGAAAGATTTAATGGATTATTTAGAGGCGAAAGGCGAAAAAGAAGCGCTAGCAAATATGCAAGCTTATCGCGAGAAATATGGGATTTAATACTTTAATTAAATTGATTTAATGAAAGCCGTTTCAGTGCGTTGAATCCTGAAACGGCTTTGTCTAAATATTGATGCTAAAAGGAAACTTCAAGAATTTCGCATATGAGATTTTATGTTAAATAAAGTTTCTAGACTTAGACTTACACACTCCGCATAATTCATAAACTATTATATATAATGGAGTTAATGTGAGTAGTTTATTAGTTTCGGGACTGTTCTAAATTTTGTGTAAGTACTTAATTTTCATTTATCCTTCAGAGGATAATTACAAAAGGTACTTCACATGGATGAAGCAACAATCAAAAGTATGGCTGCCGAATTGGCTAAAGGT
>NZ_JANBNX010000039.1:0-22039 GCF_035615275.1 Acinetobacter sp. IK23
GCGAAGAAATGGACGATGCCAATTCAAAATTGGCGTTTAGCAATGAATTGGTTTACGATTCAGTTCGATGATCGATTAAAAGATCATTTATAAAAAATGGAACTTACACAAAATAATTTACAGGCTCTGCGGTGGGATCGATCGATGCTTTGTTTGTAAAAGACACCAAGGAAAAACGAGATGAAATGCATGGGACTGTCCGTCTTACTGTGTCGTCTGTGTTAGGGCGCAAATTGGTAGTACCCGCACTAGCAGAATTTGCCACACGTTATCCAGATATTGTCGTGGATTGTGTGCTAACAGATTCACACTCGGATGTGATCGATGAGCGGATAGATATCGGGATCAGATTTGGATTTTTGCCGGACAATCGATATGTGGCAAGGGAATTGGCTAAAGTGAACTTTTATTCTGTGGGTACGCCAGAGTTAATTGATAAGGTCGGAATGCCTAAAAAAATTATTGACCTTGATAAATACCCTCTAACAGCACTATTCGATCATAAAACAGGGCGTTACTGGCCATGGACATTCACCGAAAGTCGAAGCTTCACGCCATCAAAGCCTCGTTTTATTACAGATGATCTAGAAGCTGAATTTCAAGCTATTCTCGCTGGAGTTGGATTCGGACACATGCCTGGATTTCTAGTTTTGCCGTGGCTTAGGAGTGGTAAGCTCATTCAGATACTTCATAAGGAAACCTCTCCCGTTTGGCGCCTGTATTTATATCGTCCACAGCGGGGCCCGACACCTTTGCGAATCCGAGCATTGTTTGATTACTTAGCGGAAGTGTTGGGCCATATAGAAACCTGAATCAGATGGAACTAACTTTTTTCTAGAAAGTAGAAATCAGATAAGACCATCATGTATTTAGAGTAACTACAATTTTTCCTATTTGCTGATTTGATTCAAGATAGCGCTGAGCGTCATGCATGTCCTCAAAGTTAAAGCAACAGTCGATCACTGGACGAAGATATCCTGCACCTATACTGCTAAGAATAAATCGTCTGGCTTGCTCCCTTAGAACAGGATCATGGAGAACCTCAAGGAACAAAAAACCTCGCATGGTTAAGCTCTTGCGTAATGCAACTTTAAGGGGAAATGGTGTGATCTCAGGGCTAAGTGCACCATGCATAACCATAGTTCCTCCTACAGACATCGCTTTTGCAATCTGTTCAATATGAGGCCCTCCTACAGCATCGAAGGCGACATCAAGATGTTCTCCACCTAAACGTAAAACAAGCGCCTCATACAAATCTGGTTCATCTTCAGTGGCTATAACATTTTTAACACCGAGATCCAGTAAACGTTGCTTTTTCTCTATCGTCTGTGTACTTGCAATGACCTTAGCACCCGCTGCTTCAGCTATCTGTATCGCAGCTAGTCCTACGCTACTTGAAGCTGCTGTGATCAAGATCGTTTTTCCTTTCGAAACTCCACCAGCATTGATTACACCACCCCAAGCCGTCAAATACTGCATCCAGATTGAAGAAGCTTCTTCCCAGCTTAAACTATCGGGTTTGTGAACTAAAAAAGTTTCTGGAATCAGAAGTTTGTCCGCATATGTCCCATATTTGGCTAGATTGTCAGTCGGAAGAATCGATACTGCATCTCCTGGAGAAAATTGGCGTACACCTTCACCTATTGCCAGAACTATGCCTGCTCCCTCATATCCCAGACGAGAAGGGAATACTGCCTTTTGAATATAAGTACCACGCCGAAACATTACATCAGCCCGGTTGAGTCCGATCGTTTTCATCTGGATTAGAACTTCTCCTGCTGCTGGTAAAGCAACAGGAAGTGTTTCTAATGTCAGAACATCTGTATCTCCAATACTATTGAAGCGCCAAGTCTTGGCCTGAAGTGCGTTAAATGACATCAATCACGACCTTAATATTGGCAGAGCGATCTTGAACAGCATCATGAGCCTCAATCGCTTGGTCTAGAGTAAAATGACGAGGATCAACAATAGGACGCAGTTTACCTTCCTCAACGAGACGAGTCGCGATCTTAAGGATATCACCATGATGAGCACGGCGATTGCCTGTTAACATCGGCATTAGGACGAATACGCCAGACACTGTGGCACACCGTAGAGATGAACTCGCTAAATTATGATTACCAAATGCAGCACAGCTGGTAATGTGGCCATAGTGAGTTGTCATGGAAAGTGAAGCTTCGAGTACTGGACCACCCACAGTGTCGTAAACAATGTTAAAACCTTGACCCTCAGGGCTTGCAGCAATAATGTCATCGGAAGATGCTGTTGTGTAATCGAGAGGTGTTGCACCGAGTTCTGAAATCAGTGATTGATCAGCTGTACGACCAGTCGCCCAAACATTTGCATCAAGTGCTTTTGCAAGCTGAACAACCATATAACCAACGCCACCAGCACCACCCTGAACCAGTACAGTTTGCCCTGGTTGGACCTTCGCATTATCCACTAAACCTTCCCAAGCGGTGAGGAATGTCAATGGTAGTACTGCTGCCTCGCGCATAGAGATATTCCGTGGCTTTAATGCGATCAGATCAGCATCTGCTACAACATATTCTGCTAAAGAGCCTTGAATACCACGAACGCCACCTATCAGACCGTAAACTTCATCTCCGACGTTGAAGTGGGTGACACCTTCACCAACAGCAGTTACAACCCCAGCCATATCCGTTCCCAACACGGCAGGAAGCTCTGGCATAGCATATGGTGCTTCACCAAGACGAATTTTATAATCAATAGGGTTTACACCACTAGCATGAATACGTACTAGAACTTGCCCAGCCTCTGGTTGAGGTATAGGCAGTTCTACACGTTTAAATTCATGATCACCAAAATTTTCTAGGATAAGAGCATTCATCATCTTATTCATAGTTGTTCCTTATTCTTAACTGGGGGATGATATGCACAGTACCAAAGTAAAATAATCCAATAAATGATATTTATAGGATTTAATAATTCCTAAATAATGAATAATAAATATCATCCGCTTACTAAAAATAGTCTAGTACAGTCTGTAAAGGCATTTTTAATCTAAACTATCGGTAGTATTTTTAAGGTGTGATACGTTCAAAATATCTACAAACTGGCTAAAAGTTGGAAACATAATTCTAAAAGGTCACAGCATAGCATTACAAAGAACATGAGCCAAAATAAAAAAAATGGGAGCTTTAGCTCCCATTTTTTTGTGACTTTCGCATAAGCTCTACTATGTTTATTTAAAAAAATTAAAAATAGAGACAGAAAATTTTCGCTAAAGACCCTTTTGATTTTTCGATTTATAAAAAAATATTGCTTTTTTATACTATGGGGCACTATAGTATAAAAACTAAAAAATAAGGAGGTCTGATGTCTAGGGCATGTCCTCATTTGGCTTTGCACCAAATTAACATGCAAGCAATGTAAATCATAGACTGATAATTTCGTGCAAGCTTATCAAATCGGGTCGCTATCGCTCGGAAATGTTTTAATCTCGCAAAGACATTTTCAACTAGATGACTTAAAGGATATAAATACCGATCAAATTCTTTATTTTCTCTCTTACTATTTGATTTCATTGGGATGATCGGCACAATATTTTGCTTTCTTGGCAATGTCCTAATTTTTTCCGAATCATAACCTTTATCTGCAATCAGATAATCTGCCTCACCAATCAACTGCTCCGCAACTTGGCTGTCATAGAGTTCACCTCCAGTGATTTTAAAATCAATCGGTAATCCATTCGCGTCGGTTGCAAGATGAATTTTTGTGGTTCTTTCACCTCTAGACCGTCCAATTGCTCGCTTGAAACCGTGCCGAGCTCCACTTGCATGCTGATGCGCGCGTATGTAGCTTCCCTCAATGAATACCCATTCTTGATCCAATACGCCTCATAGTTTAAAAAAATTTACCCCACAAGCCCTTACTCGCCCAACGATTAAAGCGGTTATATGCTGTTTTCCAAGGACAAAATTCTTCAGGAATCACGCCATGTTGCATCTGTACATAATTTCCATAAGATGGCTTCCATGATATTTCTACTGTTCTTTGAACAATAACAACCATGAAATTGCATCGTAGACTGGATTTGTTGTCAAATATCATCGGTGAGTAGAGTTCGTGCCATTGAAAAATATACAAATAAAAAGAGGTTAAATCATTCTTTTAAATCTTTAAAATCAATTTTTCAAATGAGGACACGCCTTAATAGATAAACAGTTTCAATATCTTGACTTCGCTTAAAGTCTAGTATGTTAATTTTAGTATAACTCTAAATAATTTGTTTCTTTCGAGTCGCTAACCAACACAAAACTGCTCCTGCTGTCACCATTGCAACACCTTGCCAAAAGATAAAAGATAAGGACGTACTTAGAATTAATGCCGCAAACAAAGCTGATAACACGGGAATAAAATAAGAAGCTCCAGCCATTAACGTCATGTTCCCTGAAATAATTCCAATATTCCAAGCACCATATCCCAAACCTAAAGCACCAGCTGCCATAATCAGAGTGAGTGTATTGTCATAAGTAAAATTAAGAGCTGACCCACTCATGAGAAGGTATTTGATCCATAGTACAACTCCAGTCAAGGCAAAAAATATAGTGACTAGATTTTTACCCTGAGATGTTTTTACTGTCACAGAACAATATGCAGCCCACAAAATAGCAGCAGCAAAAGCTAAACCATAACTAAGAGGATTAGCTTTTAAATTAGTAAATATCTGAAAAAAATCAAATCCAGTATCTCCTCCTAGTACCCAACAAATTCCAACTAAAGCGAATATGCAGCCAGGAATAATTAAAATATTGGCCTTAACGTTGTTAAAAATAATTGCGAATAGTAGAGTAAATGTTGGCCATAGATAATTAATCATGCCAACTTCGATTGCTTGTCTACTGTTTTGCGCATAGCCAATAGAAAGGGCAAAACATAATTCATAAGCAACAAATAAAAGGCTTCCCCACCATAAATAGGATTTTGGGATGGTAGAAAACTTAGGCATACCAACCATGAAAACTAAAATCATGGATGCGACACTGTAAATTAGAGCAGCACCAGCTACAGCTCCAAAGCTCTCACTGACACTACGCATTAAGCCTACATTTGTACTCCAAAATATGACGGCTGTAAGACCAATTAAAGTAGATATATTTCTATTGAGTGTAGGGAGAGCATTTAAAAGCATAACCTATTCCTATTAAGCCTTAGCATTGATTAAATGATGTGATTTCCTTTCTAATAAAGCTATACTTGCAAAAATTGCAACTATAACTAATAAGATACTAGGTGCTAAGGTATTAGCTGTTTGTTGAATTAACCAGGTTGCAACGAAAGGAACTGTTCCACCTAATAGTGCATTAGCAGTATTAAAACTAAAGGCAAAACCGGTATAGCGCACTTGTATAGGGAATTGTTCTGTTAAATATGCAGGTAAGCTCCCATCGTTCATTGCTAATAATGTGCAGAACACGAGCTGAATGATCACCATTTCAATAAAACTGGCAGTTGAAAGTAAGTAGAACAAGGGTACAGTCAGTACGATAAAGCTTAGACCTGCCCAAAGCAACATTTTCTTACGTCCAATTCGATCTGAATATTTGCCCATCACAAAAACTACAGCAATATAAAATAGCAATGAAATTGACCCTGATATAAAGGCTTTGGATTTATTTACACCTAACTCTGTAGCTAAATAATTTGGCATATAACTAAAAATAAGATAGAAGGCGGTGGCATTTAAAGATGCAACTGCAAATGCTTTAAAAAGTGCTGGTTGATACTGAGTAAATAAGGCTTTGATTGGAAAAATTTCTTTGTTGCTATTTTTTTGATGTTCTAAAAACTCTGGGGTTTCTTCTAACTTTACACGGATATAATACCCGATTAAACCTATTGGTGCTGCCAATAAAAATGGAATTCTCCAACCATATTCGTGTAAAAACGCCTCTGACATGAAAGCGAACATCGCCGCTGCCATTAAAGAGCCGAGTAGTAAACCCGTTGCAGTACTTGCAGGAACTAAACTGGTATAAAGTCCTCTTTTTCCCTTAGGGGCGTATTCTGCAAGAAAATTTGCTGCACCAGCATATTCACCTGAAGCGGATAAGCCTTGGATCATCCGGAATATTAATAACATAATCGGTGCAAAAATACCGATACTTTGATAACTTGGTAACAGTGCAATACATACCGTAGCCAGTGTCATTAATATAATCGACCACGATAGTGCATTTTTTCGACCAAATTTATCCCCAACATGCCCCAAAAAAATACCGCCTAATGGACGAAAAATAAATGAAATTGCAAAGATCGCATATGTAGCCATTAATGCTGTTAAAGAGTCACTTTTCGGGAAAAAAACCACTGCAATAACTGTTGCCAAAAAACCATATGCAGCATAATCAAACCACTCCACAAAATTACCAATAAAGCTGGCGCTAGCAACACGTCTTAAAGTATTTTTTTGCTCTATTTGATGATTGTTTTTCATTCTATTTACTCCTAATTAAATAGGCACTCATTTTCAGAGTGCCTATTTAAAATCTTTTATTTGATAATGTTATGTTCTGGACCATATGGGAATTTGGTAATATTTTCATTTCCTGATTCTGTAACGACCAAGATATCATGTTCACGGTAACCACCAGCCCCAGCCATTCCTTGCGGAATCATAATCATAGGTTCCATTGAAATCACCATGCCTGGTTCTATCACCGTATCAATATCTTCACGTAATTCTAAACCGGCTTCACGACCGTAATAATGTGATAACACACCAAAGGAATGTCCATAACCAAATGTGCGGTACTGCAATAAACCTTCTTCATAGAAAATTTCATTTAACTCTTTAGCAATATCACTGCAACGTGCACCTGGGCGAATGAGTTTTAAGCCAGCTTCATGCACCTTGACATTCGCCTCCCAAATTCGTAATGAAGCATCATCACAGTGATCAAAGAACTGTGTACGCTCTAAAGCTATATAATAGCCAGCAATCATAGAAAAGCAGTTTAAACTTAAAATATCACCTTTTTGGACTTGGCGGGTTGTAACAGGATTATGTGCACCATCCGTATTAATGCCTGATTGAAACCAAGTCCACGTATCCATGAGTTCAGAGTTTGGAAAACGTTTGGCAATTTCACGTACCATGGATTGAGTAGAGGCTAAAGCCACTTCATGCTCTGGCACACCTTCACGAATTGCTGCAGTCACTGCAAAACCACCAATATCACATACTGCAGCACCTTGGGTGATATGTGCAATTTCTTCAGCAGATTTAATCATGCGTAGCTTCATGCATGCGGAACTAATATCCACAAACTGCACATTCGGTAAAACTGCTTTTAACTTGTTTAAACGTTCTAAAGGTAAATGATCAAACTCAATTCCTACACGGCCTTTATTTGGAATTTCTTGTGCAACCGCTTTAAAATAGTTATCACGCTGCCAGTCAGTATAAACTACGTTATAGTCGCCAATCGTACGACGCCAAGGTTGCCCAGCATCAATATTTGCTGAAATTGTCACCACTTTTTCTGGGCTAACCACCAGACCGTAGAAGCGCCCAAATGAACAATAAATAAAGTCTGCATAATAGTTAATGTTATGGATTGAACTAAATAGAATATGATCAATTTCTAGCTCTTCCATTAGTTGGCGTAACTTGCTCTGTCTATTTTGATACTCAGATAATGAAAATGTTGCAGAAACTTTTTCACCATTTTCAATGGTTAATAATGATGGTAGTTGTGAAGCAGCAAAATTATTTACTAAAGTATTCATATATTTTCCTAGATCAATGTAATGTAATCAATGAGCTAAGCTTATGCAGAATATGAATAGGGATTTTTGCTAAAAGCGTCAAAAAGTTGTCAAAAACCGACAAGACTAAAAAACACTAATGAGCAAAATCCAGAATGTTACGTTCAAATTTGGGGGAATAGTTAAAAAAAGCTTTATAGGCTTTAGTAAAACTAGATACATTACAAAAACCACATGCCAAAGCAATATTTGAAATGTTTAACGTAGACTGTTTAAGTAGATTCTGTGCATAGGTGAGTCTTAGTTTTAAATAATATTCTTTTGGAGCCAATTGTAGACTCATTTTAAACAAGCGCTCTAAAGTACGCGGTTGAATTTTTACATGCTGTGCAATTTCAGCAATAGTTAAAGGCTCATTAATATTATTTTCCATTAAGCGCAATACTTCTTGAATCTGAAAATCAAGTTTTTTCTTATGTTCAGCAATAGGTTGATGTTGAATTTCATTGCTCTCACGCACTTGATGAACAATAAATTGCTCACAGATTCTTTTAGCAATATTTGGATAGTGTATTTCAACAAGTGCCAAGCCTAAATCAATCGCTGCAAGCCCACCAGAACAGGTAAAACGGTTCGCATCAATGGTAAAAATATGTGGGGTAAACTGTACTAATGGAAACTCTTCTTGTGCCGCTAAGCTATTTTCCCAATGAAGGCTAGCACGAAAGCCATTTAGTAGATTGGCTTTCGCTAATACATAAGCGCCTGTACATAAACCACCTAAAGCAATTTTTTGTTGATCCAACCTATATAAAAAATTCTTTAAGCGTACTGTCATATTTTTATAAAGTTGAAAACCACCACAAATAAAAACTATATCCATGTTCAGTAAATGTGACCAAACACAGGTATGTTGTATTTGAAGACCATTGCTTGCGCAGCTATGATGACCATCTAAACCCGTTACATTCCATTGGTATAAATTGTCTTCTGTAACATAATTAGCCATACGTAAGACTTCAACCATGTTTGAGAAAGCAATCATTGAAAAGTTATCGAGTAATAAAAAACCAATACGCTTAGAGTTTTGTAACATAAATTTAATGTTCTTCACTTTTTTCAATACTTTTATAAAGCAATTTTGAGACCACAATTTTGATTTTTTCAGATTTAAAAGTCACTTTTGTCTTTATTTCCATGAGGCTTTGTTGCATAAAGCCTTTGATAGCAGAGTGAACCATACTGGGTTTGTAGGAGACTTTTTATTTAAGTTAGGCCACCTGAACTAACGGGTTAATTTTATCATAATACTTTGTTTCAAAATCAAAAGGCGATACATAACCAATGCACTGTGTACACGCTTTTTATTGAACCAATCTACCCAATTTAATATCGCAAGTTGTACATCTGCTTTTCAATAGTCAATCACCTCAGTTTTGTATAAGCCATTCACCGTTTCAGCCAAAGCATTATCATAGGAATCACCAGTTGTACCGACTGATGCTCCTAAATTTGCTGCCTCTAACAGGATAACGAATAGAAAGATATTGCACACCTCTATTTAAATCATGAATTACATTCTTTGGCATACATCGGTCACGTAATACTTGCTCCAGTGCATCAAGCACCATATCTGTATTCATCCGTGTTGATACTTTCCATCCAACAATTGCGCGTGAGAACACGTCAATAATAAGGGCGGTATAGACCTAGCCTGAATTTGTTTGAATATAGCTGAAGTCTGCGACCTGACATACAAGAAGCACTGCTTCGCAAGGGTCAGGATGATCAGTACTAAAATTACGGTTCACCAAGCCAACTGCCCGTTTTTGGTCATCTCGTACAAAGCCTTTTCGATTTATAAAAAAATATTGTTCTTTTTTATACTATAGGGCACTATAGTATTAATACTAGCAAATAAGGAGGTCTGATGCCTAATCAGGTTGAAGACAAAAAAAAGATTCTTCTACGCGTCAGAAAGATCAAAGGTCAGACGCAAGCGATTGAAAAAGCGTTAGAAGACAATGTGGAATGTGGTGCAATTCTGCAACAAATATGCTCTGTGCGTGGTGCTATTAATGGTTTAATGAATGAGATGTTGGAGGTTCATTTAAAGGACACTTTAGTATCAGGTGAAACCACAGAACAACAACGAAAAGAAGAACTGGCTGAAATCGCCAAGATTCTAAAATCATATTTAAAATAGACCTGTATAAGGAGTTATTCCATGAAGTCACGTGCTGCTGTTGCGTTTGGTCCTGGTCAACCTCTTCAAATTGTTGAAGTTGATGTTGCACCACCGAAGAAAGGTGAAGTATTAATCAAGATCTCCCATACCGGTGTGTGTCATACAGATGCATTCACTTTGTCTGGCGATGATCCTGAAGGCGTTTTTCCGGCTATTCTCGGGCATGAAGGTGCTGGCGTTGTGGTTGAGGTTGGTGAAGGCGTGACTAGTGTCAAACCAGGTGATCATGTAATTCCACTTTACACCGCTGAATGTGGCGAGTGCGTATTCTGTAAATCTGGAAAATCGAACTTGTGTATTGCCGTTCGCGAAACTCAAGGTAGAGGCGTAATGCCAGATGGTACCACTCGTTTTTCTTACAATGGTCAACCGATTTACCATTATATGGGCTGCTCAACGTTCAGTGAATACACGGTAGTGGCAGAAGTATCATTGGCTAAAATCAATCCTGAAGCCAATCATGAACATGTATGCTTATTGGGTTGTGGGGTAACAACGGGTATCGGTGCAGTACACAACACGGCTAAAGTACAAGAAGGTGATAGTGTTGCGGTTTTTGGTTTAGGTGGTATTGGTTTGGCAGTCGTACAAGCCGCACGTCAAGCTAAAGCAGGGCGTATTATTGTGGTTGACATGAATCCTGATAAATTTGCGCTGGCAAAAGAGTTTGGTGCAACGGACTTCTTGAACCCTAAAGATTACGATAAACCAATCCAGCAAGTAATTGTCGAAATGACTGGCTGGGGTGTAGATCATTCATTTGAATGTATTGGTAACGTGAATGTGATGCGCTCAGCCCTTGAAAGTGCACACCGTGGCTGGGGACAATCCGTAATTATTGGTGTTGCTGGCGCAGGTCAGGAAATCTCTACCCGTCCATTCCAACTGGTTACTGGTCGTAAATGGCTAGGTTCTGCCTTTGGTGGCGTAAAAGGTCGTACGCAACTTCCAGGAATGGTTGAAGATGCCATGAAAGGTAAAATTCAATTAGAACCATTTGTGACACATACGATGGGCTTGGATCAGATCAATGAAGCCTTTGATCTAATGCATGAAGGTAAGTCAATTCGTACTGTAATTCATTACGAATAATTGCGACAAACCTTATACTTTTCCATGCATGTGCATCATGAATGACATGCATGGAATCCTCTAAAACGGCACATCAACTGTAAAACAGATCTATCTGTGTAGGCATCGTGTATAGGTTCAATAAACCTGCCTACATTTTAATTCTTTATCACTATTCTGTGTGGAGAATGTCAGACTCTTTGTTTACTTGATTTCTCATGAAGTCTTGCTCAACATAGGTAATTGATTATGGAAATAATTGAGAAACATGCTTCTTTTGGTGGGTCGCAAGAAGTGTATCGCCATCAGTCAATAGCATTAAACTGTTCAATGAAATTCTCAATATATCTGCCACCTCATGACAAAGATGAGCGGTTGCCAGTTTTATATTGGTTATCAGGACTGACTTGCAACGAACAGAACTTTATTACTAAAGCCGGAGCACAAAAGTATGCGGCTGAACATAAAGTCATTATTGTTGCACCAGATACCAGCCCACGTGGAGAAGATGTACCAGATCATGCAGATTATGATTTAGGCCAAGGCGCAGGATTCTATGTGAATGCAACACAAGCACCCTGGTCACAGCATTTCAAAATGTATGATTATATTGTGGAAGAGCTGAGAAATCTGATTGACCTGAATTTTCCGACCAATCAAGTCCAAAGCATTATGGGGCATAGCATGGGTGGTCATGGTGCATTAGTAATTGGGTTAAAAAATCCTGAGCTGTATAAAAGTATTTCTGCTTTTGCACCAATTGTTGCACCTAGCCAAGTACCTTGGGGGAAAAAGGCTTTTACACACTACCTAGGTGAAACCGAAACTTTATGGAAAAGCTATGATGCGATTGAATTAATCAAAAACGCTGAAGTTCATTTACCTATTTTAGTCGATCAGGGAACAGCTGATGATTTTCTTGAAGAACAGTTAAGGCCTAAGCTTCTTAGTAATATTTGTTTGGAACAAGAATATCCTCTTACACTTAACCTAAGAGAAGGGTATGACCATAGCTATTACTTCATTGCGAGCTTTATAGAGAAACATATAGAGTTTCACAGCAAATTCCTAGCTAAATAACTTTCATAGATATGAGGATGTACAATGTTGTTCTTGAATGCTTCTTGAGCAATATAATTTCCAGATGAAGAGGTCAGCTTATAAATCTAAGGTAGAGTCAATTGATCCTTATATAAATAAGATTGAATTGAATCATCTCATATCTTAATTTTTTTGATTCAAATGTTAATGATATTAACTTGAATAAATTCATAGCATTATGTCGAAATAAAAACCCAGATTTTGGCTCAGCTATGGGAATTTTTTTAACTTTTATACAACAAAACTTTCTGAAATTCATACATTAGCAATGTCAGAATTAGTTTTAATTCTAATCAATTGTGGAGTTTTAGTCATGCTTAAAACAGCTTTATATGTCCGTCTTGAAGCTAAACCGGGTAAAGAAGACGAAGTGGAAGCTTTCCTTAAAGCCGGTTTACCTATTGTAATGGAAGAACCTGCGACAGTTGCGTGGTTTGGCCTACGTCTTGGACCTACAACATTTGGTATTTTTGATGCATTTCCTGATGAGGCGGGTCGCCAAGCACATTTATCTGGCAAGGTTGCAGCTGCTTTGATGGCTCAGGCTGAAGAGCTATTTTCAGAGCCGCCGTCTATTGAAAAAGTAGATGTTTTGGCGAGTAAACTACCAGCTCATACTGATGCTTAAATGTATGAGGGTGCTGCCTGAAATTTCGAATGAAAGGCAGCACTTCAACCCTGTGAGGTTTGTCGGAGTCTTTTTATTCAAGTTGGGCTACTTTATTTAATGGCTTAATCTCATCATTTACATGGGTCAATATCCAAAACAGGGTAAATAAACGAATGCAACTATTTACATGCTTTATATTGAACCAATCTATTTAATTTACTGTCGCATTTGTACATCTGCTAAACCGTGCCAATCTGCTTTTAAAATATTTAATCATCGCTATTTTGTATGAGTCATTCACTGTTTTAGCCAATGCGTTCACGACCATGTCAGTAGTCATACGTGTTGATACCTTCCATCCAACAATCGCTCGTGAAAATACATCAATAATAAAAGTGGTATAGAACAAGCCTGAATTTGTTTAACCATAACTAAAGTCGGCAAGCTGAAATAATATTTATAAAAATAGACGACTGGTCTATTTTTATGTATAGTTAGCACATGGTGTAGTCAAAAGCCGCAGTGTTGCCCAATTTTTTAAAGTTTATTTGATAAATAACGGTGGTTTTTCAAATCAATTAACTGATTATCCTAGGATAAAAATATGCTGAATTTTAACTTTTATAATCCGACCCGTATTATTTTTGGTGGCGATACAATAGCTAAAATCAATGACTATGTGCCTACAGAAGCAAAAGTGTTAATGTTGTTTGGTGGTGAAAGTGCACGTAAGAATGGTACTTTAGCTGAAGTGCGTGAAGCATTAGGTGCAAGAGAAATTCATGAATTTGGCGGAATTGAGCCGAATCCGAGTTATGAAACCCTCATGAAAGCCGTAGAGCTGATTCGTGAACAAAAGATTGATTTCTTGATGGCTGTCGGTGGTGGATCGGTAATTGATGGTACTAAATTTATTGCAGCAGCAGTCAATTATACAGGGGATACATGGGAGATTTTAGAAACCCATGGTACTAAAATTACTCAAGCTTTGCCTTTTGCGAGTGTACTCACCCTTCCGGCAACTGGTTCAGAAATGAATAGCGGTGGGGTAGTCACCAGAAAATCGACCCAAGCCAAATTGTCATTTAGCAGTCCCCATGTTTTTCCGCAATTTTCCGTACTCGATCCGAATAAAACTTTTAGCTTGCCGACGCGCCAGTTAGCAAATGGCGTGGTCGATGCATTTATTCATGTCATGGAACAGTACTTAACTTACCCTGTCAATGCACAAGTACAAGATCGTTTTGCCGAAGGTCTATTGCAAACTCTGATTGAGATTGGACCGAAAATCTTGGACGATTCAGCAGATTATGACACGCGTGCGAATTTGATGTGGGCTGCTAGCATGGCACTGAATGGGCTAATTGGAGCTGGTGTACCACAAGATTGGTCAACCCATTTGATTGGACATGAGCTCACGGCTTTACATGGTATTGATCATGCTCGTACCTTGGCCATTGTGTTTCCGGCCAATCTACAAGTGCGTCGTCAAGAGAAGCGAGAAAAATTACTACAGTATGCAGCTCGTGTCTGGCAGATTGTCGAAGGTGATGAAGAACAACGTATTGATACTGTTATTGCTCGTACTCGAGCCTTCTTTGAGCAACTTGGATTGCCGACTCGTCTTAGCGATTATGGACTGGTGGAGACAGATATTGAGATCATCATTACGCAACTTAAATCACACAATCTTACACAGCTAGGCGAACATAAAACTGTTTCATTAGAGATCAGTCGCCAAATTCTCGCGACGAGCATCTAAGCTAAATGCGCGTATCTGGCATGCTCACGCCACACGGCAAGTGATCATGCAACAATGCTCCTAAATCCTGAAAATTATCGGAAAAATAACATGAAAATTTTAATCGTTTTAACCTCACATGATCAACTTGGCAATACTGGTAAGAAAACAGGTTTCTGGCTAGAAGAACTTGCTGCACCGTATTACACCTTTATTGACTCTGGTGCTGAAGTTACGCTGGCGTCACCTCAAGGTGGGCAGCCACCACTAGATCCGAAAAGTAATTTAGCAGAAGCACAAACTGAAACCACTCATCGTTTTGAAGCTGATCCAACTGCAATGCAAGCATTGGCACAGACGCATAAACTTAGCGAAATCTCTGTAACTGATTATGATGCAGTGTTTTATCCAGGCGGACATGGCCCATTGTGGGATTTAGCAGAAGATCCGATTTCAATTTCTCTGATTGAACAGGCGATTCAGTCTGGCAAACCTGTTGCAGCAGTGTGTCATGCCCCAGGTGTTCTTCGTCATGTGAAAGCGAGTAATGGAGCGCCTTTAGTTAGCGGTAAATTAGTGACTGGTTTCACCAATACTGAGGAGGCCGCTGTAGGTTTGACCGAAATTGTACCATTTTTAGTTGAAGACATGCTTAAAGAAAACGGTGGTCATTATTCTAAAGTGGATGATTGGCAAGTATATGTTCAAGTAGATGGCTTGCTGGTTACTGGACAAAATCCAGCATCTTCTGCTGCAACCGCTACAGCATTACTTCAATTGTTGAAATAAAGAGTAGCTAGTGTTTGTTGTGGTGCTTAGCAGCGAATAAACTTCTGACTCTGAGCAACTGGCGCAATAAGCAAAATAACCCTCACTTAATGGTGACGGGCCTGAGTGAATAGCTTTCCTTCCTTTATTTTTCTATATACAGGAAGGAAGGTTATTTTTTAATTTAGATCAATTAAGCCATGATGACTTGGATACAATAAAATGAAAGCCAGCAAACTTTTTCAAAACTTAAGCTTAGGCCCTTATGTTTTGCAAAACCGTATTGTATTGCCACCATTAACGCGGTCGCGCAGTACTCAGCCAGGGAATATTCCAAATGAACTGATGGCAACCTATTATCAACAGCGTGCCGGGGCAGGATTTATGGTCACCGAAGGTACGCAAATCGAGCCACGTGGTCAAGGCTATGCTTGGACTCCCGGTATTTACAGCCCTGAACAGATTGCTGGATGGTGTAAAGTGACGGAAGCAGTGCATGCTAAAGGAGGCATTATTTTTGCACAACTTTGGCATGTTGGGCGTGTTTCACATACATCTTTGCAACCCGATCATGCATCACCGGTCGCGCCTTCGGCTATTAGGGCTGATAGTAATGTTAAAGTCTTTATTGAGACCGGGCCCAATGCGGGGGCCTTGGCTGATCCTTCAATGCCACGTGCTTTAAGCAATGCAGAAGTTAAAGAATTAGTGCAACTCTATGCTCAAGCAGCGCGTAATGCCTTGGCTGCTGGTTTTGATGGAGTTGAAATTCATTGTGCAAATGGTTATTTGGTGAACCAATTTATCTCTGCACATAGTAACCATCGTGAAGATGAATATGGTGGATCACTAAACAATCGTTTGCGTTTTTTACGTGAAGTAGTAGAGGCAGTTGCTGAGGTGGTTGGTGCAGATCGTTTAGGAGTGCGTTTTGCCCCGCTATTTGAAAGTACAGAGGAAGATCGTGTTTACATGGGGTTGGTTGAAGATGATCCACATGTCACTTATATTGAGGCAATAAAGATACTTGAAGAAGTTGGGATTGCCTATTTATCTATTGCAGAAGCTGATTGGGATAATGCACCAGAACTTCCTCATGATTTTCGTAAAGATGTCAGAGACACTTTCAGTGGTCGGATTATTTATGCAGGTCGATATACGGCAGAAAGAGGGACTCGAATTTTAGAGGCAGGTCTGGCCGATTTAATTGCATTTGGACGCCCATTTATTGCGAATCCAGATTTACCCGATCGTATCGCCAATGGCTGGCCATTGAATGCAGTAGATGCAAGCACTATGTATGGTGGGACGGAAAAAGGCTATATTGATTATCCAGCTTACGCAGATTAATATTGACTTAATGAGTTATTTTGCCAACCTTTGTGGTTGGCAAAATAACGACTTAGGATTGCTGTTGCCAGCACAATTTCTTCTTAAAACAAATTCTTAAAATTTTTTAGCCGTGTAATGAGCCAACCTGCCAGTGGGAAAGAAATCAGTTGCGTTACTGGCACTAATACTATGACTTCAATCAACACCATCATCGGGAAACTTTGATGATGAGTAATTGGCTTTAATAAAGTGAGTACCAGTAATAGTGTGGGATATAAGCCTAAATATCCGACTAAAATACGAGTCATGAGGGCTTTAGAAGGAGAATTCATTGTGCGCTATACTCATGGATTGTAAATTGATCTAATAACAACACATTAATAAGTAATCATTGGGCTGCTGTCATTAATTATGTAATTGATATTTAATCTAATTTTTAAGAAACTTCACTTTTTAATAGAAATTTAGTTGCTCTCAGAGCTTGATGTAATGGTGTTTTATCTTTTTGCAACTTACTCAATAATGCTGCACCTAACCACATTTGGTAAAGTACTTGTGCCAAAGTCGAGGCCTCAGTATCTGCTTGGATAGACTGATCCTGTTTTCCCAAATCAATTAAACCAGCAATACGCTCGATTACATCATCCACGCCAGCGGACATAATGGAGCGCATATCTTCAGATAGATCGGCAACTTCTGCGGCAAGTTTCACAATTAAACAACTATCCGCCCAACCACACTGTGTTTCAGGATCTTCTATCCATAAATTAAAATACTCAATCAGCTTTTGATAAGGAGATTTATCGCTACGCCATACATCATTTAAACAGACTTGGTAATTATCCACATAATGCTGTACCAATTCACATCCGAAAGCTTCCTTGGATTGGAAATAATGATAAAATGAGCCTTTGGGGATCTCACAGCTCTGTAAAATTTCCTGTAATCCTACACCAGTAAAACCTTTATGCAAAATCAGGTCTGAACTGGTGTTAAGAATGTGTAAGCGCTTCGCTTCAGACTTTTTAATAGGATTAGGCTTCATATTAATTATTTACTCTATTATAAAAAATAGACCAGTCGTATTGTTTTTTATTATAACTCCTCTACAATGGATGTAAAGAAATTTTAATCATAATTTTTGATTGTGAAGAGAAATACTTCCAAATAAAACATGGAGTTATATGTGTGAAACAGTTATTAATCAACGCATCGTTTTAGCTAAACGGCCAGTGGGTGAGCCAAAACACAGCGATTTTCGTATTGAGCAAGTTGAACTCAATGAACTTAAACAAGGCGAGATATTGTTAAAAACCATTTACTTGTCACTCGATCCTTATATGCGTGGTCGCATGAGTGATGCTCCTTCATATGCAGCACCGGTTGAAATTGGCGAAGTGATGGTCGGTGGAACAGTCAGTCAAGTGATGGCCTTTAAAAACCCAAAATTCAAAGAAGGCGAGTGGGTTCTTTCCGGAAATGGCTGGCAGGGCTACGCAATTTCTAATGGGTCTGCCTGTCAAAGCTTAGGTATGCAACCTGAACATCCATCTTGGGCATTGGGTATTTTGGGAATGCCAGGATTTACTGCTTATATGGGGTTGTTGGACATTGGTCAGCCTAAAGCCGGTGAAACTTTAGTCGTTGCAGCTGCAATGGGACCTGTGGGTGCTACGGTTGGACAGATTGGCAAAATTAAAGGTTGTCGCGTGGTTGGCGTCGCAGGTGGGGCTGAAAAATGCCGTTATGCAGTAGAAGAACTCGGCTTCGATGCTTGTATCAATCATCATGATGAAAATTTTGCAGAACAATTACAACAAGCAGTTCCCACCGGTATTGATATTTATTATGAGAATGTAGGGGGTAAAGTGTTTGATGCGGTATGGCCATTGCTTAACTCTGCGGCACGTGTACCGGTGTGTGGTGTGGTTTCCCAGTATAACGCTACCGAGCAAGCACAAGGGCCAGACCGTTTACCGGGCTTTATTTCCACCCTTTTAAAAAAGCGTATTCGCATGCAAGGCTTTATTATTTTTGATGATTATGGCAGTCAGTATCCGGAATTCAATCAGCAAATGTCTGACTGGTTGAAAGACGGAAAAATCAAATATAAAGAGCATATGGTGCAAGGTTTAGATAACACGATCAATGCTTTCAATGGTATGTTAAAAGGCGAAAACTTTGGCAAAGTGGTTGTAAAAATTTGAAAAAATAGGAATTATTATGATTACACTACATCATTTAGATCAATCACGTTCTTTTCGCATTTTGTGGTTACTTGAAGAAATCAAGCAGCCCTATGAGCTGAAACGCTATTATCGTGACTCAAGCACGCATTTGGCCCCTGAATCTTTAAAAACCATCCATCCTTTAGGGAAATCTCCAGTATTGGAATGGGATGGCAAAGTTATTGCAGAGTCAGGCGCAATCGTTGAGTTATTAATTCAGAAACTTGCGCCGCATTTAGCACCAGATATGGATGAACCTACCTATGTCGATTATCTACAGTGGATTCATTTCTCAGAAAGCTCTGCCATGCTGCCATTTTTGTTAAAAACGTTTAATGCGATAGAAACCAAGCAAGGCACGAAGTTGGTATTTCTAGAAAATTATACTCAAGTTGAGTTCGATAAGGTATTTGGCCATTTAAATGAATATTTAAAAGATAAAGAATTTCTAGTGGCAGACCGTTTAACCGGTGCTGACTTTATGATGGGCTTTGGACTACATGCTTTAATTTATCATATGGGACAAGGTGAAAATTATCCCCATATCCAACGTTATGTAGCAGGTTTAAGCCAACTACCTAGCTGGCAAGTCGCAGTACAAATTGAACAAAATGGTGTGAAAAGTCAAAAATAGCAAAATTGTTTTTTTAACGCAATTGAGAAAAAGAATCATGATTGACAAGTACATATGATTATAAAATAAGCTGACACTTATTTAAAGTAAACGCCTAATGAATTTCATCGGGCGTTCTCTATTTTAAAGATAAGGAATTACCATTATTTAAGACAAGTTTCGCCTATTCTTTCACTGCAAATTCCTATCAAAAGGGCTTGAATATCACGACGGTTACGTTGAAAGATATAATCAACTTTTGAAAGAAAAGTGACTAACGCACAGCAAGATTAAATTATTCCTTGGGGTATTAAACAAGTAATCTATATCATTTTAATAACATAAACACATATGCGTAAAAATCACGCCCCGCTTAACTGGCAATAGTTTTTGAACCCTCGTATAAAAGCTTAAAAGAATCTAGCAAGTCTTTATTTAATGTTAATACTCATCCAGTATTGAGGTTTTTTATCTCTTCTTGCCTGTGATCTAGGTTGTAATACTCTAATTTCATACTCACCTGAAGCAGGTAAAATATAAATACCATTATCATCAAGCTCTGGAGAATATTCTCCAATATTGATGGAGTCTTTTAATTGATTACCCCATAAGTAAGCTTCAACATTTCCTCCAGTCAACTTCACTTTTAACTTTTGCCCTTTTTTAGCATAAAATTTGTAGGAATCATACTTGTATCCCTCTATCCTTCCGTAATAATTTGCAGAGTAAGCTTTTTTTGCAAACTTAACTACAACAGTCTTTCGTATATCATTGTTATCATTTGCAAGTACGGCTGGGCTAAGCATAGTTAAAGTTAGGGCCATAAAAGCACCAGCTAGTAATTTCGTATTCGCTATTTTCATAAGGTTACCTTAATTCTTGTATCGCCCCTGACATAGTAACATAAGTAATAAGTAACCATGAATCATGGAACAGAACTGTGAATAGTCATAACATAGAGTTGCACTTCAAATGCTAATTTAAGACTTGCGAAATCAATGGTTAATTATTTGGTCACTAAGGAATAGCCAATCTAGATATAAACTTTATTTAACAGATACTTATAAAAATATGTGATGCGTATCATACGCATCATATATAAAGCGTTCTATTTTGATATAATTGATCCAATCAACCCCTTATTAGGTTTCATTTAAATTCCATGAGTCTTACTGATATTAAAGTTCGCCAAGCTCATTGCAAGGAAAAAACCTGTTTTTTATCCGATGAAGATGGGCTTAGCCTGAAGATTGAGCCGAGTGGAAGAAAATCTTGGTGCTATCGCTATACAGATCCACAAACTAAAAAACGTCGACGCATTCAGTTAGGTCTTTATCCTGATTTATCGCTGAAAAAGGCACGACAAGTCAGAGATGACTTTAAAGACAATAATTTCTGTTTTGAACATGATACTGCCTCTAATCTTATCACCTTTGGTAAGGTCGGGGAGGAGTGGTTACAGTTCAAACTGAAGAATGCCTTCAACGATCTACCCCGCTGTGGTGTACTACAGTTAGCAGAAAGATGCTTACAGCAAGATATTTATCCAGACCTTCAGGATTTACCTTTTCAAAACATCAAGCGCTATGACCTGGTTTCAGTAATCAAAAAAATAGAGGGACGCCAAGTAAAAGAACCTGTCAAAAAAGCTTGTAGTTATTTGAACCAAATTTATGACTACGCTGTAGCGATGGGTTATTGTGAGTTCAACATCGCTCATGGTTTAAATAAAATCACCATTAACAGCAAAATCAAGAAAAATTATCCGTATTTGAAAGCGGAGGAAATATCTGATTTTAAGAATAAATTACAAAAATTGGATGCCCATCCCATTATTAAAAAAGCACTGATGTTCAAATTACATACTGGCGTGAGAGGGGCCGAATTGTTATTGGCTGAGCCTCATCATTTTGATTTAAATGAAAAAATCTGGAAAATACCTGCCTTGCATATTAAACAGTTTCGACGAAAAGTTATATTAGGCCATGAGATTCCAGATTTTTTAGTTCCACTTTCAAATCAGGCTTTAGAGATTTTGAAAGACGTCATGCAGTGGTCATACGGTGAAAAATACCTTTTTGCTAGCCCTCGCAAACACAATCAACCGATTCATTTTAATACTCTAAATATGGCCATACGTAAGATGGGGTATGGCAAACATCAACTATCTTCTCATGGATTACGTTCTACTTTTAGTACCATTTTGAATGACTCAGGTTTGTTCCAAGATAATTGGATTGAGGCACAACTTTCACATATTGATAAGAACCGTACCCGTGCCAGCTATAATCACGCTGACTATTTAGCTCAACGGACTGAAATGATGCAGTGGTGGGGTGATTATTTAAGTACTAGTAAGTGAAAATCGTACTTTTATACATAAACTTAAAACATGATGGGGTGTTAAATGGATAGTAAACAATATACTTACCGTGTTAAATGGTCAGCTGAAGATAATGGGTATGTTGGAGCCTGTAAATTATTTTGTGTAAGTTCCATTTTTTATAAATGATCTTTTAATCGATCATCGAACTGAATCGTAAACCAATTCATTGCTAAACGCCAATTTTGAATTGGCATCGTCCATTTCTTC
>NZ_JANBNX010000040.1:0-18828 GCF_035615275.1 Acinetobacter sp. IK23
GTTTTCGGGCATGGATCTTTTTATGCATAATTGTGTCAATCTCTTCTTTTAGTTCATTCGAATAGATATTTGATAGTCTTATTGAGAAAGCATAGGTAATTATCTATGCTTTTATTTAGTGAGTTAACTTTGTATTTTACAAAAGCTAATACAGCACTGAGTGATCTAATGATTTGAACTCTGAAAACTATTATAAGAATTAGCAGAGTATTTAGGTTGTATTAACGTTTCACACTTTTATTCACATCATCTCGTTGCCTTTAATTCATTTGATCCTTTCATTTTCACATCTAAAATTTAAGACTGATATAATTCAACAATTTTTATGTTTTCTGCTTCAGTCTTATGAAACTCATCGATAATATTAACAACATATTAGGCTCAGATATTGGAGAAAATCTCAGTAGTAAGTCTAGACTAAAGATTGCTGCTTCATACTTTTCCATTTATGCATATGCTGCTTTAAAAAAAGAACTAGAAAAAATCGAAGAGCTGCAATTTGTGTTTACGTCACCAACCTTTGTTGCGGATAACGTGACAGATAAGCTAAAGAAAGAGAAACGTGAATTTGTGATTCCAAAGCAAGACCGTGAAAGCAGTCTTTATGGGACAGAATTTGAAATTCATTTAAAAAATCAGTTATCACAAAAGGCAATTGCTAAAGAGTGTGCAGATTGGATACGACGAAAAGCAATATTTAAGTCGAATAACAGCAATGCACCGATGCAAGAATTCATCAGTATTCAAAAACCTGAGCAGTCCTTAACCTATATGCCTATTCAAGGGTTTACCCCGATGGGACTCGGTTTTGAAAAAGGCAATGCGATTTCCAATATGGTGAACTGCTTTGATGAGCAGCCGATGGTGCAAACCTATATTCAGCTATTCAATCAAATTTGGAATGATCCCTCAAAAGTTGAAGATGTCACCAGTGAAATTATTCGACACATTGAGTCTGTCTATCAGGAAAATCCGCCTGAACGTATTTACTTCTTAATGCTTTACAACATCTTCAAAGATTTTTTAGAAGATATAAATGCAGACGTTATGCCGAATGATCTCACAGGTTATCAAGATACCTTAGTATGGAATAAGCTGTTCAATTTCCAAAAAGATGCAGCAGTAGGCATTATCAATAAACTTGAAACCTATAATGGCTGTATCTTGGCGGATAGTGTGGGTTTAGGTAAGACCTTCACTGCATTGGCAGTGATCAAATACTACGAATTACGAAACAAGAGTGTTCTGGTTTTATGCCCTAAGAAATTGGGAGCGAACTGGACGAACTATAACGCCAACCTAGTCACGAACATTTTTGCCGAAGACCGTTTTAGCTACGATGTGTTGTATCACACCGATCTCTCTCGTAAAGGTGGTGAAACCCTAGGTATAGATTTGGCGAAAATCAATTGGGGTAACTATGATTTGGTTGTCATTGATGAATCGCATAACTTCCGTAACCGTGGCACGTTTAAGGATCGAGAAACACGTTATGACCGCTTAATGAATCAAGTGATTCGTCAGGGCGTGAAAACTAAAGTGTTAATGTTATCTGCTACGCCAGTAAACAATCACTTTACTGACCTCAAGAATCAGCTCGCCCTTGCTTATGAAGGGAATGCAGCGTTATTGGAAAATAAGCTCGATACTGAACGTGATATCGAAACCATATTCCGTAGAGCACAGGCCAGCTTTAATGCTTGGGCAAAACTAGATCCTGCCCAACGGACAACTCAAGCGATTCTGAACCTTCTAGATTTCGATTTCTTTAAGCTTTTGGATAGCGTAACGATTGCTCGTTCAAGAAAGCATATTCAAACTTTCTATGACACCAAAGATATTGGACAGTTCCCTCAACGACTCAAGCCGATTTCATTCCGTTGTGCATTATCAAACGATCAGGATAGTGTTTCTCTGAATCAAATTTATGCTGATCTGTCTTTAATCAAGATGTCAGTCTATGCACCAGTCAGCTATATCTTTCCAAGTGCTATAAAAAAGTATGAAGAAATTTTTGATACTCGTGTAGAAGGCAAAGGTAAATTAAGACAGGTAGACCGTGAAAAAAGTTTACAGGCCTTGATGACGGTCAACTTGCTGAAACGCTTAGAAAGTTCTGTCCATGCGTTTAGGCTGACACTGAACGTTTTAAAGAAAAATATTGAAAATGTACTCGCTAAAATTGCGGACTTTGAAGCTCGTCAGGCGGATGATGAGGTCAGTATTTCACCCGACTTTGGATATGATGAGGATGAGAATGGCGAATTGCTTAATACTGAAGACCTCATTGGCAATAAGCTCAAAATTCATTTGGCTGATATGGATCTGTTGAGCTGGAAAACGGATCTAGACGGTGACTACCACATTATTCTCGGTTTACTGCGAATGATTCAGCCAATTAATGCTGAAAAGGATGCCAAACTACAGCATCTTAAAGCGCATGTTATTGAGAAAATTCAGAACCCAATTAATGCCAATAACCGTAAAGTCATCATATTTACTGCCTTTGCGGATACAGCGAATTATATCTATGAGCATATTGCTCCGATTTTGCTAGAAACCTATGGTCTGCACAGTGCCAAAGTGATCGGCAGTGATAATACTTCAACGATTAAGACCAGAGTGGGAAGCCGTCAAAGTTATGATATGCAGGGCTTGCTCACTCTATTCTCTCCACAATCAAAGCAAAAAGCAGACATATTTCCTGAAGAGTCCAGAGAAATTGATGTGCTCATTGCAACAGACTGTATTTCTGAAGGACAAAACTTACAGGACTGTGATTATTTGATTAATTTCGATATTCACTGGAATCCTGTACGCATCATTCAACGCTTTGGGCGTGTGGATCGTATTGGCTCATCAAACAGCGTCATTCAGCTCGTTAATTACTGGCCTGACATTAGCCTAGATGAATATATTAACTTGCGAGAACGGGTCGAGAATCGCATGGTGATCGTCGATATGACCAGTACGGGAGATGACAACGTCCTCAGTGCCCAAGCCAATGATATTGCCTATCGTCGTGAACAATTACAGAAGCTACAAACTGAAGTTTTAGACTTGGAAGATGCCAACACAGGTGTTTCGATTACTGATTTAGGTTTGAATGACTTCCGTATGGATTTGCTTGGCTATATGGAAGAACATCCTGAATTGGAGCGATTACCGAATGGACTACATACTGTTGTCCCTGCACAGCCAGAACTCGGTTTAAATGCGGGAGTCATTTTCACCCTAAGAGCACGACATCCTGAGTCGCCTAACAGCCAAAGCAACCGCTTATACCCGTACTATTTGGTTAATATTAACCAAGGCGGTGAAGTCGTTTATGACTACACCCAAGCCAAATATTTATTGGATGTAGCTCGTAAAGCATGTCGAGGAAAAGATCATCCGATTCCTGAAGCATATGAAAAGTTTAATGAGAAAACCAATGACGGACGAGATATGAGTCAATATTCAGAATTGTTGGATATTGTGATTCATACCATTCAGGACGTAAAAGCTGAGAAGGATATTGATAGCCTGTTTTCAGGCTTGACTACATCAGCGTTGGTAGATGTGGTTTCTGGATTAAACGACTTTGAGCTGATTAGCTTTATTGTGATTGAAGAACCTTAAGCATGAAGTTATACAAGTTTCCGCAGCAGGCTAAAGTGGATCGGTTAATTCCGAAAAATAAGTTTTATGAACAAGGAAAAGCCAATACCAAGATAGAACAGCTATTTGTTAATCAAGTGGAAAATATACGGTGGGCGTACAAGTTGGCTTCATCTACAATCCACCTCCAAGATCAGGAAGATTTGAAGGAAATTCAAATCTTTCGAGTAAAAAGTCGGGTTGAAGATTTAGATGTGTCAATTCTATCTTTCATTGATAAACTCATTCTCACTCCAATTATTTTTGAAGTTGTTTATCAAGATAAAGTGAAAGTTGTTGCAACCTATAAGCGTGTGAATCAAGCAGACAAAACTAAAGTGGTGATAGGCCAATATTATGCTTCTGAGTGGCTAGAAGATCATGATCGTGTTGAATTGCCTCTTTACTTAAAACTGGCTGATCTATATGAACATTTCATCGCACAGTTATTACCGATTGTATCGAATGAAGATCCAGAAAACGATGATGGATTTATTTCTATTGAAATGAAATTGCAAAAAGCTCGACAACTTGAAAGCTTGCAAAAGCAGCTTGATAAGTTGAAATCCAAGTTAAGAAATGAAAAGCAATTTAATCGTAGAGTTGAGTTGAATAAACAATTGCAAAATTTGCAATTACAGATAAACAGTATTCATTAATGTTTGATATAAAATGATAAATTCCATTATTCAGCAGTTAGAGCAATTGATCGCAGGTGATTTTGCCCTTCTACGAGAAAGCGTAGATATTGAGTGCAAATTAGCTATTGGTCACGATGGAAAAGGTGGTTTGCCAAAAAGCCTTTGGGAAACATACAGTGCTTTTGCAAATACGTATGGTGGCATTATTATTCTAGGTGCCAAAGAGTTAAAAAATGACACATTTGAAGCACGTGGTATAGAAAATCTTATTCAGATCAAAGCGGATTTATTTAATACGCTGAATAATCCTGCAAAGATTAATAAAAACTTGTTAACCGATCAGTTTGTTCGAGAATGGCAAGTTGATGATAAAAGCTTATTAGTGATTGCTGTGCCTAGAGCATCACGAAAGCAGCAACCGATCTATTTAAATAATAATCCACTCAATAATACTTATGTTCGTCAAAATGAGGGTGACTATAAACTTGATGATGAACATGTCAAACGCATGTTGGCTGAACAAGCACATGATGGTCGAGATGATGAGATTCTTCCGAATTTTGGGTTGGATGATTTAGCGATAGAGTCAATAAGATCTTATCGACAACGCTATAGCAATTTAAACCCTAATGCTGAATTAAATGACTTGGCTGATATAGAGTTTTTACGTCGTATCGGGGCTTATGGGATTAACCGTGAAACAGGTGCTCGCGGTCTAACCAAAGCAGGATTATTGATGTTTGGAATGCAGCATACAATAGCTGAGATATTCCCAAATTATATGGTGGACTATCAAGAACGACCTCATGCGCAAACAGAAGCACGCTGGGTTGATCGAGTTGTGCCTGACGGTTCTTGGAGTGGGAATTTATATGACTTTTACCGTAAGGTTTATAATAAACTTATACAAGATTTAAAAATTCCGTTTGAGCTTAAAGATGGAGTGCGCCAAGAAGATACACCAGTTCATATTGCATTACGTGAAGCTTTGGTGAATTGTATTGTACATGCGGATTATACAGATCGAGCTTCGGTCCTAATTGTAAAACGTCCCGATATGTTCGGTTTCCGAAATCCTGGGCTGATGCGGATTCCACTAGAGCATGCACTAAAGGGTAGTGAATCCGACTGTCGTAATCGCAGACTACATCAAATATTTAGACTTATTAATGTCGGCGAGCAAGCAGGTTCAGGAATTCCAAAAATCCTATCTGGGTGGCATTCTCAGCATTGGATTCCACCTTATTTACATGAGAAGCGACAACCCAATAATCAAACCCTTCTCGAAATGACCATGGTCGATTTATTTCCATCTGACACCATGCAGCAATTGATGCAACAATTTGGCTCTAGTTTTACTGAACTCACGCAAAATGAGCGCGCTGCCCTTGCCATCGCCAAACTTGAAGGCACTGTAACACATGCACGTTTACAAACTGTTGTGACAGGACATTCCGTTGATATCACTCGTGATTTACAACATCTTGTCAAACTTGGCTTTCTAAATACAAGTGGTGGTCGTGGTTCTGTATATACCTTGGCTGGGGTAGATATTGTTCAGCCAGATGATATTTTTAATGAACAAAATAAAGAAATAAGTGATTCTAGCTCAGGTTCTAACGAAGCGAGCTTAGGTTCTAACGACGCTAGCTTAGGTCTTAAAGAGTCGAGCTCTATACCTAATGGATCATATAGAGATGAGATGGGGCGCTTGTGTAGCGATCGTTTGGACTTTCCGATTATTGATAATTTAATGGAATTGTCTGAGGATTTTAGGAAAAGTCTTTATGTATTGGCGAATGAAGCGAGAATAAAGCAGCGTCTTTCTTTCGAAGTTATGCAGCACATAATTTTGCGACTTTGTAGTGAGCATTTTTTTACTATTTCCGCTTTGGGCGAATTGCTGAATCGTAAGGCTGACCCATTAAGAAAGCGTTATTTATCGCCAATGGTAAAAGCCAATCAGCTTTGTCTTGCATTTCCAACGACACCAACGCATGAAAAGCAAGCATACCGTACCAATACCGAATTCAATCATTCAGAAAATTAAGAGTTTATTATGTCAGACAAGTTAAAAATGCACTCACCTAATCTTGTGGATGCAAACATCGAAAAGATTTCAGCACTATTCCCAAACTGCATTACCGAAACCAAAGATGAAAATGGTGAACTGAAAAAAGCCGTTGATTTTGACTTGCTTAAACAAGAACTTTCACAAATTTTGGTTGAAGGTGAGCAAGAACGCTATCGTCTTGATTGGGTGGGTAAAAAAGAAGCCATCTTAACGGCTAATGCTCCTATTGCTAAAACTTTACGTCCATGCAGTGAAGAAAGCGTTAATTTTGATAACACAGAAAACTTGTTTATTGAAGGTGACAATCTCGAAGCCCTTAAACTTCTGCAAGAGAATTACTTGGGTAAGGTCAAAATGATTTACATTGACCCACCATATAACACAGGGAACGACTTTATTTATGAAGATAATTTTGCAGAAAGTACTGAAGTATTTTTTGAAAAATCAAATCAAGTCGATGAACAAGGAAATCGCTTAATTGCGAATACTGAAAGTAATGGTCGCTTTCACTCTGATTGGCTTAGCATGATATATAGCCGTTTAAAGTTGGCCAGAAATCTATTAAAAGATGATGGTGTAATGTTCATTAGTATTGATGATAATGAACAAGAAAACCTAAAAAAAATATGCCATGAAATTTTTGGTGAAAATAATTTTTTTGCGCATGTAGTTTGGCAAAAAAAATATGCTGCTACAAATGATGCAAAAGGTTTTTCAAATATGCATGATCATATTCTAGTGTATAGAAAATCCAATTTGTTTAATCGTAATTTATTACCTAGAACAGAAGAACAAAATAAACCCTATAAGAACGATGATGGTGATGGTAGAGGATTATGGAGATCTGATAATTTACTTGTAAAAAGTTTCTCTCAAACAGCTGTATATCCAATAGTAAATCCGAATACAGGAAAAGAATATTTTCCACCTCAAGGTAGCTCATGGAGAGCAAATAAAGTTACTATGCAACAATGGCTGAATGAAAATAGGATATATTTCGGTAAGGATGGTACGGGGGCACCTCAGTTAAAAAGATATTTAAATGAAGTTCAAGATGGTAGAGTTCCAACTACTTGGTGGACTTTCGAAGAATGTGGGCATAATGATGCTGCTAATAAAGAATTACGTACTTTGTTTGAGATAAAACCACCTTTTGATACTCCTAAACCGACCAAATTATTGAAGCAAATTATTCATGTTAGTACTGATAAAAACGATATTGTATTAGATTTTTTCGCTGGATCTTCAACAACCGCTGATGCATTAATTCAATTTAATGCTGAAGATGGCGGTAATCGTAAATTTATCATGGTGCAATTACCAGAAGATACCGATGAGAAATCTGAAGCCTACAACCTAGGATATAAAAATATTGCTGAAATTTCTAAAGACCGTATTCGTCGAGCAGGTAAAAAAATCCTAACAGACAATGCAGGTAAAGAAGGTATTGAAAATTTAGATATTGGCTTCCGTGTTTTAAAAATTGACTCAACCAATATGAAGGATGTGTATTACACACCAGATGCTTTGAAACAAGCTGATATGTTGGATTTAGCTGACCACATTAAATCAGACCGTACATCTGAAGACCTCCTATTCCAAGTGATGTTAGATTGGGGGCTTGAACTTTCTTTGCCGATTGAACGTAAAACTATTGCAGGAAAAGAAGTATTTTATGTTGCAGGAAATAGCCTTGTAGCATGTTTTGATGATTTGACTTTCGATGTAGTCGATGAAGTTGCTAAAGATCATCCTTTACGCTTCGTATCAGCAGAAAAAGCCATTCATCTTGACCATGATAAAACCAATATCAAAGAACGCTTTAAACAGCTCTCTCCTGATACCGAAGTCAAGTTTCTTTAAGAGGATTAGATAATGGAAATCCGTTTTAAAACCCTTGATTATCAGAAAGATTCTGTACAAGCCATTGTGGATTGCTTTAAAGGACAACCACGTTTTGAAGGTCATCGGTATATGATTGACCAAGGTGCAGCTAAAGCTAAAAAAGTAACTGCACAGGTCGATATGCTTGAAGAAACCTTGGACTTACAAGGTGGTAAGGCTAAAAAAGTTATTGCCGATGTTGGTTTTGAGAATGCTCATATTTTTGATCTGCAAGCTGTATTGAAAAACATTCAGGAAGTACAAGCGGCAAGTGGATTACAACGATCATCTCAATTGATCACGGATGATAATGGCAAAGGGAAGAATCTAACCAAAAGCCAATTAAACCTTGATATTGAAATGGAAACTGGTACAGGTAAAACTTACTGTTATATCCGTACTATGTTTGAACTGCATAAGCAGTATGGCTGGTCGAAATTTATTGTGGTCGTACCAAGCATTGCCATTCGTGAGGGCGTTTACAAAAGTCTGAATATGATGGCTGATCACTTTCAAGAGCAATACGGCAAAAAGGCCCGTTTCTTTATCTATGATTCCAAAGCATTACACCATTTGGAAAGCTTTAGCTCGAATGGTGGGATCAACGTCATGGTGATTAACGTTCAAGCGTTTAATGCGACAGGTAAAGATAACCGTCGTATCTATGATGAACTGGATGAATTCCAATCGCGTCGTCCAATTGATGTGATTAGTCGTAACCGTCCAATTTTGATCTTGGATGAACCGCAAAAGATGGGTGCAGATAAAACTCTAGAGTCTTTATCTAACTTTAATCCATTGTTTATTTTACGGTATTCAGCAACACATAAGCGAAATTATAACCTTGTGTATAGATTGGATGCTTTGGATGCCTATAACCAAAAACTGGTGAAAAAAATCACTGTAAAAGGTGTGGAAGTACAAGGCTTAACAGGTACACATGGGTATTTATACTTACAAGACATCATTGTATCTAAATCTGCTCCAGTTGCCCGTTTGGAAATTGAGATTGAAACCAAGAATGGTTTCAAGCGTGAAATAAGGAAGGTAAGTAAAGGCGATAACCTTTACGATATTTCCAATAAAGCTGAACAATACAATGACCGTTATGTCGTCTCAGACATTGATGCACGAGATAACTCGGTGACTTTCTTAAATGGCACCAAAATTCATGTGGGTGAAGCATTGGGGCATGTTGATGAAAAGATCATGCGAACCATTCAGATCCGTGAAACGATTCGTGCACACATTCAAAAAGAACGTCAGTTATACAATCAGGGTATTAAAGTCCTGAGTCTTTTCTTTATTGATGAAGTGGCAAAATATCGTCAATATGATGAGGATAATAATTCTGTAGATGGCGAATATGTTCAAATTTTCAAAGAACAGTATCAACAGGTACTCAATGAAGTTCTGGATCTAAACTTAGAAAATGACCCATATTTTGACTATCTGAAAGCAATTGAGGTAGACCGTACTCACAACGGTTATTTCTCAATTGATAAGAAATCAAAACGTCTTGCCAATCCTACTATTGATAAGAAGGCTGAAGAAGCTCAGGTATCCAATGATACAGACGCTTATGACCTGATTTTAAAAGATAAAGAACGCCTACTTTCCTTTGAAGAGCCGACTCGTTTTATTTTCTCCCACTCAGCCTTACGAGAAGGTTGGGATAACCCGAACGTCTTTGTGATATGTACTTTAAAGCATTCAGATAATGTAATTTCTCGTCGCCAAGAAGTTGGCCGTGGTATGCGCCTTGCAGTGAATAAATTTGGCGAACGTATGGATGCCAACCATTTCCAAGGGGCATTAGGAGAAATTCATAAACTGAATAATCTCACAGTTGTGACCAATGAAAGTTACAAAGAGTTTGTGTCGAATCTACAATCAGAAATTCTGAATACGATTCAGAATCGCCCGACACAAGCGACCCCTGATTACTTTAAAGGGAAAATCTTTAAGTTATCCGATGGGTCTAGTGTTGAAGTCACTGAATTAATGGCAAAGCAGATTAATAAGCATCTGTCTAAGCACGATTATATTGATGACAATGATCAGTTAACGCCAAAGTATCACGAAGCGAAAGAGCAAGGTACGCTGGCTGAATTGCCTGAAAACTTGGTTGCATATACTGAGCAAATTCACAAGCTGATTGATGGGCTGTTTGATCCTAAAGCTTTGGAGGGTATGGCTGATAATGGCAATAAAAAGCTAACCAATACGATCAACCAAGCCAATTTAGAACGTAAAGAGTTTCAGGCTTTATGGTCTCGAATTAATCGAAAAGCCGTTTATCAAATTCATTTAGATTCTGAAAAACTCATTGAGCAAAGCATTAGTGCTGTTGAACGTACGGCTAAAGAGCGTAACAATAAATTTGTGGAAACGCTGAGTTATAAACTTGCAGAAGCGACGATGAATGATGAATCCACCTATGAGCAACTCAAAGCCAAAGAAATGTTTGGGAAGGTGACTTCAAAAACTGAGGTTGCGAATATTTCTATTCAGTCTCAAGTGACCTATGACCTAATTGGCAATATTGCCAATGATACCAATCTCACTCGTAAAACGGTTGCCCGAATCTTACAGGGAATTAACGCTGCGGTATTTGCACAGTTTAAGTTGAATCCAGAAGCTTTCATTCGTGAAATGAGTCGTATCATCAACGAACAGCAAGCAAAAATGGTCATTCAAGGACTGAAATATAATCCTTTAGATAGCACTTATCCTGACAATGAAATATTTGTAAGTAATGAGAATATTCCATTACAGGCATACAAGGCAGAGCGTCATATTTGGGATTATGTAGTCACCGACTCTGATAATGAGCGTAAATTTGTTGAGGAGCTGGATGGTGCAGATGAGGTGGTCGTCTACGCTAAACTCCCTGATCGTTTCCAGATTCCTACGCCTTTCGGTAGCTATAACCCTGATTGGGCAATTGCTTTCAATAAGGATAAAGTACGTCAAATCTATTTCATTGCAGAAACTAAAGGCTCAATGCTAGACAGTGACCTAAGGGAAAAAGAAAAGCGTAAAATTGAGAGTGCTAAGAAATTCTTTACAACGTTAAACGAAGAAAATCACCTGTTAGGTGATGCAGTTAAGTATGCTGTGGTTGATAGCTTTAGTAGCTTAATGAGTTTAGTGAAATAAATAGGAAAGGCCTGAAATAAAAATTCAGGCCTTTCCCATGGAATTGAAGACCCTAGAGGGAGGATAGAGTTAATTTTAGTTATATGAGTATATTCGTGAATAAAATTTTGATTTTTAATGTTTCATTAAGTTTTAAGATGTGTAGTATCTAGCTGATTTATATAGAGGGTGTAAATAATTCTGTGTAAATACAGTTTTAAAAATACTTGGTTACACGCTCTTCAAACATGATACTAAAGCGATTCATGGCAGCTTTCCAATTCTGAATAGGCATCGTCCATTTTTTGCTTGCTGCCATAATTGCTAAATATACCACCTTTTTCACGGAATCATCAGTTGGGAAGATTTTTCTTTTCTTGGTTGCATGGCGGATAACGCTGTTCAATGATTCAATCGCATTCGTCGTGTAAATCGCTTTGCGAATATCCATAGAGTAAGCGAAAAACGTGTTTAGATTCGACCAGTTGGCAAGCCATGACTTGCTGATTTGAGGATACTTCTCATCCCATTTTTGTCCAAATTCATCTAAAGCCTGTAAGGCTGCGTCTTCTGTAACAGCTTGATATATCTTTTTTAAATCGGCTGTGACAGCTTTGTAGTGAGTTGGTTTTTGATATTGGGTACTTATTCATATTAAGTAAATTGTATCGATAAAAGAAATGTCTGTCTAAATATTGGATAGTCTATATTGTCGGTTAATTTCTCATTCTGCTCTTGATGCAGCATTGTTAACATCATTTTTAAACGCTTCAATAAGCTCAATAAAGTCACTTGTGGCTTCATTAATATTAATTAATTTCCCCTTAAGTTGGCTCGCCAAAGTGTTAGCTCTAACCAAAATATCTTCAGTAGTATTAACTAACGATGCTTGATCATATACTTTTTGATAACCATTAATATCTGCAAATACTAGATCAATATATGTGTTTAATGAGCTAATGTGAGTGTGACCTGTCCATTGCTGTAGTTCTAATTTAAACTTTTCGGTATGCAATAGGTGTTTGCGAAAATCATCTGTATTATTGATATTGTTGTGCTGCAAAATGATTCTTTTTAAAGTGTTGGTTATAAAGGCGTGGCGGAACAAATGAGGATGGAAACTTTCTTTGAGTTCACATGCTTTTTTCCATTCATTCATTCGTCTACGTGTTGATTCTGCTGATAAAGGCTCACCATTCTTTAGGTTTACAAAAAGGTAACCGTGATCGTTAGCGGTTCCAATAGTTCTCTTAATAACCTTACGTCTAATTTTTCGAATATATTGAGTAATAGTACTCAAAAATGCCTGTGGCACAGGAATATAGCGTTCATGGTTGTTACGTTTTAATGTTGTGACTCTCAATGATGGTGCATCATCATTTTTCATTAGAGCATCATCAATATCTTTTACCATAGCCATATGGACTTCAGAATTACGAGCTCCTGTAGTCTCTAAAAATGAATAAAGAGCGACATCGCGAATACGTTTTTCTCGATTAGGCTCGTGATTGATGTACTCCCAAACCTTCATTGCTGACTCTTCTGAAACTGGATGTCTACGCTTCAGAGGTGTGTCATTAGGAAAAGAACTGTGAGTTAGACTTTCGGCACCGAATAGTTTATTCCCTTCAGTCTTTTGACTATTCCTTTTAATTTTAATTCTAATCGTACTACCTTTATCTTGGCCGATAAAATTTTTTAATTGATAAAAATCTTGTATATATATTAGAAAATGGAGGCACTGAGTACCTATTTGTCGTACTTGTTTTCCAAAGCGTTTTAGGTTTCCCAAACTATCGCGTTTTGCTATTAAACTTTTAATAAAAAGAGAAAAATGAGAATCTGTTAATTGAGTGAAGATTATATTGTTATTATAGCAAAAGTTAATTAAATGAATGATTTGGTTTGCATATGTTCGTAATGTACCACCACCGACACGTGTGGACTTACCCTCTTCTAACATTGATAGTAAGTAAAGGTTTGCTTCAAAACATGGTATCCCATTGTCATATTTTACATATGGGATTGTTTGTGGCTTTGTTAAATTGAGCTTTTTTTCAATGTTTGAATAATGGCTCAAACCAATATAATCTTTGATTATTTCGACAGGCATCATTTGCTCCCTAAGGTAAACGATAATTTGTGCTGTAATTTATTATTCAGATCTTGATAGAGAGCCTGACGCCCTTCATTTGTCATGTTATTTGAGTTAGCCATTCTTGCTAGTTCCAATGACATTTCACCAATGATGGTGGTTAAACTCATAATAGTGTGCTTGCTCTGATCTAGCTCTATTTCGGCATTTTTTAAGCGTTCTTTGAAATATGCTTTAGTGTTGTGATTAGGTTTTGACTCTTTAACTATCTCTTTTTCAAGTGCTGCTTTTGCATTTTGACGTAACTCGTCTAGTTCAATAAACCCACGTGATAAACAGTAGTCTGCTGCACTTTTCAAAGTATTAAGAGTGCAAGATGTAATAGCGTATTCTTTATTAAAAAATGCAGCCAACTTACGTTGACTCATTAAAGCATTTTGGATTTCGGGTGTGCTGTAATTTTTAGGCTCGTTTATGATTTGGATGAGTAGTTCTTTTGTGTTAACTACTTTGGCTTGGTTTTTTTGCAAAATTTTCATTAAACTAGCTCCCTGACTTCTAAGATCATACGGTAATCTTGGATGGTTACACCTTCACGCACAATTGTAAAAAACTCAGGTTCCAGCCGTATCACATCATCATGTAGTAATTGATAAATAGTATCTTCAATTGCACTGAGATCCTTATCACTAATATATGATGGTCTTGTTTCATAGTCTTCATCATTGACGTAATCAGTGATTGCATCTGAAATCCGTTCTAGTTCTATATTTGCTTGTTCAACATCATAGAATTGGCTAATTGCTTTGCGTAGAGCATCAATAGTCTGAAGATGCCCATTTTGTACTTCATTTACTAAATGTGCTGCCTTAATACCATTTAATACAGCACCATTACAAGTTTCTGTAATGTAGTGATATAAGTGCTCTGAAGAGCTATGGCCAAGCATCCAACGAATCGCATCTAGACCATCATAACCATTACTCCAGAAAAACATCATTGCGAAAAATCTTCGCAATTGATGATTTGAAAAATAAAGTTTTTTGGGTATGCCATTCTCATTAATAAAAGGTGTTTCAAAATAATCACAAATGTATGTATAAGGGCTAACTGTTATCGAGGTAGGAAAATTTAATTTTTTTTCTGAGCTACCTAATAAATTAAATAAAGATGGTAAGTTAATTCCGAGTTGTATAACTCTTTTGTTAAATGATTCAATTTTCCACATCAGCTTGGCTATAGAGCGGATCATTGGTCGGAGTGTAATTGCTTTAGTCTCATTATTACCGCCAACTCCTGTCTTCATTACCAGACTCTTTACAGAGAAAAGAGTACTATAATCTGCATCTTCTGGATTTATATCTGGAATTAGATTTGAGTACGGCTTTAAATTATTAATTTCATTTGTTCTTTTAGCTGAGAATATGGAAAATAAAAATTGCACACTTGATATTAATATGTTGTATCTATTAATTAATGTATTGCTATATAAAGAATTTTTTTTTCTATCAAAATTAGTGTTACGCAATAGGTAGCCACCACAGACTAATTTATTTGGATATAATTGATTTATAAGGTCACTAAAGTTGCTGCGTTCATATTGGTTAAGGGAGATTTCTAGAGTTTCTAAATTTTTTTGAAATTCTAATACCTCAATTACAGACTCAAGAATTTCATCAATATTTTTAAATGAATATTCAAATGTATCACGCATTAAATTTAGTATGGGCGCTACTGGTAGTGTCTTGAAGCGCCCACTTTCAGAGACGTCAATCAATCTAGCAATTGTATTGAAATTTAATTTGCTAAAAATAGTATGATCTAATGGAGTTTCTTCTAAATTGGCAGCAAAGGATAATTGTTTTAAAAGCTTTAATGCATCAATTACTTTGCGTTTATGCACTTCGTCAAAATTTGCTGAATACGAAATTCGAGATGTGCTTTGAGAGGGGGCATATAGTCCGTAATGGTCTTCTTTATTCCTGTAATCTTCATGTAGTATATTGTTAATAAAGCTATTAGATTGAATTTTTAATAGAATTTCACTTTTAAAAATAAATTTTTTTAATTCACTATAATTAAAAGTATGATCAGGGGTAATAAAATTATCTATAATAAAATTATTAGCTCTATTGTATTCATCTGCACTAAAGTTAAATACATTCAAAAGACATTTTTTATTATTTGTAGCGGGGTATGTAGATGATGCATTAATAATTTGATTGCGTGCCAAATCCTCAAATCGTAAATATCTTGGAACTCCATATACATCAACTGTTATTGTAGATATTAATACATCAATGAGGAAGTCGGTACTTAAAAGCGAAAGGTGGAATTTACTTAAATTAATTGCAGAACCATTAATAATAATGCAATCAATCAGCTTCAATAGACCATATAATCTGTTTCGAATACTTAAAGATGAAAGGAGACCTCCACCATTAATACTTGGGTTGTCAGTATTGGTTAGCCAAAGTTTAAAAGTATTTAAGAGTTTGCTATGACATGGGTCGCTCAAATAAGTTCCATCATTTAATTTTATCTTATTCCATTTAAGAACTATTGAAGAGCTATTTTTAATGGTTTTACTTTTAGGAAATACGATTTTCCATTCATTATCTGCAAATTCACACTTCAACCAATTTGGTTTGTACTCAAGACTAATAAAAGACTGTGTATACAAGTTCGTCATATTAGCCATAGTTTGAATATCATTAACTGCAATCGCTTGTTTTAATATTTCTTTAATAGTCTCAGTTTGAAGGTCGGCGAAAGGATTTTCTGTGCTTGAGTAAATAAGTTTTAGATTTTGATTTAATGCGTTATTCATCCAAAAATTCCTTGTCTTACTTTTTCAATATCAAGAGGTTGTGTTAATGCTTTATTATAAAAATCTATGGTGGAGTCAACATTAACGATTCGTTTTGATTTATCTTTACATTCATACTGAGACAAAATGAATACTGCTGTCATGTACCAATACTTAACATTCTCAGGAACGGTTTCATTGTATTTTTCAACAATATTGCGTATAGCAATTAGCATTTGAAGAATAGAAGGACTAATCATGAAAACAAGAACATCTAATTTTTTCTTAATTTCATTTTCTTCTTCTTTAGTCTTGGTCTTCTCAATTTCCATCATGTGTGCGGGAAAGTTACGCATCTTGTGATTTTCAAGAAACTGCTCAAGATGTTTAATATCGAAATCAAATGCTTCATTAAGTAATTCAGAGTCTTTCATCGCTTCAAACATTAAAGAATTTTGAAAAATACGTACCCAACGATCATTAAAATAATCAAGCAATGCCTGAGGTAAATAAGCCTCTAGAACCTCAAGATTAACTTGCTTATGACCAAGTTTTTTACTGACTTCTTCAATTGAACGAGTATCAAGATAGGTATGTACTCCTTTCTTTTTTCTAATATTTCTTAAACTGAAAACAGAAATTAAAGCATTGATTTCATCTGTATTTAGATATGCTTTCCCATTCTCATTAAACTGGATTTCTGAGCAAGCTCTTTTTAGATCCGAAAGTCCACAAGTTTCAACATTATTAAACATAGCTGTACTTAGTTTTGACACAATATTTATTTTATTAGTTGAGGCATAGAGAGGTACAAATCGCCAGTTATCATCTTTAATGGCTTTCAAACAATTTCGCTCAAAAGAGGTCATTTCAATCAACGTTTCAACTAGATACTTTGAACGCTCCGTTAAAACTATATCTTGTTGTGCTTGTGTAGCTCCTTTTCGTTTTTTAAAGGATGAAATTATCCAGTGATTCCCTACTTGCTTATAACCTGTCAAATTTCCATGTTTATTATATAATTCCCATGCTTCAAACCAACTTGGTGTTATAGCAGGATTTTCTAAAACAAGTAGAGTATATATAGCAAAAATAAAATTTTTATTTACCCGATATAGTTCGTTAAGGGCCTCTCTTTTTTTCTTTATACCCAATATATAATCAGTAAATTTCCTTTTTTTTATGATATTACCGTCTATGTCAATTACTTGGTTGAAACATTGATCGATTCCATAGTATTTTAGTGTTGCAAGAGTATTGGCTGAATATCCTATTCCACATTTAACACCATCTTTTTCAGCCATGCGTAACCCCTGTGGTTGAGTTCTAACATTACCTATTTGAGATTCTACTTTTTTGTAGTTCAAAATATATGAGTCAACATAATTATCAAGAGCTTGTTTTATGTGATTGAATTCATTTTCTAATCGTATTTGTATTTTTGTGACTGCCTCTTCGTCTTTTATATATAATGGAATACCTCCATATAACTGCTCTTGTTCTTCCTTTGTGAATGAGCCGCCTGATGGAAGTGCCTTATTATCTTCTTTTGGTTTTTTAAATTTTGGAACAACAATTGGATATATTGGTTCTTCAAATAATCCTGTCTCTACAAAGCAACTCATATACTTTTCTACCATTCTCGACCAATCTTTAATGGCTGCATGAGCTTGGCCTCCATTTGCTATTCGTCTAGCAAAAAAGCGATGATAAATGTTCAGCATGAAGTAATAGGAATTACCATGATTTAGACTATATTTGAGCTCTTCAACATTGTCTGTAACCAGGGAAAATTCACTGAATAATGTAATAAGTAGTTCTAATGTAGAACGTAGGCTACTATCTATTTTCCTTATAGCGTAATTTTCTATAAAACTATGAATTTCTAAAGCGAATTCTTTGCCATAAGTATCATAAACTTTCTGTAGTTGATATCTTCTATTTACACCATCTTGAGATGTTACATACCAGCCTTCGTAATAACGTTTTCTTTCCAAGTCTATCGGGTGTGATTGATAGGTTTTAATGTGTAGATCAATTTTATTACTATCTAAGCTTAGCAACTCCTTTGTATCTAATTTAATACCGTTCTCGCTGACAAACTTCGCAATAGCATTTGCGTGCAGCCATACAATTTGATGTCGGCTATGTTGAGGGAGATTGGCAAATTCAGTATGTACAAACCCCGAAAAAAGTACTAATTGTTTGTAAGCTATTTCCTTGCTATTGAGTATATCCATACCTGTGTAGGGATGATTGCTGCCAACACCTGTTATATCAATAAAAGCTGCATAAGTATTCATAGCTGGTGTTTGAGACCGCGATACATCGGGTATTAAACTATGTAGCTTAAGCATGAATTTATTATTAAGGATTGTACTTAGACGTGGATATCCTTTTAAGTATCTGCTGTCCAAAAGTAGTCTCCTTTATACTTTGTTGACATGTGTCAATGATTTAATAGATACTAATAAATCTTGTATGGCTTGTATATAGAGTTATTCACAAATATTGACACTATAGTTCAATGCCCGGAAAAAAAAGG
>NZ_JANBNX010000041.1:0-18637 GCF_035615275.1 Acinetobacter sp. IK23
ACCGACACATAAAGTGACCCAGATTGAAGAGTTACTGCCACACTGCTGGAAACCTAAATCGAATTAAAAAATTGGTATGGGATTCAGCGGACGCTTACGTATAGGTAAACGATGACCGCACTTTTAGAAAAGGATTTCAGCCCATCTGAGTTTACATTGTTCTCCGAAATATTATGGAAACTTGGCTCAGGGAAGGGGCAATACAATTTACGTGAAAATATCCTTGCAGATATTGCCATTTTATTGCGGGCTGATTTCGCTGCATCTTACATTTGGGATTCAACCCATAACTTATCGAAAGAAGGTGTGATATGGAAAATCGACCCAAAAGCCATGAAGGACTATGAGTGTGTTTGACAATTTGATGATCCGATTACGGCACAGCTTCGCAAACGCCAAAAACCAACTTTCGTAAACGAAGTCATGCCTCTAGCAGACCTTAAAAAAACAGGCTATTACAATGAGTTTTTAAAAACCTATGGTTTGTATCACGGTATAAATATTTATTTTGTCCGAAATGGTATGGATATTGGTGATTTACGCATTTGGCGTGCAAAAGATGCTGACATGTTTGGTGAGCGTGAAAAAAGAATATTAAATTTACTTGAGCCTTATTTTACTCAATCCTTACCCACTGATTTATCAAGCCAATACGGTTTGACTTCGCGTGAACAAGAAGTGGTTCGCTTGGTATCTAAAGGTTTAAGTGATAAAGATGTGGCCAATTTACTGGATATTAGCTTTACTACATTAAGAACACATTTAAACAATTCTATGAGAAAAATCGGCTGCAATAATCGCACTGAAATGGCCTTGCTCATTCGACATTAAAGTTTAAGCAATCCTCAATTTTGAGGATGCGAATGAATGAGCAATTTGTACTAAGTTTCTAAAATTACAACTTAAATGGATTAAAAATTACTATGTTAAATACAAATGAAAAAATTAATTGGATCAAATCACTTGATCTATCAAATGCTTCAGTAGATATCATTACTAAACTCATTCATGAAAGAAAAGTATCTTGTGAAGAGCTTGTGTATCATTACTTCGATACTATTGAAAAACAGCAATCCTTAAATGCATTTATTAGCACAGATAAAGCTTCAGCAATTCAACAAGCTCAATATTGGGATAAATACCTACTGAGTGGAAAACCGTGTCCAGCTTTAATGGGTATTTTAATTGCGGTTAAAGATAATATTCATGTTGCAGGTTTTCCGAATAGTGCAGGTACGCCAGCTTTAGCCCAATTTAGGCCGCAAACTTCTGCCCCAGTTATTCAAAAGCTTATTGAGCAAGGTGCAATCATTGTTGGTAAAGCCAATATGCACGAATTAGCCTTTGGGGTAACAGGTTATAATACTGCCATGCATATAGAGGGCGTTGTGGGTACAAGAAATGCCGTAAACCCGTTACATATTGCTGGTGGGTCTTCTTCGGGTAGTGCGGTGGCTGTTGCAGCGGGCATGGTTCCGATTGCTATGGGTACCGATACGGGTGCTTCTATTCGACTGCCAAGTGCCCTAAATGGTTGTGTGGGTTTTCGTCCAACGGTAGGACGATATTCACAAGAAGGTATTACCCCAATTTCACATACTCGCGATACCGCTGGCCCAATAGCGCATACCGTATCTGATGTTATTTTAATTGATGAGCTTATTACTCAAGAACCAAGAAAAGAACCACTTGAGCCTCATCAAATTCGACTCGGTATCAATTCATATTTTTGGAATCATTTAGATGAAGACGTACATGAACAGGCTCATATTGCGCTTGAACTTTTAAAAAGTGCAGGAGTTGAAATTATTTCCGTTGATATGCCGAATTTAGAACAGCTCAATCAAGCAGTTTCATTTCCCGTGGTTATCTATGAAGGTAAATATGATCTGATTCAATATTTAAAAGATCATCGTATAGACCTAACCTTAGAATCTGTAGTCGATCAGATCTCAAGTCCAGATGTACAGGCAATTTTTAAACTAAATATTCTTCCTGAGTTAACTCTAGATCCGAATGGTCAACTTGTTCCCGTTTTACCTTTGTATGAAAAAGCGATTCGTGAAGCTCGGCCACAATTGCTTGAACTCTATCAAAACACATTTAAAGCGCATAACTTACATGCTTTATTATTCCCAACATCACCAATTGTTGCACCACTAGCAAACGAACAAGTCTATTCAATTGAAACTTTCCAGACCCTCATGCGAAATACAGATCCCGGCAGTAATATAGGAATACCAGGGCTGAGTTTACCTATTGGAAAGGGGGCGAAATCAAAACTACCAGTTGGTTTAGAAATAGATGGCTTAGCTCATCAGGATAGTGAAATACTTGCTATTGGAATAACTTTAGAAAAAATTTTCAAACGTTTAAATCAATAAAAAATCACTTAAACTACTATTTTTAAAGGTTTGTTTTTGCTTTTAAATAATAGCTATGAGGTTGTTTTCTGCTTTTATTTTATCTGGAAAAATATAAGTCATTTTACTCGGTAGAGTGACTTAATTATTAAAAATTACCGTTTATCATCTTTAATGATTTTGTTAGATTTCTTATTGTTGTTTTTAAAAAAATAATATTTATAAATTATATATATTCTATATGTATAAGTATAAAAATTTTGATTGTTAACTCATTTTTAAATTACATGTTATTTTAGTTAATAGTACTTAAATATTACACAATAAAACTTATTGTTAACATTTCTGCAATAAATTAACCGATTTGGAGTTTTGAGTAAAATATAAATAATTTTTGTAATTTGTTAATTAACAGACGTTTATGTTTGATTTTTAAATCGATTTATTAAGAGAAATCTATCGTAATTAGAATTAAATATTTTTTAAATATAGTTTATATAACATGATTTATTGACATAAATAGAAAAAATATATGGCAAAGAGGTCAATGATATTTAATTAACTTCAGAACCATAATTTGCACCAAATTTTACGCTGTCACGATTCATTGAATAAAACCAAGTGAAAAGTTACGTAAATAAGAAACCAATAATTTTATTGGCTTAAATAAAAAATCGAATATTACAAATAAGCGGAATGAATATGGATAACGTAGCTCAGCTAGAAACTGATACTAATTTCCAAAGTCGAAAGAAAATAACATGGGGTGTTTTTAGTGTCCTGTTGTTATTTTTAGTTGCTGGTATCGTATATTATTTTTTTGTATACCGATTTTATCAATCTACTGATAATGCTTATGTGCAAGCCGATGTAACTTGGGTGATGCCAAAGATTTCAGGCGAAGTGATGGAGTTATTAATTAATGATAATCAGGTGGTAAAAAAAGGGGAAACTTTAGCGGTATTAGATCACCGCGATTATCAAGCTCGTTATGATCAAGCCCGTTCTGTGGTCAGCTTAAAAGAAGCCGCACTAGGTGTACAACAACAAAATGAAAAGTCTGCTAAGTCATCAATTACAGAAGCAAATAGTGGTGTAGTGGCAGCACAAGCCGATTTAACTCGCTTAAGAAAAGAGTTTGAACGTTATCAAGACTTATTAAAAGATGGCGTGATTACCCGACAAAACTTTGAGGGTATTCAGTCTCAATATTTAACCGCTCAAGCACAGCTCAGTAAAGCACAAGCCGCCGTAAATGCAGCAGAAGCTCAATTGGGGAGCTTACAAGCCAGTCGAGCACAGCTTTTAGCAGATATTCAAAGTGCCAATGCAAATTTAAACCTGTATCAGGTCGATCTGGCTTCCTCAAAAGTGGTGAGTCCTGTTTCGGGCAAGATCGGTAGCCTTGCAATTCAAAAAGGCTCACGTGTTTCTCCGCAAACTCGTTTAATGGCGATCATTCCTGAAAATAGTTTGTATGTGCAAGCGAACTTCAAAGAAACCCAAATTGAAAAAATGCATGTTGGTCAGAAGGTGAAGTTAAAACTTGATGCTTATCCGAGCCTCACCTATACCGGAAAAATTGAGAGCTTTTCACCAGCTTCAGGCGCAACTTTCTCACTCATGCCACCAGACAATGCAACGGGCAACTTTAACAAAGTTGTACAGCGTATTCCTGTGCGTATTGCCATAGATTCAAGCCCGCATATTGATTTGATAAAACCTGGAATGTCGGTGAGTGCCACCGTTGACTTAAGAACTTAATAAAAATTTTAGGTAATAAGAAAATGAATAAGCATGTTGAAGCCGAGTGGAGGTTTCCTGCAAAAACTGCATGGGCAATTTTTGCTGCCATGATTTTTGGCAACTTCATGGCGATTCTTGATATTCAGATTGTGGCGAGTTCTCTAAACGAAGTTCAAGCTGGCATGAGTGCAAGTCGTTATGAAGTCACTTGGGTACAAACGGTTTATTTAATTGCCGAAATTATTGCAATTCCAATGTCGAGTATTGTCTCGCGGGTGCTTTCGACACGGGTGTATTACACCATGTGTGCAATTGGTTTTACGGTGAGTTCATTACTTTGTGCTTTGTCGTGGAACTTGGAAAGTTTACTGGTGTTCCGTGGCATTCAAGGCTTTATGGGCGGCGGTATGATTCCGACTTCCATGACGGCGTTGTACTTACTGTTCCCCGAACCAAAACGCTCATTGCCTTTGGTCATGTTTGGCATGATCAGTACTTTAGGCCCAGCGATTGGCCCCACCATTGGAGGTTGGCTCACCAATAATTTCTCATGGCACTGGATGTTCCTGATCAATATTATTCCGGGCATTATCATTGCCACGGTCATTTACTCAGGCCCAAATATCGACCGTGCCAATTATTCACTCATCAAAAGCATGGACTGGTTTAGTCTGGTTGGTATGGCAATGTTTCTGGGTGGGCTTGAATATTTCCTCGATGAAGGCGCGCGCCATGACTGGCTTGCGGACACAGGCGTTCGTATCGCTTTTATGGTTTGCCTAATAGGCGGCATGATTTTCTTCTCTCGAAGTTTTACTCAGCCTAAGCCTTTGCTCGATTTATCGGTATTTAAAAACAAAAACTTTACCTTAAGTGCCATCACAACGTTTGTGATTGGTATGGCGCTGTATGGCTTGGGTTACATGATTCCCGTGTTTCTTGGGCAAGTCCGTGAAATGAACAGTAGCCAAATTGGTCATGTCATGATGGTGACAGGTATTGTCATGTTCTGTTTTGCGCCGTTCCTTGCGTGGCTTATTCCCAATTTTGATACCCGCAAAACCGTATTTGTCGGAATGGTTCTGGCGGGCTTTGGTGTATGGCTCAATTCGCACCTCAGCATTCACAGCGATTACGACTTTATGTTTTGGCCGCAAATTTACCGCGGTATTGGTCTTATGATCTGCCTAATTGTGGTGTCGCATTTGGCGATGAGCACTTTGCCACTGAGTAAAGTGGCCGATGCCAGCGGTATTTATAACCTGATGCGTAACATTGGCGGCGCGGTTGGACTGGCGCTGATTAACTCATCCTTAGACTGGCTGACCGCCATGCATGTCACCCAAATTAATCAGGCGATGACACCGCAAAATTGGATATTTACAGAACGACTCGATCAGCTTACGGCGCAATATCAAGAAGTCGGTGCAAATGCCCAGCAAATCGCGCTGAGTGTGATTTACCGCGACATTCATTTTCAGGCACTGACATCTAGCTTCAATGATTTATTACGCATGCTCGCAATCATCATGTTTGTGACCGCCTTTTTAACCATCTTTATGGACAGGGGGAAGAAAATGAATATGTAAATTTTTAGCAGTAAAAGACAGCTTTTTAAAGAATGAAAACAATAGGGCATATCAAAACGTATCCCTTCTTAGAAAAAGAACATTTATACGAGTTTCTAACATCGCCGTACGAGCGAGCGGAACTCACAGATCTGGATGTGGGAGATTAAAGTATTATGATTAATACAACATATAAACTGATTTCAAAATTGAACCTGAAAAACACAACTTATGGGCAATATTTTGAAAGAGAGCAAATTGATACTGATCGACTAAAAGTGATGTATTCCATTTACGAACAGTATTATGAAAATACCAGATTTTCTATTTTTGTAGACGATTTTAAAAATAAAAGCGGTGCGATCTTAATTTTTGACTCTGAGACAGATGAGATTGTCGGTTTCTCGACTGTGGTGGTTCAGCACTTCTACTTAAACGGTAAAGACTACACCGTGCTCTTTAGCGGTGATACGGTTATTTTGAAGAAGTTCTGGGGCACGCGTAGCTTACAAAGTACCATGCTCAAGCTCATGATTAAGCTTCGCATCAAATATCCTTTTAACGAACTCTATTGGTTACTCATTTCTAAGGGCTATAAGACCTATCTGTTACTTGCCAATAATTACTATGTGTATTACCCAAACATTAAAGATGAAAACCAACACCTTTCGGAAGTGGTTGAGCACTACTGTGAGAAATTCTTTGGTGAATACTACGACCGTGAAGCAGGCTTACTCAACTTCGGTGATGACTATCAGCCATTAAAAGGCGAAGTTGCACCCATTACCGCCGAAATGCGAGAAAAGAATCCAAACATTCATTTCTTTGAACAAAAAAATCCGACATGGAAAGCCGGTACAGAACTGCCGTGTATAGGTCGTCTGGGCTGGAAAGATATTGCCCGTTTCCCAGTCAAGCTTATGACGAAGCCGACCAGTAAAGGAAAGTTTGAAGCTTGTGTAACCCATAAAACAAAACGTAGAGAGGCTATCCAATGAAATCTAATGAATGGCTGACTCTAGGCTCGCATCTTATTTTAAAAAAATGGTGTGATGCATCTGACCGTAATTTTCAAAAGCAGTTTAATGCTTTAGAAACCACACAACGTCAAATTTTGCATTCGATATTACAGACTTCCACCTTTGCCAAAGATAAAAAGGTTCAAAACTATGAGCAGTTTGTAAAAGCCTTTCCTGCGACTCGCTATAGCGCATGGCGAGAAGACATTCAACGTTACCGTGAACAAAAGCTTTCACTCTCTAACAGCAAGCTGGTTCGTTTCCAGCCAACCAGTGGTTCGAGTGAACAAATCAAGTTTATTCCATATACCAAGCTGTTTTTAGATGAGCTTGACCATGCGATTGCGCCGTGGATGGCAAGTTTATACCGTAAGTGTCCAGAGCTGAGTTCGGGTACACACTACTGGTCAGTATCATGGTTGCCTGAAAGCCAGCGTGAAGTTTTAAAAGACAAAAATTTAAATGATGACAGTGCGCTACTTGGCGTAGGTAAACGCATACTGTCTAAGTTTACCCAAGCCGTTCCAAGTAATGTTGCCTTTGCAGCCAATGCTGACGATGCACTATTTGCCACCATTTGTTATTTGGTCGCAAACCGTAACTTAGCGATGATTTCGGTATGGAGCCCGACTTTTGCGCTGCAATTACTTGAGCGTTTAGAGTCATTACAAAATGACGTGATAGAGGTGCTTAACAGTGGTAAATGGGGCAACCGTCAGGCTTCACTAAAAGAAGTGACCGCACCGCATAGCCCTGAAAGTGCTCAAGCCCTAATTGCAAGTTCAAACGGCACACAGATCGACTTTGAAAAACTTTGGCCAAAGTTAAGTCTGGTTTCGAGTTGGGATACCGCAGGCTCAAAAGCTTGGGCAGAAAAATTAAAAGAAAAATTACCCAGTGTTCAGTTTGAAGGCAAAGGGTTATGGGCAACCGAAGGTGTAGTGACTATTCCCTATAACGACCAATACCCATTGGCCTACCAAAGTCATTTCTATGAGTTTGAATACTTAGAGGGTGAGAAACAAGGTCAAATCGTTCCTTCATGGCAACTCAAACAAGGCGATGTGGTGAGCCCACTCATTACTTCGGGTAATGGCTTACTGCGTTATTGTCTAGATGACTGCTTAAAAGTGACTGGCTTTATAGAGCAAATTCCGTGTTTTGAGTTCCAAGGCCGCCGTTTTGGGGTAGATCTGGTCGGTGAGAAACTTGCACCTGAAACCGCTCAACAGCTGTTGTCACAGCTAAACGAAACGGAATCTAAAGCGATTTCTTTACTTGCGATTGATACCCAACAACAGGTTAAACCATTTTACTGTGTGCTTTTTGAAGGTGAAATTCATCACAGCATTAGCAATGAATATATCGACAGTATTTTACGTCAAAACTTTCATTATGAACTTGCACGAAACTTGGGGCAGCTCGACCAGCCTCAAATTCGTCAAGCCAATAACGGCTGGAAGGCGTATAAGCAACTGGTCATGTTTGATGGCATTATCGAAGGCAATATCAAACCTGAGCCACTTAAAAAAGTCACCCTCAATAGTTTGGAACGACTATGAAAGGGATGAAGTCATTTAATACTCGATTTTTAACACTTCGACACGCCTTGTATTTAGGCGTGTTGGTTGTGTCGAATACACAGGCCATGACTTTAGACGAGGCGTTGTCTGCTAGCTTAAGACATGAAAGTCAGCTTGAAGTCAGCCGTTTAAGCGTAAACCAGTCTACCGCTATGCTTGAACAGGCTAAACAGCGTGATGGACTCAAAGTCAATTTAGTCGGTCAACTCGACTATGAAAGAATAGATACGCCGCCAAAAGTCATGTTTCCAACCGAAGGAAACCGTAAAGGACGAAGTTTGCAGTTACAGGCTGATTATCCGATTTATACCTCTGGGCGGCATCGTTTGGGGATAGATATTGCCCAGAGTCAGCTTTCTGCTCAACACCAAGGCTTGTCAGATCAACGGTCGGAAACGATTTTAAACACGGTCATGGTCTATACCGACGTATTAAAAAAGAAAGCTATTTTAGAACTTAGACAAAAGACCATGGCGAACCTGCAACGGTCTTTATATGAGTCAAAGCGCCGTTTTGATGTTGGTATGATTACCCGTGCAGATTTGGCTCAGGTTTTGGCACAAGTTGCGCAAGGCCAAGCCGATATTACACAGGCGCAGTCTAACTTGACTGTAAGTGAAGCACAGTTTTACCAAGTGACAGGTACAACACCAGACAACCTTGTTGCCATTAAACAATTACCTGCTATACCGAATGGGCTAGATGAGATTTTGGCGCAAACCAAGAATCATCCGGCTTTAATGCGCGCTAAATACGAAATGCAAGCCGCAGAGAAACAATACGCTTTAACTAAACGGGAACTCTGGCCAATGGTTATGCTGACCAGCCGTGCCGGAAAGCAAGATGAAGCAAGTTATATTGGTTCTGAAAGTAACAACTATATGGTCGGGTTACAGCTCAATGTACCGCTCTATGACGATGGCTTAAATCGCGCCAATGTTAAAAAAGCGCAGGCTGATATCGATTTGGCTCATCAGAAAATACGAAGCCTTGAACTGGACTTAAATAAGCGTACCCGTACCACCTATGCGCAGCTTCAAACCATCCGACAAAATAAAGATGCATTGGCAAATGCCATAGAGGCAGCGTCTATTGCCTTTGTCTATACACGTAAAGAGTTTGATGTAGGCACCAAAACGACCTTTGATTTGCTCAATACCGAGCAGAAGCTACTAGATGCACAAACCCAAAAAACCGTAAATGACCAAGACGAAGTAGTGTTTGTCTATCAGTTACTTGACCAAATGGGTCGTTTAAATAGTTTGGTTCCTATGCAGACCGCACAACAGGTGAATAATGAATAAAATAAATCCACCACTGCCAGAAAATACCCTGATTACCCGTGAAGCAACTTTGGCAGATGACGAGGCTTTACGAGACTTAATCGCCGTACCGATGGCCACCAAAGGCATACAAATTAGCTTTCAGCGTGAACCGAGTTATTTTAGAGCGTCCGATATTGTTTATCGGCATAAACTGCATGTTGTGATTGAAGACCTAGAGAGTCAAAAGAAGCTCGCTTGTTATAGCAATGGCTATCGTCCTTGTTATGTCGATCGGAGCGTTCAAAACTTGCGATACGCTGGCGACTTACGGGTAGATCATAGCTATCGGGGTAAATCACTGGTGAAGGTATTAGCCAAGCATGTAAAACAGACCATGCATGCACCTAACTTTAGCCAAATGATTATTTTTGATGATAACCATGCCGCACGCGCCGCTATACAAACAGGTAAAACGGGAATGCCCGATTATTATGATGAAGGACTTATAGAGACACTGAGCCTGACGAGTACTGGCGCAAAACGAAAAATTACGGCTTTTTTAAAGCAGACTTCTAAACAGAGTAATGTTCAAGAGATTCATAGTTGTATAGCCGAAGCTAAACATGTGGAAGCCATGAATCAGTTTATTGCCGACATGGCAGAACACTACAACTTTATACCTGCCTATAACTTTGAAGAACTTGCTCAAGGTCATCAGTATTTTTCAGGCATAAAACTCTCAGACTTTTCACTCTACTTTAAGGGCGAAAAACTGGTGGGTATGTTTGGCTTGTGGGATCAGCACAGTATTAAGCAAACCAAGATTTTAAATTATAGTTCGGCCATAGCTGTGCTTAGACCCGTTTATAACTTGCTAACCCCAATTACTAAAGGGATGCGTTTGCCTAAACTGGGTGACTCTATTCAGTACCATGTGCTGCATACGCTTATGTGTCATCCCGAAGATTTAGCTTTGCATCATAAAATGCTCGAAGATACCTATAACCAGTCAAAACAACAGGGCGTTGGTGTCGTGAGTTTTACGCTTTCTCATAAAGATCCGCGTTATCAGCTAAACAAGTTCTATAAAGGTGAGCGTTTAACGGGTATGCATGGTTTTATTAGTTATGAGGGTGACCCAAGACCAAATTTTGATAAAAACCTGATTCCGTACTTAGAAGTTGGGCGTATTTAATGCTTAGATAGTTTCGCCGTAGGTCATCAATGCGCAAAAATTTGCTCAATTCTTATGAATGTTAAATAAACTTGAGCAAATATATGCGCAAAATGATGAATGTTCGCTACAGCAAGAGACTTTTCTCATGGTGATTTTGATTACGTTACAAAATCAAAAATAACTCGTTTGGGATTTAATAAACCTAGCGAATTTGACCCTTTAGCCCAACTTATCTTGCGCCGTTGAAACAGCTAACATAGTTTGAAGGTAATAATCGACACGTGAGTGATTATTGTCTTTATGTGAGTTATGCGCATTAAAGGCTGCATCATGGAGTTTCACCACTCGCGCAATTGGATTTAAACCACAACGGAGTAAGTATTCTTCGCGTGTTTCATCTTCTCGTTTAGTTAATGCATCGACGGCATCGCGGATTTCTTTTCCAAATAAACTTTCGATTTTGTCTAGCGTAAGAGGTGTGTCTTCAACACTGTCGTGGAGAAGGGCGGTAATAATGTAGATTTCTGAAAATTGATGCTCAATTAATGAATTGACCACACCTTTAATATGGTACTCAAAGTAATCATGAGGGCCATACTTTTGACCTTGATGAGATTCTTTTGACAATGTCTCTGCGAGTTCAACTTGATTTTGAGTCATTTTTTGCTCTTATCACTTTAAGTATATGAGGCGGCCTAATTTTAAGATGGTCGCTTAGGTCATAATTTTATACTGAATAGCTACTTTGTTGTGAATACTCTGGTTTGTTTGGAGAGCCTCCGCAACGTGATAGTCAACGTATGAAAAAGAATAAAGTAAGTTATTGCTATCTAAAAATTTGAATGCGCAAAAATTTGCTCAAATTTATCTAAAATAAATCAAATTGCGCAAATATATTCACAAAAATTCATTTTTATAGTATTTTTGAGAAAATAATTGCTCATTTACACGAATGAAAAAATTAACAATACAAGCTTTACTAAATAAAAACTGGATAGATATAGCAGAGTTAAAACTGTTAGAGCCTAAGCTGGGTTCGTCTAGTGCCAGTGAACTAGAGTATGAATTGGATTATGCCATTCAATATTCAGACAGACGAGATGAGCACGCCTGTAGTTTATCGCTTCCTGTACAAATTCTTATAAAACACGAATCGAACACATGGTTTGGCTTTTTAGATGACATTGTTCCATCTGGAGCCGCACGCCGTTATTGGGTGAACTATCTAGATTTACAACGTTTAACCCATGCAGAGCAAGAAAGTATTCTGTTAGAAAAAGGGGGAATGGCACCCGTTGGTAATTTACGAATTAAGGAAGCATTGCCTCCTCTAAACCCAGAATCAACCTTACATTTACGTTATTTTTCTAAGGATGATGTGGCTGAGCGTAATATTGATTTTCTGGAATATGCTCAACAAATGGGAGCTATTAGTGGTGGTGCAACTGGTGCAGGCGGTGAAGCTCCCAAGTTACTTATTCGTGTTTCACCAGAGCAACAAGTCTGGATTGATACCTACCAACAACAATTTGATCAGCCAGATCAACATTATCTAGTTAAATTTCCGCGAAATAAACGTAGTGAGATTGATTGTGACATTCTCAGAGCTGAATATTACTACTATCAAATACTCAATGAGTTAGGTTTCAATACGATAGAAACAACACAAATGCAGCTCATTGAAGGTACAAAATATCCATCTTTATGGCTACCAAGGTTTGACACAGAATGGCGTGATCAAAGTTGGCATCGTCATGGTCTAGAATCTGTGTATTCGATACTCAATAAGTCTTCAGGCAGTCATCTTAATCATTTTGAAGTCATTGAAGAGCTATGTACGTTACTCACAAGCATTGATTCAGATTTTGATGCTTCACAATTTGTTTGTGAGTGGTTACAACGAGATTTACTCAATATCATTTTTGGTAACTCAGATAACCACGGTCGTAATACCTCATTCCTAAAAAAATCTGGAAAAATTTATCTTTCGCCTATTTATGACTTTGCACCTATGAAAGCCGATCCGGAAGTTGTGACCAGATCAACGACTTGGGGAAGTCCATACGAAGAAGGTGGTGAATACCGTTGGGCGCAAATTACTCAAAAACTTGCTACTTGGTGTGATCCTGCCGTATCGCTAGCAACATTAAAGATTCTGGCAAATAATCTACTTGGCTTAAGACAACGACTAGTTGACAAAGGTGTTCCAAAACAAATTATTGAAATGCCTGCACTATCATTTGATTACATAGAAGCTAAATTAAAAAGATGGGAACTGCTATGAATGTAAAAAATCAAACCCAAGACCGTCAGCAAGTTCTTATCGATTTATATAAACAGTATTTGTTGAGTGAGATTACGCTAGGACAACTACTCTCGTACTTACGCAAAAATGTGTTGGGTTTGTCGCAAGAACAATATGCAACTTTGGTGGGTATAAGCCGTCGGACTTTAACTGACATTGAGCAAGATAAAGGTAAACTGACTCAGTCTGTGTTAGATAAAGTATTTAAGCCACTTGGTTTAAAAGCAGGGCTTGTGCCTACACATGAACATATTGTGAGTAAAATTATAAAGCCAAGCGAGTAGGTACCTAATGAATATTCATTAGGGTAAGCTCATGAACGTTATAAAAACAGTTTTTGAGCTTATTTGGCCTATAACTTTTTGAAATTTTAAACTTTAACTTAATGATATAAAAGATGATTGTAAATATTACTTAAGAGTTCCCTTAATTATCTAATTAAATGAAAAATAATAACTATTTAAATAATTTCTAGCCAATTTCACATTGACACCTCAAATATTGAAGATTACCATTTGCGGGCTGGCCTACATTGCCAGTCGGTTCTCGCAGACCGTATTTTTGGACTACATCAGATCTATTTCTTCTGAGGAATAGTTTTGCATGTAAATCTCGTTCCCTCCCGTAGCGGTAGGACGGGAGAGGGACACCCTCGGGTGTGCTGGAGTCCAAACCAGTCTGCGAACCCTCTTTCGTTCTGCCACCATAAATTTTATGCTCTGGCAGAACTCCATATATAAGGAGTTGGCTTTGCGCATCCATAATTTCTTGGCAACCTTTGCCAAAAGCTATAACAACACAGCTTAAAATATTTAACGCAGCTTGATCGCCGTAAGGCTTTTTCAGGCTTTAGCTCGTTATTACTTAAAACTTTCATCAACAACTAAAACTTGAGATGTGCTCGGCACAGTCTTTACGGCTTTGCTACGCCTTTTTTTCACCTTTAGAAAAGTGGAAGGCTTTTATATCTCATTTATATACAACAATAATTTTTTAAAACGGTAAAAATATGCAAAATTTAACTCTCCCAACACGTGCTTTTAACGTCGTAAATAAAGCAATTGAGCTGTTCCATTACCACGGGTTTCATTTGGTCGGTATCGACAGACTTGCGAGCGAGTCCGAAATAACCAAAATGACGTTTTATCGCTACTTTCACTCTAAAGAACGCTTTATTGAAATTTGCTTAATCGTGCAAAAAGAACGACTCCCGCATTGGATAAGGCCAAATCTATTATTTCACCAAAGTTTTGTTTAGCAATTGCCATACGAGCTTTAAAGGTATCCTTTGCAAGCTCTGTAATCATCTCAGCACCTTTATTCATAGAGTGCTTTTGAGCATATAGAGTGAACTTTAAATACATCATCGTATGAAATGAATACCGTCCCAATACTTCATCTGAAAATTGACGTAAATCGAATTCAAGACCAAAGCGTATTGCAAGATCATGCTCAAATGGATAATGCTGTTTCACCCAGTCCCATTGTGCTTGGTTCATCATAAAAGTATAAGGCACTGTTGTATGATAGTTTAGAATCTTAACAATGCTATTACATAAGAGAGGATCTAGTAATTCATCCGCATGACAGACTTTAACTTCGTTATCCAAAGAGGGAATTAATGTCGGTGAAAATACTTTATCTTGTGCCATTATCAATCCTTAAAGCGGTGGTAGCGGTTTAGAAGCATCAATCGTCTGAAACTCAACCTCATCAGGTGTAGCAGCATTGATAACATGAGTTTTACCTTCTTTATCGGTCCAACCGGTTTCTACCTTTCCATCTTTCTTATAAATAATTGAATAGGGAATATCGCTAAAGACTTTTTGTGTCTTCTCGTCCTTTAACTGGAACTGAATACCATATTCTTTAGGCTTCTCTTCTACAAAGCTATCTTGAGCAGCTATATTAGTAGCAGTTGAACCTAGAGAAGATCCGCCACCATTATCTTGAACAACTAAATTTTGTTGAGGCAATAATTTGCAACCGCATGAAAGTGAATCATTTACACGCGCGGCAGCTTTACCAAAAATTTGCATGCATGGATCGCCTGAGACAATTGTCGCAACGATTTTATGAGTTGGGCATGTAGCTTTATCACCGACACAGGCAACGGGAATACCGTCAATGAGGAACATACTGTTCCCCGAAATTACTTGGCCACCACCTGAAGTTGGGCAGCCTATTGTTATATATGGTGTTGCCAAATCTATTCCTTCTTATTTTTTGAGGAGTGTCAGAATGATAGCAATAGTAGATAGACGGTTCTGTATGGTTTTATTTAAGAAACTTCATGAAGATGGACGGTAAAAATGAAGGTATTTTTATATATAATTTCTTCACAAATAATTATTCAATTAATATCCAATAACGTAGAGAAGAAATATGAAAGATATTGAAATTTTAGAAATAAAGGAAATTGGTGACCATGAAGAAGGTTTATCGTTATTGTTAGAAGATTCTATCAATAGCGGAGCTTCTATAGGTTTCTTAGCTCCTATAGAAAAGAACGAAGTCTTAAATTATTGGCGTGAGGTCAACCATAAATTAGCACAAGGTAATAGTCGTCTATGGATTGCTATTCAACAAGGAACAGTTGTAGGTAGTGTCCAATTATCCTTAGTAAGTAAAAAGAACGGCGTTCATAGAGCCGAAGTTGAAAAACTCATGGTGCTTACAGCAGCAAGAAAACAAGGAATAGCAATATTACTAATGAATGAGCTAGAAAATTTTTCAAAAGAAAAAGGGCTTCGCTTACTTGTCTTAGATACGCGTGAAGGCGATGTGTCCGAACTTTTATATAGCAAGATTGGATTTGTTCGTGTGGGTGTAATTCCAAGTTTTGCATTAAGTTCTAACGGTAGCTATGACGGCACAGCAATTTATTATAAGAGGCTTATTTGAAGCTAGATTTAGGAACCAATAGATAATTTAGTTTCTATTGTGTTATGTGACAATCAACTAAAATAAAAAGGAATTTTAATGATTTTAAAGAAATTTATATTATTAGTCTTTTTATTGATGCTTGTAAAAAATGAGGCGTTTGCTGGTTCATCTAATGAATTACTTCTAGATGAGGGTAAAGATTATTTTGAAGGTATTAATGGTAAAGAGCGAGATTACGATAAAGCTTTAGAACTATTTTTAGTGGCTGCGAAACAAGGAAGTCCTTTAGCAGAAGCTCGAATTGCATATATGTATCAAACAGGAACTGGGGTTACTCAAGACTATTCCGAAGCTTTTAAGTGGAACCTTAAAGCTGCAAATAACGGGGAGTTACAAGCACAATATAACTTGGCATTGATGTATAAAGATGGTTTAGGTACAGAAAAAAGCGATACAGATGCTTTTAAGTGGTTTAAGCAAGCGGCACTCCAAGGTGATGCATCCGCACAAATAAATTTGGGGTTAATGTATCAAAATGGCGAAGGCGCAGATAAGAATGTAGATAAGGCATTCTTTTGGTATAAGAGTGCTGCTGCACAAAATGATTTCATGGCTTTTTATTATTTGGGAACATTTTATGAAGAAGGAATCAGTGTTAAAAAAGATGAAAAGCTTGCATTTGATTACTATCGAAAAGCTGCATTATTAGAGTATGGACTTGGCCAATATGAATTAGCCAGATGCTACGAGTATGGCATTGGAACAGATAAGAACATGAGCAAGGCCATAGAGTGGTATGGTAAAGCTGCTCAGAGAGGCAGTGACGAAGCTATCGAAAAATTGAAAGAACTAGAAAGCAAAAAATTTTAGATTCTATTGAATATAAAGCTGCCAAGGCTATTTAGAACTTACGTATCCAAATTCGCCTTTTCTGCCTTAGTATTTTTATTCATCATTTAACGCACATTCAAAATTACTTGGATTTTCTTTACATCTTACTTTTTTCAAAAAATTCATCATTTTAGGGTCGTAAATACCTGCCTTGGTTAGCTGTATACGTGCTTCGCGCATCATTTTCATATAGTTTAATTGTTCATTTTTAGGAATATCCATCCAGTATTTTGAAGGAATATCACTTTCATATTTAGCAATAACGCCAAACGTTCTGTTTAGTTGGCTGGCTACCCAAGTTCGAGACTTTTGCCCAAAACCTGCTGGAAATTGGTCTTTACGAATAATGAAGTTTGCTGAAATTTGAGTTAAGGGAAAACGAACGATTGCTCCTTTTTCACCTAGACCTTTGTATAGCTCAAAAGGTTTAAATGCCACAATAGGAGCGGGTACAATATCAATTTCATGGTTATTAAACTTTGCGCCAGCGTTGGTCACGTCTACCGATACAGCCTGACCGCCAACCTGTTGCACAAGCTTTGGTTGGGCTTCATCATATTTAAATACTCCAATTTTCTTACCGGCAGCTTTAGCGAGTGTATTGATACTTCTATCATTTACAAATAAATATGCAGGGCCAATAGTCCCTAAACCTGCAATTTCGTAAGGACCCACAACCATGTTTTTTGCGGCCATGGGTGATGACAACAGCTTATAGGCATTAATTGCCGTTTTCATATTTGTTAATGCGCCAACAGCATCTAAAGACCCTGTATATTTATTAAACTGGCGGCTACGTAAACCACTAATAATAGCGCCATCACATTTCCCAACTTTTAAGTCTTCAGCCGCAACACGTTCATCGACATATGCTTTTAAAGATAGATCAGCTCCCCAATTTTTGGCTTCAAGCGCATAGTCTTTAGCTAAAGCGAAAGCATCTCCTGACTTACCAATTGGGTCAAAAACACAGACAACTTGTTGTTTGGCATAAAGTGTTGTTGTTAAACAGGTACTTGTAATCAATAAAATAACTTTCAAACGATCCATATTTAATTATCCATTATTTAAATTATAAAAATTATTGTATGAATCTTGGTTAGATTAGATATGACACTTCAATAAAAATTTAAAGAGAAAAAGTCAAAAGACACTTTGAGTTGAATCTTATTTTTTGTGATTTAGCTATTGTTTAGATAATTTAAGATCTACAAGTAGGCTGAATTCAAGGAATAGCTGCACACACGTACTATATCAGTTTTTAAGAGCATGTAAAGAGGAGTTTTAAAATATTTATATAAATTTCAATAAGATGGAAGATGTTCTGTATATTGCAATTTAGCCTAAGCAAATTAATAACTCTAATAACCAAAAGGCGATCTAGTAAAAGAAATCTTTACGATAGCTAGTAACCAGAATACAGCTCATGAATTTAGAAAGTAGTGAGTCACTCAGCTCGCTAGGGCAAATATAAAAGTGTAATTACATTTTGTAGAAGGCTGCCTAGAGAATTATTCCGGCTAAGATTAGAAATAGGGTTATCCCAAAGGTAATTAAGAGCGCGAAGACTCAGCAGACATTGGCATAAGCTTAATAATTGACCACAGTAAAGAATAAACGGCGTAGCAGCAACGCAGAGTAGCCAGAGTCTTATATAGGTAGATTTCTACATATCTTATTTAACATAATATACATTATGCGAACTAATTTTGTAACTCCAAAATAGAAATGTCCGGTTTTTCCAAAGTAAAAATGTCCGCTTTTAGAATATGCGTATTTGCGATTATTGAAGCGGACTGTTTGATATGTTGGTGTCTATGTCGGATAAAGAACT
>NZ_JANBNX010000042.1:0-18395 GCF_035615275.1 Acinetobacter sp. IK23
TAGACCTTTAGCCAATTCGGCAGCCATACTTTTGATTGTTGCTTCATCCATGTGAAGTACCTTTTGTAATTATCCTCTGAAGGATAAATGAAAATTAAGTACTTACACAAAATTTAGAACAGTCCCTTCTTATTTTTATAACCAAGCACACCACGGCGCACATAGGTAAGCCGAACAGCTCCACTTCCAGCTTCACCCATACCACTATTATACCTGCACCTCTCTATCTAGGGTTGAGGCAATGCACCAATCGCCACACATCGCCATATTCCAATATGCATGCCTAGGCACTTATGTAGAAATATAGAAATCTATCTACACAGCTATATAAATGGATTTTTAGTTTTCTAGCTTTGTTTCCTGCTCTATCTCTATACACTGTTATGCATCTAAGTACACATAGAGTTTTACAGTCATGCCTATAAAACAAAACGAGCTAATGAGCGAGATGGTTAATGCAATCACTACACGCCTTAACGACCTCTATATTCAGTATTACAACGACTTTTTAAGAGTTGATGCATTTGCACGTTATCACGGTCTATCTATAGAGGATATGCAAAAGCTGATTGATTTGGGCAGACATGTGAATCACAACAGTCTTTGGAAAGAGGATAAGTAATCATGTTATTTATTCATCCTGAATTACGCGCTAATGATTGAAATTAGCGGTATTGGTGTTCGAAAATTTAAAGTTATTCCATTGCCAGCGTAAAGTTGGCTTTTTGACGCTGTACCACGGCATACCAAGGCATAAAACGGATAAATCAGGCATGCCTAGGGGGTTTACAATCTAGTGAGCGCTTACTATACTTCTGACAAATGGGTTTCGGGTTGAGATTTTCTCCCCGACGCGATTTGCTTGATGGGGGTCGTGGCTTATACCGTGTCAGTGGTTTGCACTGTAAAGAAAAGTTCCTTTTCTTGTGGTGGAAATTGGCTAGGTTAGGTTACGTCTCCCCAAACTCTCTCCAAGATTTATGAGGCAAAATTCTATGGGGGGGTTTGGGGGGGCGTTCCTTAACGTTAGTGGTTTCCGCTGTAAGAAAAGGGCATACCAAAATATAGAATATGGAATTTGAAAAATTAAAAACATTTCCTTAGAATTCCAAATCTATCGAATTAACATAACTTACAACAACTCTGCGTCTGAAAACCTCCTTTGCCCGACTATCCTCTAGGTCGGGCTTTTTTTATGCTGGGTATAAAAATTCGCGGGCGCGCATATTGAAAATTAAATTTCCCCTCCTAAATACATGAATTAGTGAAATGTAAACTTACATTAACTAAATTTTGTTACACCTATTTCTTCTTGCTAATATTTTCTTCAACTAAATAAACAAGGAGTAATTATGCTGGTTAAGCGGAAAATGCTTAAAATTCGTCGCCTTGCAAGTAAAGGTAAATTAGCTCAATGGGGCTTTATATCAGCGAACCAAGCGCAAAAGATTGGGCTAGACAACGGTTTTGTCGTGATTCTTTCATTATTGCAGGGCAAACAGGTAGAACCGAAATTTACCCGCTATAAACTCAGTGATGATATCGGCAGCGAATATGGGATTGAAACGGATGCCGACCTTTCATCCATAGATCAAAGCATCATTGATGCCATTGGTGTAGCGGTCGGTGATATTTATGATGCTGCGGTAAATTATGATGAGAAAACCGCCTATGAAGATGAGCGGGAAGATTTCGAGCGTACCAATCTCATGTTTATAGATATTGAGACTGGTCATGCCTATGACTCAAATCTTAATGAAGCGGTAGGATGGGCATAGGCTCATCCTAATATTCCAAAACAGCCCACCAAAAAAAATCAAAACTTTGGCCGACATCCTATTTTTATAACCAAGCGCCACGCATCTATATAACCAAAGAGCGCCTAGCAGCTCCTTGGAATGCCACCTTCTTATCTTTAACAACCAAGGCAGACCTAGGACTCTAATCACTACCGGGTGCGCGCCTGAACCTCAAGAAAAACCGCCAGCAAACAACCCAATGCATGCCTAGAGAATGTCTGTATAAAGCATATAGATGAAACGCGCACGCACGCGAATAGCGGAGTTTATTTATTAGTGCAAGTTTTTTATTAATGAAAATTTCGATTGAATTTTTATTCCACTAAAAAACAAACAATCAAATAAAAACTTGCATCAAATTTTTATTTGCACTAATATTTAATCAAGCAATAAAGCTTACTAACAAAAGGTCAAAAATCATGAATGCACAAGTTAAAAACACAGAAACTCTAAACATCTTTGCAGACGTTAATTTTTCAGCTCATGAAGCACGTAATGCAATAGTTATAGATCAAGAGACGATAAAAGCGTATGCAAGACAGCAGAAAGTAACGAGCAAAGCAGTAGCAGTACAGCTTGATATAGCAAACGCGATCATAAACCGTATGAATAACAAGCTTGAGACAGAACAAAAAATATCAAGCACGTTATTCAGTGACTTAAGAGAAGCATGCTCACGCTCTATGCTTACAAAAATAGACACGCTTCAAAAAGCTAAGTTTGATTTATCAGATCTAGCAACAATCATCGCTCACACTGATAAATCACACATTGACTTTGTACAAGTGAAAGTCATTAGAAAAATCTTTCAAGCGATTACAGCTATCGCTGAAAACGACAGACGCAAGCTAGACGGTTACACAATGTCAATCTTGCTAAACTTATTACAGTACGGTTCACTTACGGTTAATGAATGTCGTTTATGCTGCACTACTGAAATACGCGCACAGTCGCATGAAAAGAAAGTAAGACAGTATTATTTATCTGCGCACAGTACAGCATCATCACAAGCGTCTAGCTCACGTATGACACTGAGAGCGCTTAATATCTGTAACGTTGTGAAGTCTGTAAAAGACAGTGAAATAACGTTCAATGAAAATTCTCAGTTTATTGAAGCAGTATTGTCATTCTTGCAAATGAAAGAGAATACACAACAAGAATTAGAGCGCGTACAGCATGACATTAAGAAAGAGTTAAGCGAAAAACAAGCAAGCGCATAATTTAGTAATCAGTGATATTAGTAAGCACTTACTAATATCACTCTAATAGAGAGTAAGAACATGATTAGCAACGAACATAAACTATTAATCGCTGTGTTAATTATGAGACAAGATAACAAGCGTAATAAGTGAACATGCAAAGATAAAGAAATATAGTAAGTGATTACTATATTTCTTTATATATTAATATCGAAGTCCTAGAAAAAATGCGAATGTGTCGGGTGCATAGCCTGTGTCAATCGCGACCATTTTCCAAACACCCTTTCACCACCAGGCCTATATAACAAATACTTTACCCTTGCGCCGCTTAAATCCATACACTTATCCTTGTCCCAGTACGCCATGTCCATTATTCTTTTCAGGACGACTTTCTAATAATATTTAAGGATCAATATGAAAAGATTTTTTTTGGCTACTTTGATTTTAGTTTGTTCAAATGCAATGGCAGAAGGGGAGGGCCTGTTCGCCGAGTACACCGTGAAACCGAGCGAATCATTAAATGATATAGCCAAGCGTAACGGGACCACGTGGGCAAAGCTGGCAGAAGACAATGATCTCCCTGATCCACCAACTGTTTATGTTGGGCAAAAGCTGGCAATCATGAAAAAGATGAATAAGGACGAATATCTGGCTGCGATTGCAAAGACCCGACCAACGTGCTCAAGCAAAGAAGAATGTGACAAGAAAATGGAAGCTGCTCATTTGTGGGTGAGTAAATACGCTGATTACAAGATCAGAAGTTCAAATAACGTATTAATCGAAACATACGCTCCGCGCGAGTTCACTGGCGAGATCATCGTAAAGGTTTCTAAGGAGCCTTATGGGAAGGGAACCTATGCGATCGTGGCCAACATGTCATGCAATAATCCGAATATGACCAAGCCTTATGACCCGATGGCCAGTTGCAAGAGAAACGTTTATAAGGAAATTATTAAGTTCAACGATTTCGTTAGTTCTTATTAGCTTTAAGCTATTTGACCAAGTAAAGAGGGAAAAGATGGCTTCAAAGGATGATTTAAATTATGTTGCTTACCACATTATCGAAATTCTGGAAGAACAGGGTTTAGATAATTCTTATATTAACGAAAAAATAGATCGTCTTTACGAATTCGGCGAAAATAAAGCCGCTACATTGCTTTGGGCTTCAAACCAGCTCGATAGTAGAAATTTTAGATTACTTTTGGGCAAACTTAATTTAACTCCCGATCAAGTAAAGATATTTTGTCGCGTATTGAACAAGCTGAAAAAATATTTGGGCTACAATTTATTGAGCTAAGCTTTTTAATTACCTATGATATTCCGAATAAATTAATGCCCCATATATCACTTGAGGCATTTCTTACTGCACTTGGCCAGATTTAATTAACTCTAGCGCTTTTTTCTTCAATTCCTTCCTACGCTCTTTTTCAGCAATCTTTTCTTCGCGAATGGCTTCAATATGCACACCGAAAAGCTGATCAGACAGATTGCCACTTTCAAGCAAACGTGCAAAAGCGTCAACAATCTCGCCTTGAGTGAGTTTATGCTGTTTTGCCATATTTTCTAAGGTCTGGATTGTCTCTGGACGCAAAGTGATGGATGTTCGAACTAAACCTTTTTCTTTATAAAATTTGGAAGAGTTAGTAGCTGCCATTATTTGCTCCAATTAAAATTTGATGAAAATTAAAACTTGCATATTATAGTTATTATTGCATTGATCACGCTGAAATACCACAAAATAAAACGGGCTTGCCCAAAACATTGAACAAGCCCAGAACACTATGCAGCTTTTTTGAAACCGAGCTTTTCAAACTCGAAATTCGCAACGATATTCTCGCCAAAGCCGGGTGTTTCTCTGATGATCTGTAAACGCTGTCTAGCGTGAGATTTGAGCGTTGAATTGTGCTGGTCTGTGAAATCAACAATAAACGCAACGTTTGGACCGAATTTCTTAGCACGTAACCCGCGCCCAATACGCTGGCGTAAGGCAACTTCCGCTTTCCCACCACCGGCAAGAATAATCAACCCGACAGCAGGGACATCCACACCCACATCAAGAATTGTTGTTCCAATCAGTACATCAATATCCTTATTGGCAAGTTCGGTGAGCGCAGATTTACGTTCTCCCTGATCATCTTCACCGCGAATATATCTCGCTCTGATACCTATATCGTCAAACAGCTTCAATAGGGTGTCGCCATGCGAGGTATGCTGGACGAGAACCATCGCCGTCATGCCATATTCACGGGCTTTGAGAATTTCCATACAGATGGCATTGTTCCGCTCTTCGTTTTGCACGATTCCCAAGCGATAGGCAGCTTGCCAAGGGGTAATAGAGTGTAATTTGGCTGGCTTTTTCTTCAATTCGACGATTTTGAAGTAAGGCTTAGCAAGGATTCCGCGATCAATCAGCATTTTTTCCGTAACCTTGATGGCAATCGGTCCGGAACAAGCCATCAAACGCATATTTGACTCTTGGCTTTCACGCATGAACGGCGTTCCGGTCAATGCCAAGCGGTAATAGGCGTTTTTACAGTGGCGCATGATCTCGTAATACGAATTTCCACCTGCCTCATGTGCTTCTTCGAGAATTACGAACTCAAAAAGCTCCAAAAGCTTGATGGTTTGCTGTCTAACGAGTGATTTTTCCTTGAATTTTGCTTCTGCCTTGGCTTGCATCGCAGGTGCCTTGTCCTGAAGCTCCTTTTCATGTTGCAGTGCAAGGTTATGAAGCACTTTTTTGATTTCGGACTCGACTTTACCGACCTTAATTAGCTGTTTTTTAGTGTCCGAAATCTCTTTTTCGTGTTTTTTGACTACGTTGTCATAAAGGATCTGAAATTCCTTCTCTAAAGTCGTCTCTTCCAGCTTGGCGGCGAGGGTTTGAACCATTCCGACCGTCATTTTCTTGATGGAGAGCTGACCTTTTTCATTCACCTGTCCAAAACTGCCATCACCAATGACCGAACATGCAACGCCATTTGCTTCGAATGCATCTTTCATCTGATACATCAGAATCGAACGGGTTGTTAAAAACAAGGTAGGGCGGTTAATTCGGGCCTGACACAACATGGCAATGCGTGATTTACCGCCACCAGTAGCGACTTGAGCGATAATCTGGCCATGACGTACAAGACGATCCATAACTTCCGGCTGGTAATCGTAACGAGGGTCATATCCGTAACTATCTACCACTGGTCGGGCAGGTCCAAGTGGAGCGGGGAGGGGTTTTCGTGCGAGTTTTACTTCAAAACCTGCCTTCTTGAGTCGATCCGTAACATGGACTACAAATCCTGCTGGAAAAGAGCACTTGGCAAAGTCAAAAAATGACGATCTGCCATCCCAACGGTGCTGTCTAAACGCTAGAGTTTCTTCGGCGCCATCCACCAAATAACTAAGCGCCGACTGTACTTCAAGTTTCGCCTCAACAGGAGGCTTGTGTAGGATGGCATTTACGGCGTCATAAGCGATTGTTACAACTTTTCCCATTTCAATACCTTTTGCATTTGCTTAATATTTGGCTTAAATTATAAGTAAGCACTTACTAATATTTCAAAGTAGTTTCCTATGTCAGTTGAATATTTAGAAATCGACCCAGGAGAGCTTTGGCCTAATCCTTGGAATTCAAACGTCGTATCACCTGAAAACGAGCGAAAAATCGAAGAAGGTATTAAACGTCACGGTATGTTTAAGCCAATTATCGTTCGTACCCTTCTTGATGGCCGCTTACAGATCATTGGCGGTCAGCACCGAGCAATGATTGCTAAACGTCTTGGTCTACTCACTGTGCCGGTAATGAACCTTGGGCGCATTGACGAAGCCAGAGCAAAAGAGATCGGTCTAATCGACAACGGTCGTTATGGCGAAGATGACATCGTTAAGCTCAACGAAATTCTTCATGATCTTGGCGGTATCGATGAATTGATCGATGTAATGCCTTGGTCAAGTGAAGAAATCGACATCTTCTCTAGCACTAATATAGCGCTGGACGCTCTAAGCGATCTCGATTCGCCATCAGAGGAAGTTGAATTACCCAAGACAACCAAAGTTCAAACTCACCAAATCATGCGTTTCAAGGTTCCGATCGAGGACGTAGACGCAATTACCAAACTCATCGAGAAGACCATTAAGGCACAGGGCTTTACCGAATCCGACAGCTTGACGAATGCAGGGGATGCCTTGGTTTATCTCTTGGGAAGCAAGTAATGAAACCATATGAAGGATGGGATGGCTAATGACCGATTTATCTCAAAAAGGGCAGGTTCGAATGTACCGACGGGGTGGCCAATACCCTGTAGACCTTGAAGCAATCCAGTTTAATGGAAACAACGGCTCCGAAATTGAACTCTGGCTTGGGGTTCACTGCTCAACCCAAATGAAAACAGTAGCCAGAGTAGGGGGAAATACCGATGAAGACTTTTCCCTTGTCATTCCCGGCATTGGTACAGCCGAGGCAGGTGATTACATCGCTAAAAACCTAGATGGAACGGTGGTCATCCTCAAGCCAGACTATTTCGAGAGCGAGTTTCAGGAAGTTATCACTTTCAACACGCCTGAACAGGAACATGAAGGGGCGGTTCCCGAAGTAGATGACGGCGCCTTGAAGTTTTTGAAGAAGTTCTGCAATGGATACCGCATCGTTTCAACATGCGACCTAACAGAATTGCAGATTGCAGAAGCCAACGTAGAAGATCGTCTCTATATCGAACCTGAAGGTGGCTTCGGATGGGTAGCGCTCCCTTGGGAATTAACTACCGTCAGGGATCGGCAACGCGAAAAGTTCTACCAGATCAACAAGCAGTTGATTGAGCAAACCGATACGCGGGTGGCCGAATGAGCGAACTAAAAATCCAAATGTGGATTGTTGACGATGTAAAGCCTTACGAACTCAACGCCAAAATCCACAGTGAAGAACAAGTCGCCAAGATTGCCGAGTCGATTGCCCGCTTCGGTTGGGATCAACCCATTGTGGTAGATAAAAATGGCGTAATCATCAAGGGGCATGGTCGCCGTCTTGCAGCCATCAAGTTAGGTTTAATCGAAGTACCTGTTCTGGTCCGCGATGACTTGAATGAAGAACAGGTGAAAGCTGCACGCTTGGCCGATAACCGAGTTGCCATTGGTGACATTGATGCCGACCTGCTCAAGCTGGAGCTGCAATCCATCAACATCGAGTTCCTTGAGGACATCTTCGACAGCAAGGAGCTGGAGTTCATGCAAGCCGACCTCTCCGAAATGAACGTCGATGTGATTGTTGATGATCTGGACAGCGCGGTAGCCGAGCAACAGCGCCATACGGCAAATGCAGTATCGGAATCGAACGAAAAACCTATCCGAATCGACAAGGTTTTAGGGTTCAGCGAAGTATCGGGCAAAGAATCACGTTCCATTCACTACTTTATGGCCATTGCAGAAGATGCAACTGGACTAGAAGGGAAGGACGCTTTCGTAACGTATATCAGCAAATTGGTGGAGAGCGCTTAATGGCTGTTTATAACATCGATGTCCGATACAAAACGTCAGTTGAGCGTACCGAACGTGTACTGGAAATTGCCGAGTCGTTCGGGTTGGGCTTAGATGCGAAGGAATTTGTGGTTTTCGATAACACGCCAATTGAAATCGAGCAGGGAGACATCGTTTACATCACTGGTCAGTCTGGTGGCGGTAAATCGACCCTGCTACGGAAGCTGGCGGAACAAATGGAACAAAGCGGCTTAAAAGTCGCTGACCTGAATGCCATTGAGCATGATGACCGTCCAATCGTCGACCAGATTGGCGAAACACTAAAAGACGCTCTGGATGTACTCACCATTGCCGGCATCACTGATGCCTATATCTGGCTAAACAAGTTTGATGCCCTCTCGGACGGCCAACGTTATCGCTTCAAACTGGCAAAACTGATTGAGAGCAAGGCGGACGTCTGGATTGCAGATGAATTTCTTGCCGTTCTTGATCGAACTGTTGCCAAAGTTGTTGCGTACAACATTCAGAAAATTGCCCGAAAACTCGGAACAACCGTACTGGTTGCCACAACGCATGACGACATGGTTGAAGACCTCAACCCAAGCCTCTTCATTGATAAGCGATACCGCGAAAAAGTGGTAATCACCAAAGCACCTGAAGGATTTAAACAAGTATGACTAATCGATCAAAAAAAGTTGTAACTAAAGACACTGTAGATGCTCATGAATTCGCGTCAGAAGCATCCGAAACTGTTGCAGAGCAAATCGTTCAAGCAGAAGTTGTGGAGCGTTCTGAGAGCGAACCAGCGCAAACCAAGCGCACATTAACCCTATATTCTTCAACCGTCTGCTCACCTTGCAAGACCATCAAGCCGATTCTGGAAAAACAAATGCTAGGTCGCGCAACCGAATACCATGTGCTGACCATTGATCCAAACAATATCGAACCTGAAATCAAACAGCAGTTTGAAGAAGCGGGCGTAACGCAAGTGCCTACCCTGATCTGCAAGGAAGATGGCAAAGAGGTAGGTCGTTTATCGGGATACAGTGGTGTTCGACCGCTACTCGATGTCTTGAAAGCTTGGGAAGTGATTTAACAAAGGGCGTTTAACGCCCTTACTTGATTGAGAAAGGTATGGAAAAGGTTTTACTCGATACACCAGATATTCTCGTTACTCGTAAATCACCTAAGCAAAACCACAACCTGTCATTGCTCAAGGACATCATTGTGGAGCCGGGTGACAAGAGTGACTGGGACCTTCTGCACGAATTGCACTACAAGGCAGAAACGCTGCCGATCGGTTCAAGGTTCTGGAAAGTAACCCTGCATGGCAAGACCATTGGTGTCGGGATTCTGGCTGTTCCCAAAATGTTGCTTTCGGGTCGTAATGACTTGTTCAAATATCTACGTCCAAACGTCAACGGCAAGGATACCCGCCTGATCAATAAAAGTCGGGCTGAATGGCTAAACGAAAATGTCTGCACCAATAGCCGACTTGTACTGGACACCATCTACCGTGGTTGCGGGATTGCGTATCGTGCCCAAAATTTAATGATGCGCATGGTGGATAGAAAACATACCGAGTTCCAAAGCTCGATGTCGAAATTCAATCCATTCGCGGAAAGGGCAGGCATCAAGTTCACCCCGCCTAAGCAGGCGACCAATTATCAACGCGGTGTGGACTTCTTTGTGAAATGGTTTGAAACCAAGCATCCGACAGATGTTGTGGGGATTCTGGAGGAGCTGAGCTCCAAACCCGAACCTATCAAAAAGAAGATCATCGCTGAAATGCGGAAGTTCTATTACCAATACAGCTCTTTGGAAAAATCCGGCAATAACCGGCTGAATGGTTTTAGCCGTGTAGAGAGCATGCCTGTCGAAAAGCTGCTAAAGAACATTCAACAACTGGTTTTTGCGTCTCCGTTATATGGGGTCTATACCAATCCTGACTTGATCTACAAAGCCAAACATCCTGAGCACGAGATTCCCAAACGGGTATCAATTTTGGCATTTGACTGTCAGAAACCAGACGACCCCCTAAATGTTGAACTCATTAAATCAAGAGGGCTTTTATTCGAATGCAATTAGGTCTAACCCCAAAACAGATCGAATTACTGACAAAGATTCGCGATAAAAATCCAGACGGTTCTTTGCTCTCAATCGAACAGCTTCATGACGCCGTGAGTTACACCTGCACCCGACAAGCCATTACATGCAGCCTAAATTTTCTGATTAAAAGAGGCCTGATTGAGAAGAGCGGGCAAAACGTGGTGAGAAACGGGCGTAGATTTACGGTCGTCAGCATCAAGCCATTGGGCGAGGAAATACTAAACGCCTATGTACCTTCGCTACGGCAGGTACTTGTAGAAAATGAGGATGAGGAAATTGAAAAAATCTTCTAAGGTAAAAAGCGTTAAGAAAACCTCGCCAAGTTGGTTCCGCACTCCGTACAATCGCTTATGGTATGTTTTGGTCCAAGACCCAAAACAATTCTTGGCTATGGAAGATGAAAGCCATCATGCGCTTTACGAGATTGCTAAAGAGCATTTTCAGTCCCATTTTAAAGCCATCACTTTCTATGCCGCCAACAATTCGGGCGAGTTGATTGCCGCGATCTATTATCCGAGGATGTTTGACGCTGACGAAAATGAGGTACTAACCGTGCTTTGCCATGAGTGTGTTCACATATGGCAGGAATTCGCGGAAAGCCTACATGAACACGAGCCTTCGCGTGAATTTGAGGCTTATACCATTGATGAGATTTTTGGAAACGTCCTGACTGAATACCGCAAGTTAGTGGAAATCAATAAAGCCCATACCGAGAGTAAAGCCATTAAACATAAAAAACAGCCCGACCTTGTTTAATTCCGACATTTGGGTAATTTGGGTTTTCCGCAACTCTTCGAATAATATATTATTAATAAGTGCTTACTTTATTGTATTATTAATATATTCGGAAAACTGCGGAACTCCCAAATGTCCCAAGTACAGGAAATCTTTCTTATCGGCGAAGATTTTGAGCCAGGCATCGTCGGAAATTCTGAAATTGATATTTTATTGGGCCATGACACGGCGATCTGTGGAGAGTTCGCAATCAGGAAGGAAGATGGCTATACACACTGTCCGGACTATTGCGAGGATAAGAATATAACTTTCAGGGAGTTATACAAATTAAACTTACATCCACTCATCCTTCCAGCCAGCCATGAATCCTCCAAAAGACGCTCTAAAAAAGCTTTAGAGAAAGCCGAACAGCTTCAAGACAAGTTTGTTGCAGTCTTTATTCTTGGCTCTGAATTTTACGTAACCAGACCATTTGAAAGTGAAAATACAGCACTAGCTTGCGTGCTTTGGTATGCGCTTGCTTATTACTCTTAAATAAAATTATTAATAAGCGCTTATTATTTACTTTTGGTTTTATTTTGCTTATCCTAGAGGCCATCGGACATGTTTGAAATGGTGCGTGTCTGACTTTTTAGAGGGCGCATATCATTTAGTAGCTGGTACGCGCCTTTTTTTTAGGTGATTGCATGACTGAAGAAACAGCCAACAAACGCAGATACCCTTCAGCAAGTGCTTGGGCAGAAGCAGAGGCGTTATGGGCTTCTGGTGATGTGACACTAGAGGACTTAGCCAAGAAAGTCGGGGTAAGCGCAACTTCTGTTTCCCTTCACATGAAGAAGCGGAAAATCACGAAAGGGGAGAAGGCCAAGGAACATTCCGAGCGTATCTCCAAACAGGTCGCCGAAGATATTTTGTCAGAAGGGACCGTACATAGCCAAAGAATTAAGGAAACCAAAGAAGAACATTACAAGATGGCGACGGGCCTGGCTCGCCTGACTTGGAATGAAATTGTCACTGCCAAGGCAAAGGGCGGTGCCTATGCGGCGATTCAACAAAATTTAAAAGCACTAGAAATCGCTTCGAATGTTTTGGCAAAGATCCGCCAAGAACGGTACGCCGTTTTAGGTTTGGATAAGCCTGATGCTGTAGATGCTACTCAACTTCCGGAATTGGTAATTGAAGAATTGACGGCCGATCAGGTTCAACAATTGAAAGAGCGTGATTTCAACAATGGTAATTACGACTTTGAAGATGAGGACATGTTAGAGCCATCAAATGATTCAGGGGAATGATGGTTTTAGATGGCAGATAAGGTTCGGCTTTCATTGCATCCAAAGCAAATGGAAGTCTATCTTTCAAATGCTCGATTTCGCGTAGTGGTTGCTGGTCGCCGATGGGGTAAGACCAGCCTTTCGCGTACTCTGATTATCAGTAAAAGTAGAAAGCCAAGACAAAGAATCTGGTACGTAGCGCCAACTTACCGAATGGCAAAACAAATCATGTGGAAGGATTTGATTGAAGCCATTCCTCGGAAGTGGGTAGTTAAGATTAACCATTCAAGTCTATCTATTGAACTTGTTAATGGCACCCTGATTGAACTTAAAGGCGCTGATGACCCAGACTCTTTGCGTGGTGTGGGTATCGATTTCTTGGTATTGGACGAATTCCAAGACATTAGCGAAGAGGCATGGACACAATGTTTGCGTCCTACCCTTGCCTCTACAGGTGGTCATGCCATCTTTATCGGCACACCTAAAGCATATAACCAGTTATATACCGTCTATATGCAGGGACAAGACCCGAAAAAGGTCGAAGCTGGCCAATGGCAGTCATGGCAGTTCCCAACCATTACATCTCCATTTATTCCTGAATCGGAAATTGAAGCGGCTAGAGCCGATATGGATGAGAAATCATTCAAGCAGGAATTTTTGGCTTCCTTCGAAACCATGTCTGGACGTGTTTATTACCCGTTTGATCGTAAGGAACATGTCGGGAAATATCCTTTTGATCCAAAACTGCCAATCTGGATCGGCATGGACTTTAACATCGACCCAATGAGTACCGTCATCATGCAGCCGCAACCAAATGGCGAAGTTTGGGTGGTTGATGAGATTGTCCAGTTCGGCTCTAACACGGAAGAGATTTGTGAAGAGATTGAACGGAAATACTGGCGGTATATGAAACAGATTGTCATTTTCCCCGATCCTGCTGGCGGTCAACGCCAACATGCTCGTGGTGAGTCCGACTTGGACATCATGCGCGAGAAGGGATTTAAGAAAATTCTTTACAGAAGAAAGCACCCTGCAATTGCCGACAGGGTAAATGCAGTTAACCGCATGTTGAGAACTGCGGATGGAACAGTTGCATTAAGGGTTGATGAAAAATGTAAGCATTTGATCAATTCATTTGAACAGACCATCTACAAACCAGGTGGACGTGATGTTGATAAATCAGGTGGTGTAGAACACAGTGCCGATGCCATTGGATATGCAATCGAGCACCAATTCCCACTTCGTAAGATTGAAATTAAAGGCGTTTCAATTTAACCTATATTATTAGTAAGCGCTTACTAATATTTTGAAGGCGATAAGATGACAACCGAACTATCCTCATACGACCGACATGCAATAAGTTCGACCGCTTCCTCAGAAGAAGCGAATGACCCTCTTGTACGTTTAGTATCACGTCGTCATCCACTATATGAAGCCATGTCCAAACACTGGATGTTTATGGATGACACCTATAGCGGTGGCAGAGAATGGTTTAATCATCATATCTTCAAATACATCAAAGAGGGTGATGCCGAATTCAAGGATCGTATCTCACGCGCTTATCGTTTCAACCATACCCGCGAAGTTGTAGATTTAATTAATAAATATTTATTCAAGCAGGAAATCACCCGCAATAAGGTAGATGCTCCTGCCGACGTGGTGAAGTTTTGGAAAAACTGCACCAAGAGCGGCTTAACGATTAATGATTTCGTTCGCCAGATCAGTAAGAAAACCTCAATTTACGGTCGTATTGGGGTAGTTATTGATATGGATGCGGTACCAGAAGATCAAAGACCCTTAAACAAACGGGAAGAAAAGGAAGCTGGGCTATCTGCTTACGCCTACATCATCACTCCGCTTCAAATGCTGGATTATTCGTTTGATGATCACGGCAAATTAAACTGGATGCTGATTCATGAAGTGGTTCGCGACGATGAGGACCCACTAAATTCAACAGGCAAGGCGATTCACCGCTTCCGCTTATGGACGAAAACGGAATGGAAACTGTTCGAAAAGCAGAATGATGATCAGAACGGCAAGATTACGATTAAAGAGATTGATCGAGGTAGGATCTGCTTTAATGCCATAGTAAACATCCTAAAAATTGAACAACGATAATTTTTACACACTCATAAATTATTAGTAAGTGCTTATTTATAAAATATAGTAAAAATGTTATATTTTCTCAACTAATCTAAGGCGAGAAAATCATGACCGAACCAGTATCAACTACTATCGGTGGATTCGCTGCTTGGAAGGCATTTGGCATGACTATCGTAGTCGCAATCTGTGTGATGGCAGTTGCGGCTGTAGTGCTCATGATGCGGATGCCGAGATCTCCGAGAGAGTGGGGAGTTGGCTTGATTACCACAGTAATTTCAAGCTTGGCTGGCGGCTCTTTCATCATCATCAAATTTAACCTTCATGCTTGGGCAACAGACGTATGGGGAATGATCGCGCTTGGCGGTTTCTTCTTCACATGTGGTTTGCCGGGGTGGGCTATTGTCCGTTGGATTTTCAACTATATCGAAAAGAAGGAGGATTCCGACATTTTCGAAGTTGCAACTGATATTAAAAACGACCTGAAGGAGTTTAAAGATTAATGAGTAGCATGGTATCCGCACTTGCATCAGTGCAAATGGCTCAGATTGCGCAAACTTATTCTTGGCTTCGGGCGATGTCAGGAGGCAGATTAACTCAGGAACAAGTAACTGCTGGTGACGAGATTATCGAGAAGGCGGGATTAGAAACTTTCGCCAAACTCATTGGTTACAAACTTGAATCTGGCGTTACAGGGCAATGGGATATTTCCGAAAAAGGATATGAACTTATACGTGGATTTGAAGGTTTCAGGAATACGGCATATCTGGATACTGGTAGCGTCCCGACTATTGGCTTCGGCACAATCAAATATCCAAACGGCCAACCTGTAAAAATGGGTGATACTTGTACTCGTGTTCAAGCAGAAGAATGGCTTAAAAACGATTGTAAGTGGGTTGATGCTTGTCTTGATAAGTATGTGAAGGTCAAGGTAACTCAAAATCAATTTGATGCGCTTGCTTCGTTTGTTTACAACGTAGGTGAAACTGCATTTGTCAAAAGTACAATGTTGGCTGTCCTTAACCAAGGGAACTATATTGCTGCTGCAAATCAGTTTGATCGTTGGATTTTTGACAATGGCAAACGTATTAATGGATTAGTTAACCGCCGTGCTGCTGAAAAGAAATTATTCTTATCATGAAGCATTTCGGTACATTAATGCTGTGCATCCTGTTTTCAGGATGTACAGCTTCAACAATTCAAAACAATATCCATGTCACTGTCTGTTTACAGTGTGCACCTATGATGAGCCGATAGAACAATGATTTCATTTCTTTGGCATCTGGTAGGGGGAATAATGTTTTTAACAACATGCATTATCCTTATGTACTCTTATCTTCAAAACAAATCTTAATTTGAATTTAAAACTAAACCCAATTTTACTTCTTCCTGTGAACTCTTTTTTTTAAAAACGCTCTATGCTTTGAATTACAAGAGTTCTAATAATAACAGTACAAAAATTCCGTTGTGGATAACTTAAAACCTATTTGAATTTAAAATCTTTTCTTTTTTTCTTTTAGAAGCTCTGAAACGATTGCTATCAAATACTTTCAAAGCCTATTAAGGTACAAAAACTCCGTTTGAGCGGTACAAATACTCCGTTTTAACGGTACAAAAAGTTTTAATTACGGTACAAATATTCCTTTTTAACGGTACAAAAATTCTGTCCTGTATTTTCAATAGTTTAAAAGGTACAAAAACTCCGTTAAATCGCCTTTAACGGTACATTTTCTCCGTTAGAAGTCCTATAAAGGTACAAAAACTCCGAATAAGTACCTTTTAAAGCCATTTTTCCATTAACTTAAAGAATACATAAAAGGATTTCGGTACATTTTCTCCGTTTACACCCCTATAAAGGTACATTTTCTCCGCTAAACTAATAGCCAAAATCATCATAACGGTACAAAAACTCCGATAGGGGAGTGATAACGGTACATTTTTTCCGTTCAAAACAGGCGATAACGGTACAAAAATTCCGAAGGAATGCCTATAAAGGTACAAAAACTCCGGTAATGTCATTACATTGTCATGTTTTGGTCAAAATCCTTAAATATAAATCCGCTCAATTCTGACTGATGAACTAGATTTACAAACATTATCTAATCATGTACCTTTTACGAAAACCAATAAAACCTTTCTGAAACGGAATATATGGCAGAACTTATTAGGAATTCAGATGTTTATAAAGCGAATGCATTGATTAATGCAAGCTACGCTTTGGACACTGCTGAGCAAAGAATAATTCTACTCGCCATTTTAGTTTCCAGAAACAAGAATGCAGATCTGACTGCCGAAACGATTATCGAGATTCCGGCTTCCTTATATGCCCAAAAATTTAATACAACAGTGAGCGCGGCATATAAAACACTGAAGGAAGCCGAAGATACCTTATTTGAAAGACGTTTTTCTTACACCACAATGCGAAATGGCAAGATTGAGGTGGTTCGGTCACGTTGGGTATCACGAGTTTCATACGTTAAGGATGATGCATTATTAACGATCACCCTAGCTCCTGATGTGATTCCTCTAGTAACCAAGCTAGAAGGAACCTTTACCAAATATGCCATCGACAATTTACGCGATGTGACCAGTAAATATGGCATCCGTCTGTATGAGTTGGTCGCTAGTTGGAAAAATTCGGATATACGAAAAACTCCTGTTTATGACTTTGAGGACTTCCGTGCCAAGATGGGCCTTCTTCCTCATGAGTATAGAGACAAGAAAAATCCCGAAAGTACGGATATGACCAACTTCAATAAACGTGTATTGAAGCCGGCAATTGATCAGATTAATAGTTTTACTGACCTGTTTATTACTGAAAAGAAAATCAAGACAGGACGTAATATCACGGGCATTTATTTTGAAGTAAGTTTAAAAACCGATAACTTCATTGAAGGCGAAGCGAAAGAAATCCATGACAGCAAGCCTTCTTCCGATTCAGCTAAAAAGACAGGCGCTCCTTTAGAAAACATTAGGCTTCCAAAAGTATCGACCCAAGAGTTTTTGGGTAGTGATCTCAGCGAAGAGGACCTTAACAAAGAGAACCCATTAAAAGAATTTATCGTTGAATCTGGCGTTTATAAGTCTGCTATTGAAAAGCCAGTAGAAGAAAAGGATGAATTTGAATTAAATGGCATAAAACGACTGTATGAGGCACTATTAAAGCTGGATGAGGGCGTAACCAAGGAATACGTCCGCGAATATGCCCAGATTAAAGGCGTAACTCTACAACACGCATTAATTGAACTTTATAACTCTAAAAGACCGGCTTAAACATTCCGGTACTTGGGTCTTTTCCGAAAACTTGGGTTTTTGAAGTGCTAACGAATAATTAAATAATACTTTCTATAATATTTAAGTTTTTATATTAATTATTCGGAAACGATCGGATGTCCCAAGTTGAAAAACAAATACCCAAGTATTTAGATTGGGCGGGTCACTTTTATGGCAATGACCTTGATTTAGAACATTACGAAATTCTCACCATTCAGTACATTCCCAAGAAAGAGCGGAAGCTAGAAACGTAGTTAATGACAACCAAGTGGTTTGACTATAGGCTGATGCATCCCATGCAAGCCACTTATTACTTCTTTCGTAAGCGTCCGCTGAATCCCATACCAATTTTTTAATTCGATTTAGGTTTCCAGCAGTGTGGCAGTAACTCTTCAATCTGGGTCACTTTATGTGTCGGTAGCTTTTTCAGCACATCACTTAAATAG
>NZ_JANBNX010000043.1:0-17092 GCF_035615275.1 Acinetobacter sp. IK23
AGTTCTTTATCCGACATAGACACCAACATATCAAACAGTCCGCTTCAATAATCGCAAATACGCATATTCTAAAAGCGGACATTTTTACTTTGGAAAAACCGGACATTTCTATTTTGGAGTTACAAAAACATTTCGCATAAGGCGTATTATGTTAATTGTAGGAAACCTTAAAAGAACATAGAGCATTTTTTTCTTTTAAAATATTAATTTGAGTAAATCCTGCTAAAGATAACTCTTTTACATGTTCATCAACTGTCATATACAAATCATTATTTTTCATACCATTATCTGCAATAATATGATCTGTAACTATATATACCCCATTCTTATTTAATAAATGATCTCTAACTTGGGTATGAAAATTCTTAGCATAGGCCTTATGTCTTAATTCATGTAATGCTTGATGAATTATCACAATGTCATACTTTTCTTGTTCTACTATATGGAACCAATCAGAATCTTTAAAATTAGCAATGAGATACTTTGCTTTTGCATTCAATTTACCTAAATTTTCTCTTGATAATTGGTGCATAGCTTCTGAGAAATCTATTGCTGTATAACTAATATTTGATAAATTTTCTAATAAAACCTTTGCTAAATATCCTGGACCAGAACCTAATTCAAGAACTTTAGGGCTTTCAATACTTACCTTATTAATCTCATCCACATAAGCATCAAAAAATTCATATCTCCATGGACGTTTTATATTTACTTCAGCAGCCCACTCAGATGCGTCATTTAAATTTCTTAAATCAATAGGACTTTCTACCTCATTGATATTCATTTTTGCCCCTAGAATAGAATCTATTTTTCTAGAAAATGTTTTATCATTAATTTTTAAAAAATATCTAGCGATTTCTTCTATTTAACATAATGGCGGTTATACGAAGTCAATTATAAAAAGTTATTGTTTTTCAAATATTTAAAAAATTAGTCATGACTAAAAAATCGGTGGAAAGCCGACTTAGACACATGTCGCCTGCTTTTTAAGCACTTTTGTCACTTTTAGCCAATAAAATTGGTTGAAAAATGCTCAAAATTTCAGTTTTTCTTGATTTCTAAAGACTCTCATTTCTGAAATTATCCCCATTTCCTGCGGACAAATATCGGGATAATTTGAGGATATGTCCATGTACGTTCTGGCGTACAACAATTCAGGAAAATTGCCAATAGGCACATTTAGCTCAATTTCCTATTATGGATTCATCGAGAACAGGATGTTCCATATAACAACAATAAGATCAGCGACAGAACGCGAGGGATGACAGGAGTTGACCCTAGTACCAAATACGAAAAACCCCCGACAGGATGTCGGGGTTTTTTATTGTCTCATGATTTTAAATCAGGCTTGGATGTGCATCTAGAATACAAATCAAAGTTGCTGCTGGCCCTGTTGGATAAGTATTCAATTTTAATATTTGAGTATTAATTAGTAATTAGCTAATATTTTTAGTTATTAAATGGTATATTCTTTTTCAGAAAAGTAAGATACTAAAGTGACTTATGGTAAAAATTTTATTAAAAATCAAATTTATTTTAACTATACTTGCTATAAGTGGATGTTCAACTATGAGCAAAGTTGAACCTTCAAAGCATCATACAGATATAGAGATGTCTTTTTTCAATCATTTATTTAAAAATAATTCAGCAACCTTCAAGAATGAACCAAAGACTGCTTACTGTGTAGGATTAACTGATAATCAAGGGCGAATTAGAGACATAAATAAATCTACATTGATTGCACTAAACCAAAAACAATCTAATCATGTTGTTAACTACTCTGAGTGTGAAGTTAAAGACAAAGTGATAAGTAAAAGTGATAATTCATTAGCAATCCTTTTTACAATTTCGAATATACAGTGTTCAAGCAGAACTGATTGTATTATTAAAGGTGGATACTACGAAGGGAATTTAAGTTCTCAGATAAACACTTATTTAGCTAAAGAATTAGATGGTAAGTGGGAGTTCAGTGTAGTTGAATTTGGCCCTGTATCTTAGCAAAAAATCTTTTATACGAATCAAAAAATGAGGGACTTTAACTCCCATTTTTTACTATATTTTTTAAATTTTTATCGTTTGAAGTTAGGCTGTTTAAATTGCTAGTTCGCTATGGCTTCCTAAGCGAACTATGAATAGCCACCAAAATTCTAGACACACATAACCATCTTTTGATGGGCTTTTTCATAATCTAATGGAGAACGTTGTCCATTGGAACCATGTCGTCGTTTTGAGTTATAAAACATTTCAATATATTCAAATATGTCTGCTCTAGCCTCTGATCTTGATACGTAAATTTTCTTCTTAATACGCTCTCGCTTTAGCAACTGAAAGAAGCTCTCAGCAACAGCATTATCATGGCAATTTCCTCTTCTGCTCATACTGCTTTCCAGATTATGATGCTTGAGAAAAGCTTGCCATTCATGACTCGTATATTGACTGCCTTGGTCTGAGTGAATGAGTACTTTATGCTTCGGCTTCCTTCGCCATAGAGCCATCAGTAATGCATCTAAAACCAGGTCTGTAGTCATTCTCGATTTCATAGACCAGCCAACCACAAGGCGCGAAAATAAATCAATCACCACCGCAAGATATAACCAGCCTTCATGTGTACGAATATAGGTGATATCAGTAACCCACCGCTGATTAGGCTGAGTTGGATTAAACTGCCGGTCTAAAGTGTTTGTGGAGACAATACTTGGCATACCAGCATAAGCTCTAGGCTTGCGATAGCCACGCTGTGATTTAAGCCCATCCGCTTTCATCAGTCGATATACCCGATTAATTCCACAGCCTTCACCGATATCTTTTAAATCACAGTGAATCTTGCGATAGCCATAAACTCCACCAGATTCGAGCCAGAACTGTTTAATGAGACCTGAAAGCTGTTGCCGTTTCTTAGCAGTCTCACTGATGGGTTGCTTTAACCATGCGTAATAGCCGCTGTGATGAACATCTAAAGTTGAACACAAACGACGGATTGGCCAGATACGCTGGTGTCCCGAATAAAGGCATACCTCACTTGGGAGCCTGCTTGAATATATAACGATGCTTTGCATGACTAACACGCAGGTGGATTAAGCAAAAAAGTACGATTTCTCTGGAAATTTTAACTTATATCCATTCTGCAAAAATACTTCTAATGCTTGAATAATGTCGGCTTGTTCCTCGGTACTAATTTCCTTTTTTCTATTGTTTTTAAAGTCTTCAATAATATATTGAATGTCAGCGTTATAGTCCTTAATAAAAATATCTGAACTCAGTCGAGTTTTAGGTTCAATATTGGCAAGTAGTGGTTCTATTTCTTCAATATTTTTAAAAAATTCAATACTAAACTCTCCAATTTGCAGAATGATATAACGGCTTTCAACCTCAATATCTTTATTTGCAAATCTGTGTCTAACATTGGGGGGAATTTGAAAAAAGTTCCCCTGATTAACAATATATTTCTGCTGCAAATCTGGTAACTCAACCTGAATAGCACCTTTTGAGCAGTACACAAGATCGGGGATATGAGTATGCTTATGAAACGGAAACAGGCTATCTTTTAAATTGCACAGCACTATCCTAATATCGCGGTCATAACAAAACTGATGCATTTCCATTGATCATTTTCCTCGTCCGATTAACTAATTTTATAGAGTTGTTCTGGCGTAAATATGGGTTCACTCAGATGCTTTTGAAACAATTCAACCCAATCAGCCGAGACAGAATCAGCCGCATCAACAATCGCTTTGGAAAAGTTACGTTCATTCTGCCAGTATCGGGTAAGCACACCAAAAGAGTAAAAATACTCTGAGGGCTTTATAAATCCTCTACGGTTTTCCATCAGTTTGTAGGTCTCGAAACCATCCAGCATTAAACCTCCAGTGTTATATTCATCCTCCATATTCGGGACAATATTCTTTTGCTCTAACAATGATTTAACCAATGCTGAGGGATGTTTATAGATATCAAAGTCTTGACTGATCGTATTCACCACAAGATTAAAATCAAATGAATGCCCTAGCTCATCAGTGAGCTGTACATGGTTATCCATTATTTTTAGAGGTTTACTGTTATAGCCAAGTTTAAGTGATTGCAGTAGACCAGCTTCAAATAGGCATTTCAGCTTTTGTGCATTTTCCAGTGGAATTGGTACGGCAAGGCGAATGAATAAGTGATCAAATTCTTGGTCGTAGCGTTTTTTATCATGACTGCTTAAATAGCGGTAAAACTTCATTCTTCGTACTTTAAGAATGATCATATTAATTAAGTCATTAAGCTCTTGATGCTCCAGATCATATTTCAACTTTTCATAAGCATTGGCAAATTTCAAGTTGCACAAATCATTGAATGACACTTCACCGTTAGTTGCATTTTTAAGCTCAAGATCAAGCAGATGAAGAAGATCATCTAGTGATAAAACCTGATTTAAGTGCTGCTGCAACTCAGGGAAAGATTCATGAGTGAAATACTTAAAGTCATAGTTAGGTTTATTGCCTCGTACCGCAGGGAAGTATCCTGAACGACTAACAACATAGGCTTTGAAGTTTTCATCTGTCACGGCCTTCTGATAGCTTGAGAAGGCCCCGTTTTCATTTACAAACGATCCTTCGCTAAATAGAGTGATGACGGTATCAACGCCACTAGGGCCCATACCGCGAACAAGAACATTTGGCTTATGATCTTGTCTCATAATGTCATTAAGTCTGATTAAGACTTTTTGAAAAGGATATGGTTTTACGAATAAACTGTGTTCGGAGTCTAAACGACTTGCAGTCCAGTGTCCGATAGTCAGCAACAGCTTAGAAAACCCTTTTAATTCAATGGTTCGATTTAAGTTTTGATTCTTAATAACGAGATTATAACCGCCTTTAGCCTCGTAGCCATCGATAGCTTCATAGCCATCGTAAACTTCAACTTTTATACGATTTAATTTGGCTAACTCTAAGTATTTTTTAAATCTATCATTCAGATAGATACCAAACAAAGCTCTAGGATAAAAAGCGTTAGGATCGGGGAAGACTTGCAGTTCACCTGCTAAAGATTTCTTATAAACTAGGTGGGGGTAATGAGTCATCAGATGGTTTTTATTTTCTGCCATCCAATCCACAAAGTCGTTATCCCAAAGCGACATTGAATGGGCAGGGTTATTACACAAATGGCCAGCCAATAATTCGTCTTTGTCGTATGGATTCCCATGTCCCATAGATTCACGCATTTCAACAAGAGTAATAGAGCATGACTTATGATCAATCTCTTGATTTAGTAATTTTTTTACAAAGCTAATGAAGGTACATGTACCTGAGAATCCCATTCCAATGATACAGAACTTTTTCAAAGTAATATCGTCCATAAAAATGTAAATTCAGGAAGTTAAAAATTAACTTCCTGAATAATATGAGTTAGTTCAATTTCTGAAGGGCTTCTTTAATACGTGCTGCGGCTGCTTTTAGAGTCACTGGATCACGTCCGCAATTCATGCGTATGTAATGTCGGAGGCTATCGATGTTTTCACCAAAATGCATGCCTCCAATAGAAGCAACTTTTGCTGTTTCCAAAAGATATTGATCGGCTGAATCAAATCCTAGCTTTTGGATTTTGTCGCCATACTTTGACAAGTCCAAGAATAAGAAAAATCCACCTTCAGGTTCAGTCACTTCTAGACCAGTGCAGCTTTTCAAGTCTTCAATGAATGACTGCATGTTTTGTCTTGCCACTACCGCACGTTTCTTTGCAACGTCATCCATGTATTCTTGCATTGCTTCATGTGTCGCAATTTGGGCATAAGTCGAAGCAAATGAGTTTAAGTTTACTTGTACCTTTTCCATAACTTTAATCAGTTTGTCCGAAGCACAAATATATCCAGATCGGTCGCCGTGCATTCCATAGGTTTTACCGGGACCAGTGATATAAATGGTGTAGTCCCACATGGAGTGTGTTTGGTCTTTAAACTGCTGGGTAATATTTGAAATGTTTGCAGGCTTAGTATTCAAAATATGTGATTCATACGGACAATCAAAAAGCACATAGATTGGACTTAGACCTTTTGATAAACGTTCGGAATTTGCAGTCAAAATTACTTTTGAAATCGACTCTAATTCATCACGAGTATAAATTTTGCCAGAAGGGTTTAGGCAGTCACCAAGAATGATAATTTTGGTCTTATCAGTAATGGTTTTTTCTAACTCAACTACATCAATCGCTTGGTTATAAAAGTCTTTGACATAGATTGGTTTAGCTTTACCTAAGTGCAATTCAATCATGTCTGCGTAATGAGGCCAGTTTGGTACTGGGTAAATCACTTCATCGTCTGGATTTATAAGTGTATGAAATACCACGGTGATAGCACCTTTAATACCACCAGGAGTGACCATGATTTCAGTATCTGGATTGAAGCTGATGTCTCGTAAACGCTTCACACGCTCAGCAATAGCCTTTCGTAAGAAAGGGAAGCCTTTAACTGGGGCAAACTCATGGATAATTGCAGCATTATTTGAAATATAACTCTTAACTGCATCATCAATACCGCTATTGGTTTTTTCATCCAAAGTACCAATACTTAAATCAATGACCTGATCATCTGCGCTAGACTTTTTATTTAATTCTAAAATTTTTGCCTTAGTTCCGTGTGTAATTGATTCACGTAAATTCAAGGCTGCTTGTGAAATACCTAAGTTTTGCATTGTGAAATCTCAAAATCCGTTTTAATTAAAGTGATACAGCTTGATCAAACATTGCATTCCACATCTTAAGCTGGGCTTTCAATGTTTCATTTGCACCAAACTTAATCTCATCAAGGTCTTCTTGGTTATTACAGTTGTTATGGACACACTGTTTAGCATCTTGAGCATGACGATCTTCGACGCCATTTTCGATATGGGCGTTAAAATAGACCTCAACTTTCTTAACGAATTCATTTGGATCAAGGTTTTTGTTATTGAATCGGAACGCTTCACGGAATACGGTAAGCATCTTATCAGCATGGTTTTCTAGAGCCATGACTGCTCCCAACATGCGAGGATAACTACCCGTAATCAAACCTTGGATAGTATCTCGATACTGCAATGTCTCTGCGATGATTCGATCACTATTCTTAGCCTGTTGAACCTTCATCTCTGGAAGATTGTATTCTGCGGCGCCAAATACATTCAGCGCATTCTCCATAAAGATTTCATGGCACTTGGCTTTTTCACCCATACCAGTTTCTTCACTTAAGATGTGAGTGAATAGGACTAGAGTGTCCATATCGTTTTCAAAAGCAGATCGCGAACATACATGAGCAATCCCTTTTACGGTTAGCTCGGTACGATAGAAGAAATTGTCACGAAATAAAATATATGATTCTGGCGTCCATGAAGTAGAAGTCAAATGCTTGAAATAATTGTTTTGGAAAATTTCATGATCATCCATTTTAGTAATGAATTCATCTAACTCAGCACTAATTGTTTCTTTACAATCAACATTTCCATTGATGATTACTTTAGAGTTCATTCTTGAATTTCCTTTTATAATGAAATTTATTTTTACAGCGAAATTTTTATAACAAAGAAATAATCAAAAAAAATGAGTATTAAATATTTTAATGTTTGATAAAATTATCTAATATTTATGTGATAATTTATATTTTAGTGTAGTTTGGCTTGGTTAAAAATCAAAAATGGAATTTTAAATGTATCTTTTAGAAGATTTTTCAGTACTGCAACTTTCAATAATGTTAATAACAATAGTATGCTCTTATATTATTTTTGGAATGGTGGGTTTTGGAACTGCATTAATTGCGAGTCCTGTATTACTTAACTTTTTGCCTCTCTCACAAATTATTCCACTATTAGCTTTACTAGATATGTTCGCTGCCATTTCAAATGTCATTAAAGATGGTAAGAAGGCAGACTTTTCTGAATTAAAATTTCTAATACCACTTATGTTTGTCGGTAGTTTTCTTGGCTTTATACTGCTGATGCGAGTTAATGCAAGTTACGCACTGCTAGCATTTGGTATATTTACTCTTTTATATGCGATTTACTCATTAAGTGGCTTTAAGCCACAGAAAAAACTAGAGAAAAAATTTGTTTTTCCTTTTGGGTTATCTGGTGGTTTCTTAGGAGCCATGTTTGGTAGCGGTGGGTTTTTATATGCGATTTACCTCAATGGGCGAATCGAAACTCCAGAAAAAATTCGTGTCACTCAAACAACATTGATTGGATGCAGTACGGTTTTTCGAGTCATTCTATTTACTACAGCAGGCGTGTATTTTTCGGATAACTTATTGTCACTTGCGCTTTTGTTTATCCCATCGATGTTGATAGGTGCGTTCATTGGTAAGCGAATTACACTCAAATTGTCTAAGCAGCAATTCTTGAAAATTATTAATTTTATTGTACTGCTATCTGGAATATCGATTATTGTTAAATACGCTTTAACAGTATAGATCCATTATTATGGGTATCTAAACTAATTGATTTAGATATTAATAATTTCACTCTTGAATTTATTTTATTTTTTAATAATGAAGGATGAAATACATATACTGCTTTATAGAAAATATTAATCAATACATTGATGCCTATAGTGGAATAAAATCAATTAATTAATATCCATTTATAAATTTTAATAAATACAAGCCAAGAAAAAACCGCTAATAGATAGCGGTTTTTTCGTAATTAACTAAGTCGAAACTTACCAGCTTAACGCACCACCAGTTTGGTAGTCAGTTACGCGAGTTTCAAAGAAGTTCTTCTCTTTAAAGCGGTGAGTTAAAAAGTCTGTATTAAGCTATTTCTATCTGACTTAAAAAACATCATTTTATGAGTATATAGGTGTGAAAAAGGAAGGGCGATTATTGGTGCTTCTTTTCAAGATATATTCTTTTTCTAAAAGTAATAGCGATTATTTTATTAATTTTATATGTTTTTAATCATATGTTTTAATTTTATTTAAATTAATGATTATTGATGATTTTAAATAAATAATATATCTTTGAAATATAACTTTTTTAGAGTTTATAGCCTACCACTTCCCCAAGTGGTAGGTTTTTTTTATTTAAATTTTTGTTGTTTTTGAGTTGTAGCTGTTTATTAGGTTTTAAATTTATATGTTTTAAATCTATTTTAATAATTTAAATTTTAATAAAATTAACAAGTTGTCTTATTTTTTTAAAAATTAATAATTTTTCACTTTATTTTTTTGAAAAGAAAACTATTCTAAAAATTATTTATTTAAGATATGGGGTTTAATAATTTTAAATGAGTTTTTTATTGTTTTAAAATATTTCAAGAGATTAGATTTTCTAATGAGTAAATTATCTTTTTCCCACAATGATTTTCAACTTATAATCAGATCGGGTACTAAATTATTTTTATATTTTTGTATTGCTTCTAGTGTTTCAATATCAATCACAAAGGCAGAAACCACGTCTGTTAACTCGGGAAAAAGTTTAACAAAAAAAGTTTCTCAACTCTTTAAACCTACATCGGATGAAAGCTACCGATCTGTCGATTTTCAAAAATTAAGCAATTTAGGATTTGATAAAAACCAATTTCAGCGGCTAGGAAATGATGGGAACTCTTTACCTGCTTCCACTGCTATGTGGAACAAACAAGTCAGTTTAATTGATGCAATTCAATATGCAATTCAACGAAACCCCAATATTTCTCAAGCTATTTCAACTTTAGCAAGCCAAAACGCAGGTATTGATTATGCCAAAGCTGGTTATTATCCCCAGCTTTCAGGTGGTATTACTACAGGTGATTTAAGTAGTGGTGAGCGAGGTAGACAGTTACTCACATTATCTGCGACTCAAATGGTTTATGATTTTGGTAAAGTTAAATCAGGTGTATCAGTTCAGCGCGCCAAAGTACAAGTCGAGCAGGCCAATGTGCTGGTCAGTATTGATGATATTGCACTTGATGTTGCGCAGTCGATCATCAATATTCAGCGCTATCTTCAATTAAATAAAATTGCCGAACAGCAAATTGCTGGTATCCAGCACATTCAGGAAATTGCCAATTTACGTGCAAATGCCGGTATTAGCAGCCAAGCTGATCCAGTTCAGGCACAAACATATTTAGAATCTGCACAGTCGACACTAATTGCTCAACAATCTTTATTGCGTCAGTACCAGCAACATCTAAGAACTCTGGTAGGTGTAGATGTTTTTAATAAGATGTGGGTTATCCCTGATGATCTGGTGAAACAATCGGGTCTCTACAGCGAACCTGAGTTTAATACCATTCCAAAAATGATCGCGGCTCAAGCCAATGTTGAAGTCGCTAAAGCCCAAAAGGAACAGACTCGTTTAACACGTTATCCAACCTTGTCTGTTAAAGGTTCCTTAAGTCAAGCCATCAATGGAAGAAATCCAAACAATAATGAAGATGACGGTCTATATAGTTCAGTCATGCTTGAAGCAAGTAGTCAGTTTTATCAAGGTGGGGCCATTTCTTCTCAGGTAAAAATGGCAAGTTATGCCGAAGAAGCTGCTAAATCTCAGGTCAATTCTGTTTATCTGGATGTTCTGGACCAGATCAGAACTAGCCGTGAGCAAATTGAAAATAAACAACGTCAAATGCAGGTGTTGACCAATCGTCAAGCCACAACGGTTCGTACACGTGAACTTTATCAAGAGCAGTACAAACTTGGTACGCGTTCATTGGTCGATTTATTGAATGCAGAACAGGCCATTCATAGTGCCAACTCAGAACTCGAGTCAGCACGTTACGACATCTACAACAGTATTGTTCAGTATATTTCGGCAACAGGACGTTCCCGCCAAGCTTATGGCTTAAATAATATTTCAATTCAGGGGTTCGAAGTACAACCATGATGACAAAAATAAATTACCAGCCCTGGTTGCAGGCGGTTTTAACGATTGCTAAACATTATCGAATTGAGCCTTCAGAAGAAAGAATCCGTTTACAACTTGACTGGAACCAGAATCAAAACCTTGATGATGTTTTGCAATTAATGACGCGTCAAGTTGGACTAAATTTACGTAAGGCACCATTTTCATTAGATTTACTTAATCCTTGGCGTCTGCCTATTATGGTCGAGTTTAACGATGGACAGGTCGGTGTTGTTGATAAAGCAGATACACAAGGAAATGTAAGTATTCAGTTTAGTGGAGATCAGGGACTTTCACAGAACGTGTCTTTAGGTGCTTTAAAAGATACGCTCAAAAATATTTATATTCTGCGTCCTGAGAGTTCTATCCCCGATGCACGTATTGACGAATATATCAAACCATATGAAGCAAGCTGGTTCTGGTCAATTGTACTCAGAGACTGGAAGCGCTACGTTGATATTATGTTTGCCTCACTTATTGCCAATGTCTTGGCACTGGCAACTATTGTTTTCTCAATGCAGGTCTATGACCGCGTTGTTCCATCACAGTCAATTCCAACCTTGTGGGTTCTTGCAGGCGGGGTACTCATTGCGGCACTTTTCGAATTTACCTTACGTGTAGCCAGAGTTTATTTATCTGATATTATTGGTAAACGTGCAGACTTACGGGTTTCTGACCGTGTATTTGGTCATGCATTAAGAATTAGAAATAAAGACCGTTCAAAGTCTACAGGTAGTTTTATTTCCCAGATTCGTGAGCTCGAAGGTGTTCGTGAACTGGTGACTTCTACCACCATTACTGCTATGGCAGATTTCCCTTTCTTTTTCCTGTTCCTCACCATTTTTGCGATTATTGGCGGGAAGTTGTTCTGGGTGATGTTGCTTGTTGTTCCTCTCATGATTTTGCCGGGTATTTTAGTACAGAAGAAGCTTGCACAATTGGCACAAGAGGGTATGAGAGAGTCTTCAATCCGTAACGCAATTCTTGTAGAAGCAGTGCAGGGTATTGAAGATATCAAGCTATTGCGTGCTGAAATGCGTTTCCAGAACCAGTGGAACCACATGAACGAGGTTTCAGCTGATATTGCTATGAGACAGCGTAAAATCGTTGGTACCTTAATGGCATGGACCCAAAAGATTCAAGGTTTGACATATGCATTTGTCGTTTTGGTGGGATGTTTTGCGGTAATGGATGGTGAAATGACGACAGGTGCGTTAGTGGCCTGTTCAATTTTATCTTCACGAATGTTGGCACCGATTAGTCATATCACAGGTGTTTTAGGGCGGTTACAGCAAGCGAAAGTTGCGAAACAAAGTTTAGATGAGCTTATGCAACGTCCGATTGATCAGCCGGAGCGTTCTCATCTGGTACATAAGGCTGTTTTAAATGGCGACTACGAATTAAAAAATGTCTTGTTTCAATATAGTGAGGATGAACCACGTCCGAGCCTTGCAGTTCGTCATTTAAAAATTCGTGCTGGTGAAAAAATTGCAATTTTGGGGCGTAATGGTGCAGGTAAATCGACACTACTTCAGCTTTTATCTGGTATGCAATTCCCTATTCAGGGTTCAGTGCATTTAGATGGTCTGGATCTTTCTTTAATTGACCCATCTGATGTACGTCGTGATATGGGCTTACTCAATCAGAATGCGCATCTGTTCTACGGTACGATTCGTGAAAACCTTACTTTGGGTGCGCCGCTTGCAACGGATGAAGAGATTCTTCGGGCTTTAGTGGTGACGGGTGCATTACCTTTTATTCAAGAGAAAAAAGAAGGATTAGATCATCTGATTTTAGAGGGGGGCGTTGGTTTCTCGGGTGGTCAGAAACAAGCATTGTTATTGGCCCGTTTATTGATTCGCCAACCTAATATGTTATTGCTCGATGAACCAACAGCAGCTATTGATGATGTAGCAGAGAAACAACTGATTGATCATTTAAAAGTATGGCTGGCTCATCGGACGTTGATTGTTGCGACCCACCGCCGAGCTGTTTTAGAACTGGTCGATCGTATTATTGTCGTGAATGAGGGTAAGATCGTGATGGATGGCCCAAGAGATCAGGTTCTTAATCAATCATTAGCCCAACAAAAACAAGTGCAAGGGGATAATTCATGAGCGAACCACAACAAGAGCAAGAACTTACTCGTTCAATGAATGTCTCTTATAGAGAGCCACCATTACCGCGTGCCAGTTTAGTGATCTGGATCGTGGGGATTGGTTTGGTTATTTTCTTTATCTGGGCATGGGTATTTAAACTTGAAGAAGTGTCTACCGGTACGGGTAAAGTGATTCCATCATCTAAAGAACAGGTTATCCAGTCTTTAGAAGGTGGAATTTTAACCAAGCTCAATGTACAAGAAGGCGATATTGTTCAAAAGGGCGAAATTCTTGCTCAATTAGACCCAACGCGTTTTGCGTCAAATGTGGGTGAGTCTAGATCTTTATTAATTGCAGCTCAGGCAACATCAGCGCGTTTGCGTGCGGAAGTCAATGGTACGCCATTGGTTTTTCCAGCAATTGTGATGAAAGAACCAAAACTTGTGCAAGAAGAAACAGCGCTATATGTATCTCGTAGAGCCAATCTAGAACAATCACTTGCAGGTTTTAAGCAAGCTTTACAACTGGTGCAACAAGAACTGGCGATGACAGAGCCGTTGGTTGCTAAAGGTGCAGCAAGTGAGGTGGAAGTTTTACGTTTACGCCGTGAAGCAAATGATTTGCAAAACAAAATGAATGATGTGCAGAACCAATATTATGTGCAGGCTCGTGAAGAGTTATCAAAAGCAAATACCGATAGTGAAACGCAACAACAAGTTGTACTGGGGCGTAGTGACAGCTTAGATCGTGCAGTGTTTAAAGCACCGGTACGTGGTGTTGTAAAAGAAATTGCGGTTACTACCCATGGTGGTGTTATTCCGCAAAACGGTAAATTGATGACGATTGTTCCAATTGATGAGCAGCTACTTATTGAAGCGCGTATTTTACCGCGTGACATTGCCTTTATTCGTCCGGGTCAAGAAGCGCTGGTTAAGATCACAGCTTATGACTATTCAATTTATGGTGGTTTAAAAGGTAAGGTTACGGTTATTTCACCGGACACAATTCGTGATGAAGTTAAACAAGACCAATTCTATTATCGTGTTTATATCCGAACTGATTCCGACAAGCTTTATAATAAAGAAGGTAAAGCTTTTGGTATTACACCGGGTATGGTGGCAACAGTAGATATTCGTACGGGTGAAAAAACAGTACTAGATTACTTGCTTAAACCTTTTAATAAAGCAAAGGAAGCATTAAGAGAAAGATAAATAAAAATATATCTATATAGCTTTTAAATATTTAAAAGCTATATAGATAATAATAAACATAATATCTTGTTTTAAATATGTGGTTTTTATTGGTTGTGTTTTAAAACATAAAAAAATTAAAAGCATATTTTCGTTTTAATATGATCATAATTATTTGAAAATTAATAATTAATAATTTAGGTTTTGTTTTGATTAATAAGTAAACTTATTTTTACTGTTTTTTTTGTGATGAAATTCATGTTTATAATTTGTTTTTGCGTTGAGGTTGACCTTTATTTTATCTAATTTACTCCTTAATTTGGGCTCTTCTTATTTAATAAGATTTAAGAGCTCTAAATTGGATTGGTTTAATTAAATAATCCTACGAAGGGGAATAAATATGTCTGAGATAAGGGTGGTTTCTAAGGAGAGTCATGAAACCTTAGAAATTACGACAAAGGATACAGTCTCTCTTTCTGAAGCATCAGTTATTTTAATAAAAGTAAATAAAGATGATGTTTCTGAAATTAGACAAGACGGTAGAAATGCAATTATTACTTTAAAAAATGGTGAAAAAATAGTAATAGTTGATTTCTTTAATGATAGTAATTATTCAACAGATAATAGTTTAGTTTTCGAAGATGATAATCATAAGTTATTGTGGGTACAGTTTACTGATGCCAACGGTGCATTATTAGAACATATTACTTATAGTTATATCGATAGTATTGAACCACTACTTTATCATGATGGAGCTGCATCTCCATGGGCATGGTTATCTGTACCGTTAACCGCAGCAGGAATTCTGTGGTGGGCTCATAATAGCGATGATAAAACAGATGACACAAAACAAAAAGATACGACGGCTCCAGATGCTCCACTTATAGATTTAATTAACGGCAAAGACCCGATTACAGGTAAAGCAGAACCAGGCTCAACAGTAAAAGTCACGTTCCCTGATGGCACAACAGCAACAGTTGTGGCGGGTACAGATGGTAGCTGGACAGTACCAAATCCAGGTCTTAAAGATGGTGATGAAGTTAAGGCAACGGCAACTGATCCGGCAGGTAATACCTCACCACCGGCCACGCAAATTGTTGATGCTATCGCGCCGAACGCGCCAGAGATTGATCCAATCAATGGTACAGATCCGATTACAGGTAAAGCAGAACCAGGCTCAACAGTAACAGTCACGTTCCCTGATGGTACAACAGCAACAGTTGTGGTGGGTACAGATGGTAGCTGGACAGTACCAAATCCAGGTCTTAAAGATGGCGATGAAGTTAAGGCAACGGCAACTGATCCGGCAGGTAATACCTCACCACCGGCAACAGAGATTGTTGATGCTATCGCACCGAACGCGCCAGAGATTGATCCAATCAATGGTACAGATCCGATTACAGGTACGGCAGAACCAGGCTCAACAGTAACAGTCACGTTCCCTGATGGCACAACAGCAACAGTTGTGGTGGGTACAGATGGTAGCTGGACAGTACCAAACCCTGGTTTGAATGATGGCGATGAAGTTAAGGCAACAGCGACTGATCCGGCAGGTAATACCTCACCACCGGCAACAGAGGTTGTTGATGCTATCGCACCAAACGCGCCAGAGATTGATCCAATCAATGGTACAGATCCGATTACAGGTACGGCAGAACCAGGCTCAACAGTAACAGTCACGTTCCCTGATGGCACAACAGCAACAGTTGTGGTGGGTACAGATGGCAGCTGGACAGTACCAAATCCAGGTCTTAAAGATGGTGATGAAGTTAAGGCAACGGCAACTGATCCGGCAGGTAATACATCACCACCAGCAACAGAGGTTGTTGATGCTATCGCACCGAACGCGCCAGAGATTGATCCAATCAATGGTACAGATCCGATTACAGGTACGGCAGAACCAGGCTCAACAGTAACAGTCACGCTCCCAGATGGCACAACAGCAACAGTTGTGGCGGGTACAGATGGTAGCTGGACAGTACCAAATCCAGGTCTTAAAGATGGCGATGAAGTTAAGGCAACAGCGACTGATCCGGCAGGTAATACATCACCACCGGCAACAGAGGTTGTTGATGCTATCGCGCCGAACGCGCCAGAGATTGATCCAATCAATGGTACAGATCCGATTACAGGTACGGCAGAACCAGGCTCAACAGTAACAGTCACGTTCCCTGATGGTACAACAGCAACAGTTGTGGTGGGTACAGATGGTAGCTGGACAGTACCAAATCCAGGTCTTAAAGATGGCGATGAAGTTAAGGCAACGGCAACTGATCCGGCAGGTAATACCTCACCACCGGCAACAGAGATTGTTGACGCTGTAGCGCCGACTGTAACGTTTGATGAATTATCTAGTCATGATAATACACCTACATTAACTGGTACTGTAGATGACCCTACTGCGAAAGTGATTGTAACTGTAGATGGTGTAGAGTACACAGCCGTAAATAACGGTGATGGAACATGGACACTAGCAGATAACACGCTACCTGCTTTAAGTGATGGATCACATACAATCCTTGTGACTGCTACTGATACGGCGGGTAATAAAGGCTCTACAACAGGTACATTAATCATTATCGGTGAATCTGATTCTGACAGTGACTCAGACTCTGACAGCGACTCAGACTCTGACAGTGACTCAGACTCTGACAGTGACTCAGACTCTGACAGTGACTCAGACTCTGATAGCGACTCTGATTCTGATAGCGACTCTGATTCTGATAGCGACTCAGATTCTGACAGCGACTCTGATAGCGACAGCGATTCTGATTCTGACAGCGATTCTGACTCTGACAGTGACTCTGATTCTGACAGCGACTCAGATTCTGATAGCGACTCTGATTCTGACAGTGACTCTGATTCTGACTCCGACAGTGACTCTGATTCTGATAGCGACAGCGATTCTGATTCTGACAGCGACTCTGATTCTGACAGCGACTCTGACTCTGATAGCGACAGCGACTCTGACAGCGACTCGG
>NZ_JANBNX010000044.1:0-14144 GCF_035615275.1 Acinetobacter sp. IK23
TTCGCAAGAGATGCGATGGATGTCTGGTGATTTGTAGTCATAAATTTTAGTCCCCACTTGTTTTTAAGTGTGGACTAAATTAAGGCTTATAGGATGAATTCAGAAGGTGTGTTCAGCGGACGCTTACCTTCTTTCGGCTTTTCAAAAATGAATATCGAAACTTTTATAGAAAAGCTATTGATCATAAGGCGGCCGAATTCGTTAAACCCATTAAGGAGCGAGATTTCTTACTCAGTCGTGAGGCCTTGTCATTTTGGCGACTCAGACAGGCGGTTGATGCTTTGGGAATGCGTTATGACTTCTATTTAAAAACCGCATTTGATAAATGCGTTAAGGTGATTGCGAATGGTAGACCTTTGCCACCTAGACCTGCTCAACTAAAAAAAGAAGAACTGTTAATTGAAGTCTTCCATGAGTGGGAGTCTTATTGTGAAGCTTCGCTCCAGATCGCTAAAAGTCCATATTTTACCGCTACACTTTTTCATAACAGTCCAATGCAAGTTGATTATGAAGATTTTATTGTTAAGCAGGTGCGGATGCGTCAAGTGCAGCATTACGCATTAGGGACATGCATTTATCGCTATGATGCGCTTCGAATTGAAAAAGCTTTAGAGTCTTTTGATATTTCAATCATCAACCAAGCTATTAAATCCAGTATTTAATGCTTTTTTCTCTTAAAATATTAATAAGCGCTTACTATAATTTGATAATATCGTTTTTATAGTAATTACTAATGTTTCGAGGTTTTAATGAGCGAATGGCAGAAAGAACTTGCGATACAAAACAAGTTCGGCAATAGCGCTCCAATTTCAAAGGAGTCTATTTACTTAAATACGGAAGAAAAGCAAAAACTTCAATTTCAGCCGCGTAAAACGTATGGGCGTAGGCTGCCAGCGAACGAATGCGAAATTGAAGAAATGGGCTACATGAAGTTTGTTCGTAAGCTGCAAGAGCAAGAACAGGAAATTGTAGTCATTAAAACAGACGGCGAAGTTGTACGTGGATACATCCGTGCTGCGGATGCAGAAACGATCTCGCTTCGTTGTTATTTGAATGGTGATAAAAACGGTCGTTATCGTGCGCGTGTTCTTTTTAAACACCAAATTTCCGAGTTCTCACCAACTAAGGGGATTGAAGACCTAGTTGATGAGCTAGAGAGAAAGTCGAAATCTAAATCTTAAACGTAAGCCATCTATTTTCTATAAGGATTATCTTATATGTCTACTGCTGTGGCCGAAATTCATGAAGAAGAGGTCGTTGATAAAGAACTCGAAGGCTTCACCGAAGAAAAGTTTGATTACGACGATGAGTTTCAATCAAAAATTGCGGCTTTAACTTTACGTGATGATGAGTTTCTTAGAAGAGCCGCCCATATTCTGAAGCCAGAATTTTTCGAAAATCAGGGTGAAGCATGTCTGGTCGATATTGCGCTCCAACACTTCAATAAATATGGATGTTCTCCTGATCCCGCTTCTGTTGTCCAAATTATCAAGGATAAAGCTGCTTCTAAAGTTTATAAGCGAGAAACATTAGCGGCAATTGTGGAAGCAAGGAAGAAATTAATTGGCATCTATGTCACTGACAAGGCTTTCGTTGAAGAAAAGGTTGTTGAGTTCGCGCGAAAACAGGCGGTATCCAATGCGATTGTTAATTCTGTTCCTGATCTTGAGGCAGGTAATTACGCCAAGATTGAAGCGCGTATCAAGGAAGCTATTGCGGTCGGATTGAATGAAGAGGGTGTTGGTTATGACTTCTTCGCTCAGGCGTTGAATCGTAAGCTGGCACGTATCGAGAAGCTGACAGGCAAAGTACCTCCGACAGGCATTACTACTGGCTGTAAAGAACTTGATGATCTGCTCTATCACAGAGGTTGGGGACGCAAGGAGCTGTCTCTATTAATGGGCGGTGCAAAAGCAGGTAAGACGCAAGCGCTTATTCACTTTGGCCGTATCGCAAGCTTTGCTAAATACAACGTTCTATATGTAACGCTAGAAGTTGGTAAAGACATTATTGCAGACCGTTTAGATGCCTCTATTTCAAAAGTGATCATGAAAGAATTGGCGTCGAAGGCTGCAAGTGTTGCAACTGCGGTCGAGACGGTAGCCAAGACGGCGGGCAAATTTATTATTCATGAATTTGGTTCCGGTACATTTTCTCCGTCACAGCTAAGAGCGTTAATTGATAGGTATAAGAATCCTGGGCGGAACCCTGATGGAACGATAAGACCGCCAATCAAGTTCGATATGATCATTGTGGACTATGCAGATTTGATGCGTCCAGATATTCGTACAAATGACCCAAAAGAGAACTCAAGAGCTATCTATGTTGATTTACGCGCGATTGCTTTTGAAGAGAATGTGGCGTTACTGACAGCTACTCAGACCAACCGTGAGGGCTTTAAGTCAACGGTAGCCAAGGCAGAGCACGTAGCTGAGGACTTTAACAAAATCAGGACCGCTGACGTTGCAATCTCCATCAACATTACAGAGGAAGAGAGAGCGAAAGGTCAGGCTCGATTGTACTTTGCAGCTTCTCGTAACCAAGAGATGGGGGTTACTGTGGTGATTAAGCAGAATGTGTCCATGATGAGGTTCTTGGAAGAAGTGATTAGCGTCGAATAAATTTAACCCATTATTATAGTAAGCGCTTATTTATAACTTTGTGCTAGTATAAATAAGCGCTAATTTTATCTAATGCGATTTTGCAATATGAGAGATCAAGAAAGTTTAGCGGAGATATTAGACCGCATTGATATGGAGTATTGGCTTAACCGCGAAGGGTTTGAATACAAAGTAACTCGCGGAAAAAACGGAATCCAGTTGAATGTTAAGGAATGTCCGGTATGTGGTAACTCAAGCTGGAAAGTCTATCTGAATCAGGATACGGGTTTGGGTAACTGCTTTCATGGTGATTGCGAAACCAAATTCTCGAAATGGAAGTTTATTAAGGCTGGTATAGGTGGTAATAGCCTAAGCAATAAAGAGATTGTCGAGCATGTTAAAGCAATTGCTTAGGAGCAGGGCTGGCAGCCAAAGCGCAAAAGTGAACCCACACAAACCAAAATTGGCGATCTAAAGCTTCCAAAAGCCTATGACTTGCCGATCATGGGTCAGAACCTAAAGTACCTGAAAGATCGAAATATAACGCTCGATACGTGTCGTGAATTTGGACTGAAATTCTGTCAAAAGGGTTGGTTTGCATACATAGGTCCAACGGGTGAAAAGCAATACCAAAACTACAGCATGAGAATCATCATTCCTGTCAGGGACCTTGAAGGCAAGCTTGTGTCTTTTCAGGGTCGGGATATTACAGGAAAGGCTGAAAAGAAGTATCTATTTCCTCCTGGTTTCGCGTCTACGGGCACTTACCTATATAACGGCCATAATGCCCTAGGTTACGTTGAAATCGTCATGGGAGAGGGCGCTTTTGACGCTATGGCGATATATCAAGCCTTCAAGGAAGACGAGTTCCTTTGCAATGTTGGAGTTGTCGCGTCATTTGGTAAGCATCTTTCGGTAGGTGGTGATGAATCGCAAATGGCTGAATTACTAAAGCTCAAAGATGAGGGATTGGAGTGCGTGACAATTATGTGGGATGGAGAGCCTGCCGCAATTCTGTCTGCGATCGATGCATGTTTAAAGATAAATAGCTTTGGCATAAAGGCAAGGTTGGCCACGTTGCCTGCTGGATGTGACCCCAATGAAGTCGACCCTGAAATCGTTCGCACAGCGTATCGAAAAGCGATACCAATTACGCCAATTAGCGCAGTAAGTTTACGCATTAAGTATATGGGTAAAGTCTGAATCGTATTTGATTCCAAATCATTGTTTTTAAAATATTGTTGAAGTTTTCAAGGTGCTTTTACTATGAGTTTAAAAATTGTGGTCAGAAGTGCCTACTCATTGCATACGAGTGGGACAAAATATTATTCGATGTTCTTGTTATCTGTACAGGACGGAGCTAAACGCAACACGCAATTATTCAAAATTTATGGCTCAGCGGTAAATCAAACGGCTCAAGTCAAACACCATTCAGAAGGTAAGGGTGAAACACTTGATACCGAATTTAATAAAACACTAAAAGCGAAAGGTAAAGCAGGTGAATATAGCGATTTACGTGAAAGCGAAATCCTGCATGAATTTGATAATTTCCATGATTTTATTACTTACTTGACTCTCGACTCTCCGATTAATGCCATTAGAGCGCCTTTCGCATCAGCGATTACCGAAAAGGGTTTTGAACAATATTTAGAAACCTTGTCCCAAACGTTCGGGATTCCAGTTGATGACATGTACAAATTTACATTCAGATATGAAACAGAGGAAGAACGGCAACGAAAACAAGAAGAGGAAGAGCGTAAAGCGGCTCAGCTCATGGCACAACGACAAGAATTTTATGGTGAAGTTTTGGGGTCATGGTAATGAACAGAGTAATTATTGGGGTTCCACATTGTCGGTTTATGGTGACAAAGACCACAACGAATGAAAAGGTTTTGGAGCTGACAGAATATTTTGCTGTCCACAAGCATACTCAAGATGAAGTATTAGGCTTGGCGATCAAGGCTGTTGATTACCATGATAACAAGGGCGGTTATCACCGAACGGTCGAAATTCTTGAAAAATACGGAGGACTTTCTTACTCAACAGTAGCAGAAAGGGTAAAGAATTTAAGTAAGGCTGCTGTACGTAATCTAGTTGATGAATTGTCTACCAATTCGGATTCGATTAATCCAATTGAATATGCTCAATCAATTTTCGGTCGCGAAGCATCCAATATTTTTGACAAAGGGCGAGAAGCTGAGATCAAGTCAATTTTTCAAAATTATTTTGGACCTATCAGAAGCGAACTGAGCGAATTAATTCTTGATACAGATGAGTATGCTGCCTATAAAGGAGTACAAGGATCATGGTAACTAAAACTCTTCCTGAACTCGATTTGGAATTATCCAGAAGCGGAACAAATGCCTATTACTGCGATTTTTGCCCTCATACTGGCAACCGTCCTAATTATGCCGCATGCCTAAAGCGCATCCATAATGTTCAGGAGGGAAATGAACGCGAGGTGGATGCAGTTTGTGTAGTCGCTATCCATAGACATCACTGTGAAGCTGCCGAAATGCGTGAACGTGAAATTGAGGCAGGTAAGCCTCTCTATTACATTGATCGTTCAGAAATGCGAAAACAAGTTGGGAAGCGGCTGGCTAAACAAGGAATTTCTATTTCTTCTAAATTTGATTATAAGTTAGAACTTACTAATATTAATGGTGAAAAACCAGAAAAAGAAATTCCAGTTAATTCAAAGGGTAATTATTCATTAAGTGATGCAATCAATACTAAACTAAAGAAAAATAGTTTGAATACCAAAGATGTTCATGTAGAATCGCAACAAGAAAATAAAGTAAGCGCTAACTTATATATCGAGAGTGAGAGCTTAACTGTACCAAGTATCGAGAGCGGATTATCGCTTTTAGAAATTGCTAACCGTTTCAAAGCAAACACACAGGAAAAATTATGAGCAACGCAGAAGATTTATTAGAAGCTTTAATCAAGGCATTAAAAGACTCGAATGTAGATGCCGAGGAATTACGCTTCATGACCTTGCTTCCTGATCACATGCGCAAGATTCAGGATTTAACCGAAGAGTTTGTAAAAGCTCACGTTAATGGTCCACAACAGCTTGAAGTTTACATGAGAGCCATTATGGGTGTGGTTGCACAGGTTCAAGCAGCATTAGTCGTGAATACCGGCACAGAATCAATTCAGGAATATGCACAATTATTGGCTCAAAAATCAGAAGATGAATATTTGCTTGATCTAGGTCACATGCTTCGTGATTTTACCAATCATTGGCTAGCGGTCTTTCTGCAAGCTGCAAAAGAGCATTTCGGCGAAGAAGTATTTAAAGCTCATCAAGCCCATGTTAGAGAAGTGATTAAAAACGCTAAAAGCGAAATGCTGAAATCCAAAGAAGGCGATTCCCCATTTAAAGATTCATTTATTCCTTCATTTGCAAAGCAGTAATAAGGTGTAGCAATGAATAGCGATCAGTTACTAGAGGCTTTAAACCAAATTGCATCTGAAAGCTCAAAAAATGAAAAACTAGCTTTACTCATGGATTTTGAAGCAGAAAAGGGGTTGTTCAGAGAAGTTCTGCGTTTGGCATATGACCCGTTTATTGTCTTTGGAATTTTGCCAAAAGCAGAAGATGCAGGAACAGGGGAATTAATGTTTGATGAGGTTGATACCCTTGAGTTCCTATCTAAGCTTAATAACCGTGAACTAACAGGCAATGCAGCGCGCGAAGCGCTGCGTAGCCAACTGGCTCAATTATCAGAGAAGTCAGGCGAGCTTCTAATTCGAATTTTAAGAAAAGATTTACGTGCAGGTTTTAGTGATGCAACGATCAACAAAGTCGTGCCTGATTTGATTCCTGTATTTCCATACCAACGCTGTTCATTGCCTAGTGAAGTAAAGCTGAAGGCATGGCCGTGGAAAGATGGCATTTATTTGCAAGAAAAAGCTGATGGCATGTTTGCCAACGGGACCAATTTAGAAGATAAGTTCTTCTTGTCCTCACGTCAGGGCACGCCGTTACCTATGGAGCATTTTTCCGACCTTACTGCGGAAATGGATATGCTGATCAAAGATGTCCAATATCATGGCGAACTACTTGTCGAGCGTGATGGTGTCGTCCTGCCACGCAAGGTTGGAAATGGCATCTTGAATTCGGTCACTAAGGGTGGCTCATTCGCTGAAAATGAAAAACCGATCTATATGATTTGGGACTTCATTCCACTTAGTTCTGTTAAGTCAAAAGGAAAATTTGAAGCAGCATATAAACGTCGTATTGCACTGATTAAATCGATGCTGGCCAAGTTTAAGCCTAAGTATGTGCGGCTTATTGATACGCATGTTGTTCACTCATTGGGCGAGACTTACGATCACTTTTTTAATGTACTTATGCAGGGCAAAGAGGGACTGGTAATCAAGCATCCAGAAGGTCACTGGAGAGACGGTACAAGTAAACACCAAGTTAAATTAAAACTTGATGCGGATTGTGAGCTGGAGGTTGTGAGCATTAATCCGGGTAAGGTGGGTTCAAAGAACCAAGGGCGAGCAGGAGCTTTGCATTGTAAATCTGCATGTGGTCAAGTCATTGTGGATGTCGCCATTAAGAATGAAAAAATGCGTGGCGAAGTTGATGCAAACCCTAGTGACTGGATTGGTCGAATTATCACTGTACGTTCAAATGCCATTATGCGCCCATCCAACAGTAACCAGAATTACTCGTTGTATTTGCCACGTATGGTTGAGGACTGCTATCGAATCGATAAAACGGAAGCTGATGATTTAAAACGTATTGAAGAGCAATTCAAAAACGCTATCGAAGCTGCCAAGAAGCTGGCAGAAAGTGAAGCGGTGGTGATTGACAATACAGCGACAGCATAAATATGGAGTATATATTGATGTTATCTAAAGCTAAAAAACTACATCGTCAAAAAGCTTTACGTCCTTCTACTGAACAATGGGAAATTATCGCAACTATTGGATTTGCCATTATTCTTACAGTTATCGGGTATTTTTGCATTGGCGGAGCTAAAGCGAATGCAGCGGTGGTAGCGAGAGCAGCGTCTGTATCCTCAGCTCGTCCTTCGACATCTTTTGCGCGGTCTTACAGCAGCTCGTCCACACGCGCTCCGACCACTACAAGTTTTCGTTCTAGTCCAGTTAAGACTGTGACAAAACCTAGTACGATTCGTTCTGTGAAGCCTGTTACAACGCCTGCTAAACCGATGCCTGTTTCTTCTTCATCTACACAGAAGAAATCGCGTAAGATTGGTTTCCAATATGATTACTATGCATTTACAGATTGCATCCCTTATTCAAGCGGAAGTTTCCAAGGTTGGAAGTGTATTGATCGGGATTAATTGGGGCGGTTCTACCGCCTCTTCTTATGAGGTATGACGATGTTTGTATTGTTATCTGGAACAACGTGCAGCGGCAAAACAACCATTGCTGACGCGCTGACCGAGAAATATGGGTTTAATCGTATTGTTACCACAACATCACGGCCGAAACGGGAAGGTGAGGTTGATGGTTTGCACTACCACTTTATTACTCAAACAGAGTTTGATGCACTGAAAAAGGCTGATCAGTTCCTTGAGACAAATAAACATGGTAATTATGAATATGGCGTAACGATTGATAATTTCAAAACCTTGCCAGATGATCGAAATGCCATAATTATTGTCGACCCAAATGGATATAAGAAGATTAAGCGTTATCTGAAAGCAAATGAAATTAAATATCTTGGGGTTTTTGTCGACGCTGATATTAAAAGCCGTCTACAACGTTTAATTGTTCGAGCAGATCAGAAACTTGCGGAACGTTTAGAAGTCATGATTCAGGTCGAATCTCATTGGATAAACGAAATCAACCAGTACGATATGTTGATCCAGAATGATGAAACGATTGAAGATGCCTTAGAGCCGATTTTAGATCATGTGCGCCGTGCAGGACATTTAGATAAAATAGCCTAAGCATTTTGATGAACAATTAAAATTTCCTAAAATAGAATGCTCCGATAATTTCAATAATTTCGGAGTTTTTTTATGCTACTAAAATCTGTTCCTGGTGTTTTGCCTGCACTTAAAAATAGCGATTTGGCAACTACGAAATTATGGACCACTCACATTGAAAGAATTACAAATTATCAATTAAACGCCGTAATTGCTAAATTCAAGTTTAAAAATGAAGAAAGTCAAATTGATAAGGAAATTGAATACGCGGTTAGTCAGATCAACGACGCTATTTATAACCGCCAAATCAACTCGGTAAAAATTGCTCGATTTAAATTAAAAAAAGATCATTCCATTACGGTGAGCAACCTAATTGCTGGTTTATTGAAGCTGAAGGAAGTTGAAAGAAAGGCTGTGTTGTTCTCATTAGAATCAGGATTAAGCCTTGATGAAGTGACAAACTTGGAAGTTAGACAAGCCAATGTGGCAGCTAGAAACTCAAAACTAGCGAGAGAAATTATTAAAAATTGCCCTGTGAGTATCAAAACAAACTATTTATTTTGGGAATCAAATGAGGAAAAGGAGCATGAAAAGCTCAAAAATTTAGAGCAAGCTGTGTTTGAAGCCTTTGGTTTTGACTTCAAACTGCTTGCCCTAAAATACGAGAATATTATTTATGACGAATGGTTTGAATTTCTTGGTCAAACGTCATAATTGTCGCCGAGTTTTTTGATTCGACGAGCCGTATATTCTTCTAAAGCTTCATTGAGCATGGTTGTAAAAGTGGTCTTGTTAGAACCCATGCCAATGGAGCTGATAGATTTAAGCCAGTTCAAACGAAGGTACATTTCTTGGCTAATATTGTTGTTAAAAGGACGTTGAATTAATTTCAAGTCTTCAGGAGCAATATTAATGCCCTGACGCCAAGGCGCTTCACGGTCCTTTTTCTCTTTAGGTTTGCTTAATCCTGATAGTTCATCAAGCTTATCAAGGTCTACAGGTTTTTCATTAGCTTCTGGCGTTGCTGTGGCAGTTTGTACTGGAGCACTCTTTGTAAAATCGGATGCATTTGAATTTTCAGCTTGTACTTTTGCAGCTTTGCCTAATGATAATCCACCACGTCCACTCATTTGAACAACTCCTCAGCCAATGCATTTACTTCTTCTGCTGCCTTAGAGGCACCAATATTTAACTCAATAACACCCAGACCCATGCCATAAGCTCTTGAATATGCAATACGGTCGTAATTTACGGAATCGAGAACTTTTGCAAAATCTTCAACTTCTTTAAACGCATTACGCGCATCGTCTAAAGCTGTGATACGTGCATTTGTCGGGACTTGAGTGATATAGATGTAGACATGAAGTGGATCGAGGTCCCTTTCATTTACACGGATATTATTTGCTTCTTCAATTAATTCCAAAATTTCCCCAGTTGATTCTACGTCAGCTTGGTTAGGGCGAGTTGGAATAAGAATGGCATCGGAACAAAGCAGCGCTTCACGGAAGCCAGAAGAGTCATAACCACCGCAATCGAGAATTACGTTAGGTGTTTCACTTTCAATTTTTGGAATGACTTTGTCAATTTCTGGTTGACCAAACAAATGATAAGTTTTGATTGAGCCGGTCTTTTCTATGAAAGTTTGGGCTTGACGATAAATACCCCATTTAACCGAATTTTTATTGGCGTCAAGGTCGACAAGAGCTACGTCTTGTTTTTCATTATTGGCAATCCATGCAGCCAAATTGGTAGCCGTAGTTGTTTTGCCGACGCCACCTTTTGAATTGGCGATCAATAATTTCATTAAATCCTCAACATAAACGTTGGCGAAAATCGTAGTGTAATAGTAAATGCGCTAGATAACAATGTATAAACTTGTATTCATTGCTATGTAGAAATCTATATAGAAATCTATATAGATTATTAATTTAAAAATTAGATTGTATTTAACTAAAACAAAATGTTTAATAGTTCTAATTGCTTACATATAAATTCATAGGCTTAAAATGCAGAATCAAATCAGACAATTAGAAGATGGAACTTTTGAAATAGGTACTTGGATTCAGAATGCAAATGGTGAAGTTGTGTTCTTTGATGCAACGAGTGCCAAAACATTAGAAGAAGCAAACAAGATTGCTGATGAGTTGGATGATCAGGAATTTAAATTAGTAAAGAGTGAAATTGATATGCTTGGCGGCATTCAAGGTGCCAATAAGGTTCTGGAGCTCATGAATGAAAACGAAGCCGTTGCCGTTGAATTTGATAAAAACCACTTTGATATTAATGAATTAAAATTCTATAACCAAAAAGATTTTGAGCAGCGAATGGATGACTACCTAGATAATGGTGAGACTGCAACCTATCTATATGCAGACTTTGAAATCCAAAGCCTGCTGCACAAAACTAGATTTTTGAAATTTTAATTTAACTTTTCAGCAACTTGGCGGAGCAATTCCGGATCCGATGCAAAATATTTTTGCGTGGTCAGGATTGAGCTATGCCCCATCAATTGTTGAATTGAATAAATATCACCGCCCTTTCTTATTAGCCTTGTGGCAAAGGAACGTCGACCGGAATGGCTGGTTGCTTGAATACCAGCCTTCTTATAACAGTTATTAATCATGGTCACCATGCTATTTGGTGAGAATGGACCGCCCTTCTGCGATAAAAATAAAGGTGCGTCGGGATCCTTTGGTCTTTCTTTTGTTATGTATTCTTCTACCAGTGATCTAGCGATTGGATTGACTAGGAATACCTCACGGTAGCGGTTGCCTTTAGTAATATTACCGAGCAATCGAATAATATCCTTCAGCTTGCCCTTCTTCACGTCGTAAACATCGCCGACCTTTAACATTGATAATTCTTTAGCGCGAAGCCCAAGGAAGTGTGAGAAATACAAAACACATTTGTTCCGTAATGCATTTACGCCCGTTTGAGTGGCTAAAGTAATCTCAAGATCATCTTCTGACACATATGGGGCTTTTCCAGTTGTTGTTCTTGCCATAAATCGACCAAATAATTTTTTATTACATTTTTCCAAAAACGGAAAGGATATAAAAACAGTCTACCACATGTCGAAAAATAAAAAATGTAATAAAAGATACATTTTATTATATTTTTTGGGGGTGCAAAAAGGCAGGGCGTCATATCCTGTCGTATACGTACTTTTCTATTAAGAGTGGTATTTCAAAGTTTGATTTAAATTGGTAATCTATACCAATCTTGATTTTGTAACGTTTTCAAGTTTAGGAGGAGCTATGAAAGAAAAATTTAAAAACAGTAATTTAAAGGGTATGAATAGCAAAAAGCCCGAACTTGATCGGGCAGTAAGAATAAAAACAGATTAGTTGACTTTAAGTGTTTCTAGGAAAGCATCAAAAGCTTCTTTCTGTCTAGGGTTAGTGAAAAACTCAAAATTATGGCCATCATTTGCTTCGCGAATTTGTTTAATTAAATTCGATTCTGCATCAGTAATAAGAGGTTGCTCAATCATGGCTTCCATTTCTTCAAGCAGATGAGGCATGTATTCCTCTAGGCAGCGCATGAAGAGGTCTTTAGCATCGATTTTTAAAGCTTCAGCCATAGCGCGCACACGTTCAAGAGGCAATTTGCTTTTACCACGAACAATGAAGCTAACCATGTTTTGATTGATACCCATAATCTCTGCCAATTGCGACTGATTCAGATCCGATGCATTTAGTTGAGCGTCGAGATATTGGGCGACAGTTAGTTTGCGTTTGGTGTTAGTAGCTGCTGATTTCATAGTAACGTTTTCCTTAGAATATTCTTAATAGATATAAAGTCATAATGTCGGAATGTATCCTCGATACAACATTATAGACTTAAAATATTTGCGGTTTAGGTAAAGTATATCAGTAAGTGCTGATTTACCCAAGTTCAAGAAAAGTACAGATTTGTATAGGATTGGATAACATGACATCGGTCACAATTAACGGAAAAATTTAGTAAGTAAGCATTGATTAATATTTTCTTATTTTTGGGTTAAACTAATGGTCAGACTATAGGTGAGTAGATGCTCATTTTAAGTACAGGCAATTTGTTAGCTGATGCAGACAATCATACTATAATGACAACGTATCGACTGATACCAAGAGGAAGTATAAGCCTCATTCAAGCCAATTATTTGTCAAAAAAGTATGATAGTTAGAGTATAGGAGTAAAAAATGTCGAAAAGTGTTGAAGTTATTACGCCTGAAACCGTAGCAGATTTCTTGGCAGAGCAGGGTTCTGAACTGATCTTTGAGGGAAATCAAATTAATGTAATTAAAGGAAAAAATGAGGAATGCGGTGATTTCCTTGTGATTAACAATGCACTTGGCGAAAATTTGTTTATTAAACTTAGCTATATAGTCTTATGAGTCTACCTAAATAATTAAAAATCCCTCACTTGACCCTTCTCTGTGGTTAGTGTCCAAGGTTTGATGCTGGCCACGGTCAAAATAAACCCTCTATTAAAACTCAAAATCTCCCCAATTTCACTCTTTATTTTTCAATAAATATTTTTATAATGCTTTTTAATATTAGTAAGCACTTGTTAATATACTGTCAGGTCTGTATATAGACATCCAATAATGACTTTTTCAGATTGAGATTTTTCAATGAATGAGCGCATACATATTTTAAGACAAGCAATTGTTGTCGTTACCCAAGCACTGACTAACTCTGATATTGCAGTAACACAAGAAGGCATTGAGGCAGGTGTGCATAAGGATCCAAAGACAGGCAAACCTGTGCGAATTAACCTTCCATATCTTCCGGACAATTCACCAGATTCGCTGATTGATGCGGTTCAAGGTTTTCTTGATCAAGAGGTAGCGAAGTATCTTTTTACCGATTTTTCTCTCAAGCTAAAAGGATCTGAAGAGGTAAAGACTTTAACTTCATTGTTAGAAGAAGCGCGTGTAGAACGTTGCATGGCTGAAAAATATCGCGGTTCAAATATCAATATGAAAAATGCGAGCCAATTTTTCATTGATGAATTGATTGACGATAAATACCAAAAACTTGTAAAGGAAAAAGCTTCTGATGAAGAAATTACGCAACATTTAATGTTGCCAATGTTACGTGCGTTAAGTGGTCCAATTGGGGCGTTTGCAAGCATTGAACCTAGTGAGCCTTCAGCGAAAGACCTCTCACGACGAAAGGATCAAATGAGGCTATTACCAGGATTAATTATTGATTCTGTAAAAGCAGATAGATACACAGATACCTCAGAGCCATTCCTGCGAGCTTCGTTGGTCGAGCATATGCGCGATTGCAAGCAATGTAACGGTTGCGACCTTGCTGGACAGGTTCATCCAGATATTCGTTTGGGTAAAAAGATGCGATTTATGGTCGTGGCTGACTGCCCAACTTGGGAAGAGGAAAAGAAAGGAAAACTTCTTGAAGGCGAGACGGCCCAATATGTGAAAGCTGCAATTAAAGATAATGAATTAGCAGTAGCGGACGGTTATTACACAACGCTCGTCAAAGCCAAAAAAGGGACTGTTCTAAATTTTGTGTAAGTACTTAATTTTCATTTATCCTTCAGAGGATAATTACAAAAGGTACTTCACATGGATGAAGCAACAATCAAAAGTATGGCTGCCGAATTGGCTAAAGGTCT
>NZ_JANBNX010000045.1:0-12668 GCF_035615275.1 Acinetobacter sp. IK23
TATGAAATTGGTACACACTATTTAGACCCATATCTATCCCTAGAATTCACCCTGTTTTATATTGATTTTTCTGATGAATTAAAACGAGATGATGCAACTCAAACTTACTCAAATTTAGGTGCCACTGTACACAAAGGAGCCGAGTTCGGATTTAAATATAATCTCGGTGCAATCAGTGACGAACTCAGCGGTATTTCGCTGTATGCCAATACAACTTACACCAAAGCAACCGCATCTGCTGGGGAAAATAAAGGACAAGATCTCGACTTTTATTCACAATGGGTAGGTAATGCTGGAATAGACTATAAAGTTGATCAATGGACACTAAACACTAATTTCTACGGTCAATCTGGTCAAACCGCATCGGGCACCCATGATGCTACTGGACGCTATGGCAAAATTCCTGGTTATGGTTTAGTGGGTGTTCGGGCATCCTATGATTTTTCCAACACACAACTCAATGGTCTCAAAGTGGGCTTCGGTGTGAAGAACCTATTTGACCGTGAATACTACACTCGTTCAGCAGATCAAGTCGGTGGAATGTATGTAGGTGCGCCACAAACGTATTATCTACAAACCTCATTTGATTTCTAAACATTCAATTCTAGAAAAGCAAATATTCAGGCAGGGACACCTCTCATTCATCTTTGCAAAAGTGATGTCCTCGCCTGAAACAACTTTCCCTTTATTTCTAGACAGCACCGAAAGCTGAAATGGATACTCTGTCTGATAAATGTCAGCCCCTCGGCATAAGTTGCTCAGCTCAACCTACAACCTTCAAATCTAATAAAAGATACTAGAATCCCTTAAAATAAACCGATAAAAGGTTACTCGTAGAAAAATTGAGACTGTTATAGGTCAATTAACTGAACGATTTCACATTCAAAAAGTAAGAGCTAAAGATTTATGGCATTTAACGCATAGAATTACGCGTAAGATTCTTTCACATACCATTGCAGTAATTTTAAATACACGATTAGGAAATCCACCTTTACAGCTGGAAAGCCTTATTCAAAGTTGAGATTGGGGTTATATATATATTTGTTTAACCAATAATTGATATATTATTTATAATAAAAATTTAATTTAATTCAACGACATATTTATATTTTAATAATTTATTTTTTAACATAAAATCTCTTATGCGAATTCTAGCCCTGCACAGGGCTAGATATAGCGATTAGACCCAATTCTCTGGCTTCAGACCATCAATCCGTTCAAATTCTTTTGTATTGTTCGTAACTAATACAACATCTAATGCCAAGGCATGAGCAGCAATCAGCATATCTAAGCTGCCAATCGGTTTACCTGTAGATTGAAGATTCTGGCGTAATTTGGCGTAATGCCAAATGGCCTGTTCATCGTAAGGAAGAATCTCTAAAGGTGACAAAAACTTGTTTAACGCCTGTTTATTGCGTTCAGATCCAGACTTCTCTACACCGAAAGCCAACTCAGATGCCGTGATACTTGAAATCGCAAGCTGGCCGAGTTGATATTGCTTAAAGCGTTCAAAAACGTGTTGAGGCTTATTGTTGATGACATAGATACAAATATTTGTGTCTAAGAGGTAAATCATCTGAACTCCTCACGGAACTGTTCGCCTTGATCAGCTCGCTCCAACTGGAATCCAACCTCAAACTCATTGATGGCTTCTAACATGATATCCCAAGGATTGTCGATGGGCATGAGTAATACACCACGTCCGAAGCTTTTGATGGCCACTTCAGTGCCATTGAAACGAAAGGCCTTAGGCAAGCGAACCGCTTGACTGCGACCAGTTTGAAATACTTTGGCAATTTCCATGTTGACCTCCAGATACACAAGATATATATCACTGATATATACCATAGCATTAAAGTGTGTAGAGTCAAAGTACAATTAAAATCATGAGACAATAAAAAACCCCGACATCCTGTCGGGGTTTTTCGTATTTGGTACTAGGGTCAACTCCTGTCATCCCTCGCTTCCTGTCGCTGCTCTTCTTATTTTTATCTGGAACATCCTGTTCTCAATGAAGCCATGATATGCAATCTGGCTGTGTCTGCCTATTGGTGATTTTCTTGAATGCCTGTACGCCAGAACGTACATGCAGATATCCTCAAATTATTCCGATATTTGTCCGCATAAAATGGGGATAATTTCAGAAAAGAGTATATTGAGAACAAAGGAAAAAATGAGATTTTGAGCATTTTTTAACCAATTTTATTGGCTAAAAGTTACAGTTTTGCTTAAAAAGAAACCGACTTGTTTCCAAGTCGGTTGAACGAGAACGTTCCAGAGGGTATGAATAACGATAAGATACTGATCTTAAAGTAATATTAAAAACACGTTTCGTATAAGCGCCATTATGTTAAATAGAATCAAAAAACCTCCAATAAAATCGTTATAGTATTATTATTTATTGAGTAGATAAGAGAATTAAATTAGTGAAATACTCAAATGAACAAATAGTAAAAGCACTCTTACTTGCTCCTTTACCTTTAGTTTTTTTAACAACAGTCCTGTTTATCGCAGTGAATCACGAATACAGCCTATACTCGATTTTCGTAGTTCTTGTAGGACACGGTCTTATTTACTTGGCTTATTGTATTTTGACTGTGCCTTTTAGCTACATATTCTCAATTCTTTTAAATCGTTATAACAGTCTTAATTTATTAACCATCTGTATTACCTCTCTAATTATTGCTACTCCATTTTTTATTCTTTTAGGATGGGGGCATACTGGAAAGATTGCTGAAGATTGGTGGAAGATGTATACCAATACATGGGCTAGCTTTCTGGCTCTATTTCCTGGCTTATGTTATTGGCTGTTTTTAATTAACTTAAAAGATAAAGAATAGTTATGAAAAAAATATTATATTTTAATTTCTTAGCGATTATTTTGACTTATGTATCTTTGCTTTATCAAAAAAATATATTAGTTGCTCGCATAGTTGTAGATAAGCTTGAAAAAGTTGAAGTCATAGCTGGGGGATTTCCTCTACAGTTCCTTATAGATGGTGAAACCTCTCCAGTCGGAAGTATAAGTATCAATCCTTTATTTATTTTCATCGGCATGGATCAATTTGTTTTTCTCAATTTTTTTATTGATTATTTATTTTGGGTAAGTATTTTATTTGCTTTTTCTATGATTGTGAAAAAGTACAGAATTGTATAGATCTCCTAAAATTAACATAATACACGTTATACGAAATTTTAAAAATGATATTATCTTTATGATAATTAAAGAAATTTAATGTAATTACTATTATATTAAATTCTCATTACATCGACTAAGAACTGACTCAATAATAAAAAATGGGAGTTTTGTTGAACTCCCATTTTTGAGACTGTACATTAAATTTTTTCAAATAATTATGTAGCAGTTTTTCTAGTCAAATTATCTTTTTCAATACCTAATAAAGATATTATTTCTGTGCTTCACATGCCTCTAAAGCTCGTAAAGCAAATGTATATGCAGCTCCTGCATTCAAATGAATTGCTGTAGCTAAAGCACCAGCTACTTCGCTTTCTGTTGCGCCAGCTTTCATTGCTGCTTCTGCATGCACTGAAATACAGCTTTCACAACGCGTAGTGATTGCCACTGCTATAGATATTAATTCACGTGTTTTGATATCTAATGCCTCGGCAGCAGCAGCATCATTAAGTGCTAAATAAGCTTGAAGCATTTTAGGATGAGTTTTTCCTAAAGATCCAAATGATTTTTTGACATGTGCTGTATGTTCTGGCCAATCTAGGAACATTTTAAAAATACCTTTGATTAAATACAGATTTAATATTAGTTGAATTGAAGATAAAATTTCTTAAATTTTGTGTAAACACCGTAATTTTAATCTTATAAATGAATAGCTACCGATTTTGTAGACACTTTATAATTATTCTAAAATTAACTTAATGCACGTTATACAAAATTAAAAAATGGAGCCTAAAGCTCCATTTTTTAAATTGCTAAGCGCAAATTCAGTGCTTTTACAACTTTAATCACCGTATCAAAACTAGGGTTAACATCACCAGAAAGTGCTTTGTAAAGACTTTCTCGGCCTAGACCTGTATCTCGTGATAATTGAGCCATTCCTTTAGCTTTAGCAATGTTACCTAAAGCTTTAGCAATGAATGCGGCATCACCATTAGATTCTTCAATACATACTTGTAAGTAAGCCTGCATATCTTCTTCTGTTTTAAGATGCTCAGCACTGTCCCATTTGCGAAGTTTAATAGCCATTTATAGCTCCTCCTCTAAATCTTGTGCCAATTGCAGGGCAAGTTTTATATCTTTACTTTGCGTAGACTTATCTCCACCTGATAAAAGAATAACAACCCTTTGCCCTTGTTTGCAGTAGTAAATCCTATAGCCTGGTCCAAAGAAGAAACGTAATTCAGAGACACCTTCACCAACTGGTTCAGTATCTCCAAAGTTTCCATCTTCAACCCGATCAATTCGGACTTGTATGCGTCTTTTTGCCTGTTGGTCTTTTAACTTGGTGAACCAGTCATCAAAGACTTCAGTGGTATATATTGAGTACATAGGTAAAATGTATCCTATAGGATACATTTATGCAAGAAATAAACTTGGTTTTGGGAGCCTGAAACGCTGAATTTCGTATAAGCGCCATTATGTTAAATAACAGATAAATTATATTTTTAGAATGCTAGTTGAAAAAGATTAATAGTTCCCAAATTAAATTTTAACGTAGGAAAAATTCTACTGTTATAAATCAATTAAGCAAAAAATTAATGGAGATTTAGATGACTAAACCGCTTAAACCTGGACCAAAACCAATTGCTGATTCAACAGGTGAGGTTGATAAGAGAAGACGTGATAACAAGGATACACCTGGAAACAATGATAAATTAAAACCTAGTAAATCAACTAATAAATAATTTAGCCATTCTTGAGCAAATCCAGAATTTTTAAGCCCAGGTTAATCCTGGGCTTTTTGTTCAATCTGAGCATTGGTAGCAAACAGACCAGGATTGGTAATTTTGATGTTTTCCTGACAACTCCTACAAAGCATCAGTCCAGCAAAAAGTTGTACATGTTCCGTTGATTCACAGAAGGTACATGGCTTAGGAAAAGGGATGATATTGGCTGAATTGACTAATTCTGTTGACATAAGAAGTAACCTTGGATTGTACATATTTATTTCCAATAAATTTCAATACTTTATACCTAGTTTAGCCACTAAAATTTGTACATTATTGTATGATCCATGTGTACATATTATTTTTTATAATTTTCATACACTTAGATCAAAAATAGCATTTATTTTTGTACAACCCCATGTACAGAACAATAATTATATAAATCAAATTTTTAGCATAAAAAAGTCCATTAATTTTGTACATGTTTCTGAAACTTAAAAATCTAAACTTTCATCAATTTTTTCCATAATTTCAATAGATTAATCTTAATTTTAAGAAATATTTTGAAAGTTGGTTTGAAAGTTATTTTCACATTATATTTCAATACTTTAAATTAAAAAAATGGATATTTTTTGAAAAAACCGATGAACGTTTATTTTTTATTTAAAAACAAAAATTTATAGCAGTTTTTATCCATTTTTTTGAAACAGTTTCTATATGATAAAAAAACCTATAAAAACCATATCTAGCAAAGGTTTGAGGGTTATCATCTTTAGATGCGTGGTGTGTGAACCAAAAAATGTCGGTATGTACCGACACTTAACCAACTAAATTGACTTAACTGACATGAAAGATAGTGCTTGGCTCAAAGAGAGTTCACCTACTTAGATCCAGATAGCAAATTAAAATTTAGACATAAGGAAATAATACAGGTGCTAAAACTCACTCAAATGCGATTTAAGCCATTTTTTCATCTAAATGATAAAGAACATTATCAAACTATAAAGCAGGCTAAAAATCGCAAATAAGAGTTAAATAGAAAGGCTTTTTCATCAAGATAGAAATGAATAGAGCGAGTGTCTACGAGCGAACTACTAAAATTTGCGTCTCGACCCTCTGAAAAACTGCTTTTTTAGGTTTATAAATCTACCAAAGTGAAATTTAGATGCTGGAATTTGAGTCTAGACCGAGCGAAGCGAGCATAAAGCTCTATGAGCGCAGCGAATTCCGAGTTTCTTTTGCTCTTGCCTTTGCTTTTTCTCAAATCCACGGAGTAATTAACCAAAAAATTGCCCCCGAATCGAGCGATAGCGAGATTCAACAGAGTTTGAGCGAAGCGAAAACCAAGGGCAATTTTGACCAGATTAGGCTTTTAATAATTTTTAATGGTTTTTAATACTTTTAGACATGCTGAAAGCCTTTATTTATAGTATATACAAGGGATATACAACACCAAAAAGTCACCTATACAACACCAAAAAGTCACCTATACAACACCAAAAAGTCACCTATACAACACCAAAAAGTCACCTATTTACACCGTTTATTAATGATGGTGTAATAACACCATGTATAATAAAGGTGTAGCAAATGCCTACCAGTGAATTAATAGTAAAAGATAACGCTTTAATTAATGCGAGTTATAATTTGGATACCGTAGAACAACGGTTAATTCTACTGGCTATCTTACAAGCAAGAGAAACAAGAACAGGGATTGATGCAAACACTAGGCTACGGATCCATGCCAGTGACTATATGAGCAGATTTAATGTTAATAAGCATGCTGCCTACAAAGCCCTAAAAACAGCAGTTACCAACCTTTTTGGTAGACAGTTTAGCTATCAAACAATTGATGAAAAAACAGGAAAATCAAAGAAAGTAATTTCTCGATGGGTTCAAAATATTTCTTATATTGATGATGCTGCAACCTTAGAGGTTACTTTTACAATGGATGTAGTACCCTTAATTACACGTTTAGAAAAACAATTTACAAGTTATCAGTTAAAACAAGTTACCCAATTAACAGGAAAATATGCCATTCGACTCTATGAGTTGCTTATAGCATGGCGTGAAGTCGGTAAGACTCCTATATTTGAAGTTTCTGACTTTCGTTCGAAGCTTGGCTTAACTTCAGATGATTACCCAAGACTAGATACATTTAAACGACGTGTACTTGAATCAGCAGTCAAACAGATAAATGAACATACAGATATCATCGTTAAAGTTGAACAACATAAAGAAGGCCGCTCTATTTCTGGATTCTCTTTTAGCTTCAAACAAAAAAGAAATCAGAACAAAGCAATAGAACGTAAGAAAGATCCCAATACATTAGATATTTTTTCCAGCATAACAGATGCTCAACGCTACCTATTTGCTAACAAGCTTTCAGAATTACCTGAAATGGGGAAATACTCTCAGGGCACTGAAAGCTATCAACAGTTTGCAATAAGAATTGCTGAAATGCTTCAAGATCCTGCTAAATTTCAAGAATTACATCCTTATCTTGAAAAAGTTGGCTATCGTTAAATGACTGATGTAACGTTACATGATTAATTATTGTCTACAAGCATACAGATTTTTACTTGGGTTACATGATGAAAGCACTATCTGTTATTGAGTTATCACAACTTTACGGGATGAATCGACAAAGTATTTATAAGCGTATAAATAAAGGAGATTTATCAAAAAATAGTGATGGGAAAATAGATTTATCTGAAGCCATACGAGTATTTGGCGAACCATCGAATAAAAATGATAATGTAACCACGTTACAGTCTACTGCGGTACAAAAAGAGACAGAAGTAGACATGCTAAAACAACAGGTAGACATACTAAAAAAACAGCTAGAACTTGCACATGAGCGAGAAGTTTTCCAACGAGAACAGCTAGCAGCAAAAGACAATCAAATAGAAGCAATACAACGACTGCTAGAAGCTCCAAAAACCAATAAGACTACGTTTACCGATCAGAAACCTGGTCAGGATATAGCAACAGATCCTCTGTCAGAACCTGCGCTAAAAGATGACGGAGTGACTATTCCGGAACAAACAGAAAATAAGCGTATTCCTATTCCAGAACATATCGAAGAAGAACCAAAGAAAAGGGGCTTTCTGAGCCGTTTTTTTCTGCCAAATGGGTGAAGGTACTATTAACTATGCCTAATCAAAACCGTGGAACAATGGTTAAGGAATGAACGTGGAACGATCTAGATCACGTAAAAAGCCCAATCTGATAAGATTGGGCTAGACATTTATTTATAAGTTATTAATTTATAAAGAAATAAAACAGTAATTACGCATAAGGCGTATTATGTTAATTTTAGGAAAACTTAAGAGACTGTAAATAAAACTGTGTAAACGCTTAAACTATCGTTAAAAGTGTCATTCTAGGTATTCCATTAAATATGGTCATAGCTTATTTATGATTTCACAATCTTTATTTAATCGGCGAATTGATCTGATAAATTTTTTCGGGTCATCAATGCACAGCGGTTGTTCCTGACCATCACGTAAAATTATATACTCGTCTAATTTTTCATAATGCACAGCGGCAACTGGTACGCCTTTATTTTTTTTGTTGAACTCATGATGATTGCCAGGTACTAGTTCCGCATAGGTAAAAATAATCTTATCCGCAATACGAATATAGCTGGCGCTTGTTTTTGACATTCTTGACATATATAAACCTCCATAGGTGTGAAATTAATATACAACTATTTTACAACTAATTTGCAACTATTTCAAGGCTTTTTTAATCACTTAACATAATGGCGATTATAAGAAATTAATGGATGTCCATATAGATTACTTGCATATTGTATTCGATCGAATACAATATGGTGAGAAAACAAGGAATCCTCATGATTGAAATTAAACGTCTGCCAGAGTTTGATGAATGGTTGGATGGCATTAAAGACAATATGACCCGTATTCGCCTGAATCGTAGATTGGATAAGGTTCAACGTGGAAATTGGGGAGACATTAAGCCTCTTCAAGATGGCGTTTGGGAAATGAGAGAGTTCTTCGGTGCTGGATGGAGAATGTATTACATCCAACATGGTGACGTAGTGATTGTAATGCTTGGTGGAGGAGATAAATCGACTCAACAACAAGATATCGATCGTGCAGTCAAATTATCGAAAACATTGGAGGATTAAAATGGTTAAAGTCGCTGATTTACCAAGTTTTGATATGGCTGAGTCGCTCAAAACTGAAGAAGACATTGTGATGTATCTCAATATGGTTCTTGAAGAGAATGATCCAGCTGAATTAGCCCATGCACTTGGCGTTATTGCTAAAGCTCGTGGCATGACTCAAATCGCTAAAGAAGCAGGGATTGGACGTGAGGCACTCTACAAAGCCCTACGTCAGGATTCAGCACCACGTTTTGATACGATTAATCGTGTTGTGAATGCTTTAGGCCTAAAACTCACAGTACAACATGCCTAAGACTTTAAAAAATATAGTAAAAATGGGAGCTAAAGGCTCCCGTTTTTAGATTCGTATAACGTGTATTATGTTAATTTTAGGAACGCTACAAGATAGATTAGACTCGATTTTTTCTCTTTTTGAGATATAAATAACAAATCAACAGAAAACTAAGCCAAAATAAGTAGTCCAAGATAAAGTAGTGAAGAAGGAACTCATCTAAGCCAGTTTTCTCACGTACTTCTTTAATATCCGGCAATTCAAGTTCTGTGTGAATATCCACCGATTTTATAGACACCTTTTAGTTAGATAAAAAAGCAATTTTTTTGATCTTTAAAGAATGAGGATATAAGCTGTTTAAAACTTAATTCTAATTGGTTAATAGGTGAAAAATGAAATTAGCAGAAGCTCTCTTACTTCGAAGTGATCAACAAAAAAAAATTATTTCACTAAAACAACGTATCAATGCAAATGTATTGGTACAAGATGGTGATCAACCATCTGAAGATCCAAATGAACTACTAAAACAAGTATTTTCTTTAATTCAAGAATTTCAAAAATTAAGTTATGCAATTCATGAAACTAATGCTTTAACAAAATTAAATGATGGCCGTTCTCTACTTGCTTTATTGACTTTGCGTGATGAATTTGTAGAACAGCACAAAACCCTAACTGCAGCGATAAGTAATACATCTCGTGAATCTGATCGTTATAGTACGCGGGAAATAAAGTGGCATAAAGTTATTCCAGTTTCATCATTACAAAAACAAGCTGATGATATTAGTCTTAAATTACGTGATTTAAATGTGTTAATTCAGTCGAATAATTGGAAAATTGATTTGATTGAAGCCTAATAGTCCTTTAGATATAATCAAGTTGAACATACTGGGCGAGTACAAGATCCCCTACTTCCACAACATAGGATTGTAAATAAAGTGTAGTGGCTTGCAAAGCAAGTGGATAAGCTTAAAATTTTAAGTACAAATCAATCCATCACTTGGCATAACTCAAATCTTTGTGCAAACAAAGTTACACGTTACTTATAACTACCATGTACTGACAGTATGTTCACCTCAATTACTAAAAATAAAGAAATGAGCAAGCATCAGCTCAACTACATTTCTATTTTTAATTCAGTTCGGCTTTGTTGTATAAAGAGCTGAAAGATAGACTTTGAAAATTATAAAAATCGGAAATTTATGATATAAAAAATGTGCTCGACGATGTCGAAAAGCCGACTTGGAAACAAGTCGGCTTTTTTAAACAACTTTGTAATATTCTCTAAATGATAATGGTTTAAAAAGTAGGTATTTATTGATTTTTACTATTTTATCAAAGACTCTATTTCGAAAACTATCCCTCAATTTTTGTGGGTTAGAGCTTACAAAGATATCGGCTTTTTTTGGTTATTTGGAATAGGACTAAGTTGCCTAACAGATTGGTATATATAACAATTTTATTATTTATATGATTTATATAAAATAAGCAAAAAGAATTTCACTACAAGGAAATCATGAGAAAAAAGATCACCTATCTAGCTGGGGCTATGACCATAGTTTTACTAATAGCGGTGATTAAACATGAAAATGAAGTAAAGGGGGGTGAACAATTTAGATATTTAGATTCCATAGCATCTAAGCAACCTTAGTAAAATTGCACTTATATTTAGAAATACTAGATCATATAAAAACCATTATTTAACATAAAATCTCTTATGTGAAGCAATCTTTGTAAGCCCAAAATAGAAATGTCCGGTTTCTCCAAAGTAAAAATGTCCGCTTTTAGATAACTTTAGCAACTCGATAGACAGTTGCAACTCCACAATTCACTGCTTTGGCAATTTCTTCCTTAGTCATATTGCCAGCTGCTAGCAATTCTTTTATTCGTTTGTGCTTAGCCTCATTGGCTTTCTTACCTGTTGGCTTGTAACCCGAACGTGCCAGGCCCTGCTTAATACGTTCTATACGTTTCTCATTGTCTAGGCGAGCCATTGTTGCCAGGAGATCAATCAACATATTATTGATGAGTTCCAGGATTGAATGAGTAATGCTGTCACTGGTTTGAATCATTTGGTAGGTAGTAGGAAGATCCGCTACGACTAAACGAAGTCCCTTCTCCTGGATCCTGCGCTTCAGCTCTTGAAAATCTCGTTGGGTTAGGCGTGATAAGCGGTCAATACTTTCAACTAACAAGGTGTCACCTTGATTTGCTTCTGACAGCAGCTTATTCAATTCAGGTCGGTCTAACTTCGTACCACTATAGTTTTCCACGTACACAATGGTTTCACCCAAATTCAAGTTTTGGTTTAGATCCTGAAGAATCTGCAAAGCCCTTTCTGCATCTTGATCTTTAGTTGAAGCTCGTAGATAAATACGTGTATTCATTTCTATCATTTAATCTTAATTCTATTAGATTAATGATAACAATATCATTTAATTATTGCATTAAGTCTAATGATAGATATTGTATGCGATTTGGCTTGCTATCATTCAGCTATACCCAAATGATATTTTTCCCGAATAGAATCAGCATATTGAAATATATAATATTTTACGTATCTTGCAATCTTCTTTATTATTGGCGCACTTATTACCATGTTGGTTGAAGGCACTTATTTCAAAGAAGTAACCTATACCAGTTTACTTGCATTGTTTATTGTTGGATTAGGCATCTGTGCACAGAAGTTTAACTGGGGAAAGCATGCTCAAGATAAATCTGATAACACTCAGGCGGACTTGACCAACAATCTGTAATGTAAAACTAATGTCAGATTAAGCAAAATTCAACATACACTAAAACCAATCGCCTCCCAGTGAAAGCCATTGGTTTTTTAGGCTAAACTCAGCAATAAGTTCAATTTTTACTCAAATGTTAGCCACCGTTTTTATCTATCTTTCTGTATTCATATTCTAGAAAACTGTCAGCCTGTTTGATATTGCAGAACACTTTCAGAAAAGAATTTTGTATAGATTGCCGCCTCACTTTTAAGTGCTTTCACTATTCCCTTTATTCTAATAATTTTTATATAACACTTGAATAAAAAAGCAAACAATTATCATTTACATATTTCGCTAGTCAGCTTATTATTTCACAAACTTACAAATTCTCCATATTTTCTTCACATTTCACCTATACATCATTTTAAGGATCTCTTGTGTTACTCCCTCATTTCAAAAAATCAGTCCTCACCCTCTGCTTATTTCCCTCCATACTTTATGCAGCCGATACATACCCTACTGTGACGCTTAACCCGATAACTGTGCAAGCCGAAGGCAACTGGTTAGATGAAGCCAATGCACAGAAAGTACTAAATCATGCTGGAGCGCGTACAGTCATTCAGCGTGATGAGTTGATTAACCGAGGCGTAACTTCTGTCAA
>NZ_JANBNX010000046.1:0-9530 GCF_035615275.1 Acinetobacter sp. IK23
GTGCATAATCAATTGCTTGCTGTTTAAATTCAGCACTAAAACGTTTGGCCATTTCTTGGATCTCCAAAGTTAACGTTACGTTATCTTTAGAGGGAAGTACTGTCCATTATTTTGGCTAGGATCAGTATTATCAAAATTAGAGAAAAACCAATAAATATCATTTTCGGCGATTATTTGCTCAAAAAATCAAAGTTTTTCATAATTTCTACATATTTTATAAAATTGGTATAGATATTGTATGTATCTAGGCGGTTTTAGCGGTTTTAATCCAACCTAGAGGAAATGATGATGGCACAGCCACAAGTGAACTTACAAAAATCAATTTTAAATACTCCCTTGACTCGACGCTCTATTTTGATTGGGGGAATGACCTTGCCTGCGGTATCCATGCTTACGGGCTGTGGTGGCGGCGGAGGTGGTGGTGAGGTTGAGTCGGATGTGGTGATACCGATTGCACCGTTTGACCCAGATACAACACCGCAAATTCCAGATCAAGGCGAAAAGACTGAGCCCGAACAAGGTACTGAGCCGATCATTAGTCCAGATGCGGTGAAAATGAATGTGGGGATCTATAACTTTGAATATAATTCTTTTGTGCAATTACGTGCACGTCGCAAAGTAAGTAAAGGTACAGCAGGTTCAGTTTTGGTGACCAATAAAGATGGTACTGAAACGGCTTGGGAAAGTATCGTAGATTATGTCAAGCGCTCGGTCGATCATCGTTTTGTATTGTTGTACCGAGGGATGTTGACTGCTTTTGCTGAGCGCCCACCACAAGACTATGATGTCACCTTTTTTACTGCTCCAGAATTTTATTGGAATGTGCCTTGGACTGATTTTTTGAATACGGATGAAGTCTTGGTAGTTGCAGATTTATTTTTAGAACTCGTCACACAGAAAGTCCGTAGTTTGATTGCTAAGTTTCCTGAATGTGATTATGGAAAACTGGTACTTCTCCCAGGAACTATCGCAGTGTTAAAGCCATCAGTAAATATTTTTAACAAAGATGGTAGTGATGCCAGCACCGATAAAAATCCAATATTAGAAGCAACGAACCATTTGGTATGTGTGCATAATCTGTCTTTAAATGATGAGCATCAGCGCCCTGCATATATGGTTTGGCCAAAACGCACTGTGTCTTGGATTGACTTCATTGGTGATAGAAGATGTGATCGAGGGGATGAACTTGGTAATAATGCCAGTAATCCTGATCTGGAGAACTATGCACATGTTTGTACTTTAAATGGAGAGGAAAAGCTGGTGGTAAAAATCCAGCGAGTTTCGTCTGATAAAGTTCAAGCCTTTGATGATTATGGTCGTCAATTATTGGACACCACATTTAATAATGAACTAATTGAAGGCTTGCCATTTGGGATAAATATTTGTTTGGACTACGCAGTTGCCAGTACGACTACAGATAAGTATCGCATGGCACAGCTAAAAAATACCGAGTTTAAATTGGATTTTGTAATCTCTGCTGGTATTCGTCTTAATGCAAAAAACTATCAAGATGCTTCAACGGTACAGTACGCCATTCATAATGATGGTATTCAAGGTAGTAATCAAAACCCAAATCAAGTCAAATATGAGTATTTTAGTAATGTTTCGCAAATTTTTTATGATAAGCGAATAGGGGCACCATACCTTCTGTCATTACCTGCACTTGGAACGACCGCTGATGGCTCAAGACAATCTACAACGATGATTTCAGTTGATAACAGCACAGATTTTACTTATCCAGAACGTTATTCAGGGATGCCATCAATTACTGATGAGATTAATTCAGCCAATGTTCGGGTTTGGAGTTTGCCTGTTGATGTGACTGACACCTTGAAGACGCAAGAAACAGTCACTGCAATGAAGTCTGAAAACTGTGAAGCGGCTGTTGCATAAATTTGCTTGATTCGTTTTGGGAATTTATAAGATGCGTGGTTGAGCTCAGTTTTTGATCTCAACCACAGTGGGGTAACACCGTTTCAGTTATTGTTCTGGTGGTTATTCTAGTCGCTGTGGTGAAAGTATATTTTGTAAATTATCTAAATAGTTTTGACGAAGTGAAAGTTTGCACTGCGATCGTGTGATTGAGCTGGATTTAGTCAATTTTGATGTATTCATTAAATCATTGCACATCATTCTTTCATAATTTTCATATTTAGATTGAATGCTTTTTTTATTTATGTGAGGTTTTTTATTATCTAATATTTTATTTATTTTATTTATTTTATTATTAATATCTTCCAATTCTTTTTGCGTACAATCTACTGCAAGGTTGAATCCTTGTTTGTGGTCTGATATGCACCTTTCATATGCTTTTGAATATCCTTCTGATTGATTGTTTTTCGGAGGGTTTTGGCTGTCTATAATACTGCTTTTAGTAGTCGTGTACTTTGTGTTGTGTGATATGCCACTATCGCTTGCCTTTGCACAACTTAATGATAATAAAGCAAATAATAAGGTGGTAAGTATTGTATTGTTCATGCGTTGATCCTCGATTGTATACAGCTAAAGCTGTAGTTAAGCTCAATAAGCATCAGTTACTATATGTTTTAGATAAAGACTTGTAAAATAAAAGTGTGAATTAATTTTCCTGATAATGGTTGATTAAAATTTGACGACACAATAATTTATTTTTAATTTTTTATTTATTTTTAAGTTCTTTGGTGTAGTATTTATTTTAAGTTATTTTTTTGTTTAGGTGAGGGTTGTGAAATGGCAGGTCTATCAATTTGGCATATTTTATTGTTCTTGATTATTGTTGTTTTGCTTTTTGGTACATCGAAGCTCAAAGGGCTGGGTCGTGACCTAGGTGGTGCGGTTAAGGATTTTAAAGATTCAGTAAAAAATGAAGATCAAGATCAAAAACTACTTGCCGAAGATACTTCGGTGATTGATGTGTCTAGTCATACCGTTCGAGATGCGTCACATACGCAAAAGTAATTTTCATCATTTGGCATAAAGGTGGTTTAACCAATGTTAGATATGGGATTTAGTGAAATCTTACTGTTTGGTATTGTCGCTATTGTGGTGCTTGGTCCTGACAAGTTACCACAAGCAATGCGTACAGTAGGGCGATGGTATGGAAAAGCTCGACGCTTAATGCATAGCGTGCAGCACGATATTGAGAAGGAGCTCAATCTGCTCGAGATGAAAGAACAAGTTCAGCGTGAACTTGATCAAATCCGTGCAGTAGAACGAGATATGCAACAGCAGTTGGTTGAAATGAGAAAGAGTGCTGAAGATATTGCGAGTACAAAAGCGCAACAAGGGCAAAGTAATCCAGCTGCTCAACAACCTGCACAAAGTATAGGAGAGTAGATGATGGCTTCTTCACAAACTCAACAAAGTGATCAGCCGTTGCAGTCTATGCCATTGATGTCGCATGTGATTGAACTGCGTAAATACTTGATGCGGATATTGATTGCGGTTTTTGCCGCATTCTTTAGCATGATTCCATTTGCCAATGACTTGTATGAAGTGCTTTCAAAGCCTTTGCGTTTACAGCTTCCTGCAGATGCGACCATGATTGCCACGGATATTACCACGACATTTATGGCACCATTTAAGCTCAGCTTTTTTATCGCAGTAATCGTGGTGATGCCATACATTCTGTACCAGATTTGGCTTTTCATCACGCCAGCTTTGTATAAGCAAGAAAAACGTATTGCAGTACCATTGCTCGTATCAAGTATTGTATTATTTTATGTTGGTATCTCGTTTGCGTACTTTATAACTTTACCTGCAGTGTTGGCATTTTTCTTACATGCAGCACCCGAGGCAGTTGCACCAATGACTGATATTAATAGCTATCTGAGTTTTTGCTTGAAATTATTTTTGGTCTTTGGGGTAACTTTTGAAGTGCCTGTAGCGACATTATTATTGATTTTGGTGAACTTAGTTTCCGTGGAAACACTGACTCGAAATCGACGTTATGTGATTGTTGGCTGTTTCTTTGTTTCGATGTTTATTACGCCACCAGACGCTCTTAGTATGGTAATGTTGGCGATTCCGATGTGGCTACTTTTTGAGATTGGGTTGATGTTTGGGCGTTTTATCGAAAAGTCCAAAACGCCACAAACTGCTTAATTGTAAGTCAAAGTATGAGTGGTAGAACTAGTAAGCTAGTTGTGCCATTCATGGCTGAATTTCTATTGTTTAGGCTCTGTATAAAGTTTTGCATGATGATTTTAAAGTACAGGAAGTACTTGGCAAAACAAAAATTCTAAAACTAAGCCAATCAGAAAAATAATAGGTTCTGCGACTAAATGTGTCGTTCAAAAAACTATTTTAATCTGGTAATAAGTCTTTGGGGCTAATTTGTAAAACCTGTGCGATTTGATACAGCTTATCTACTGTCAGATTGACTTCTCCACGTTCGATACGCCCTAAATAGCTACGATCTATTTCACATTTTAAAGCTAATGATTCTTGAGTAATGCTTGATTCGGTTCTTTTCTGACGAATAATTTTCCCAATCTTTACTGCTAACGCTGTCATTTTTACTGGAAAGTATAAAAAACAGTAATATCAGTAATTGAGGACTATAAATCCACGGACTATAATCCTCTTTTATTTGCTGGGCAGTCCATTATGAAAAATTCCGTACATCTACCTTTTTACAATGAGTTTATGGACATCTTTACAAATTATGAAATTAAAAATTGGCAGGCTAAACATTTTTGGGAAAAAATGATCATTGGTAAAAAATCTAAAACTAAACAACATCGGCGACTGATGTATGTGGGATTGCGAGTTTTAGTAAGGTGCAAGTACTTAGAAGTAGATGTATCAGAATCTACATCATGAACCGTACCGGGTTTGTCGGAGACTCAGTATTCTGAGAGAATGTTCCGATGACCAAATTAAAATATACCCCTGAAATCAGAGAAAGAGCGGTTCAATTATTGATTGAATCTGAAAAAGACTATCCATCTAATTGGGCTGCGATCACAGCTATTGCGCCTAAGATTGGTTGTACTCCTGAAACACTTCGTGCTTGGCATCAAAAGCATTTAGATGAGCAAAATCCTATCAAAGTACAACAGATCTCTGATCAAGAAAAAATGAAGCAAATGGAACGTGAAATCAAAGAATTAAAGCGTGCCAATGAAATTCTGCGTAAAGCAGCCGCTTTTTTCGCCCAGGCGGAGCTCGACCGCCCACACAAATAATGGTGGATTTCATCCATAACAATAAGGCGTTATATGGTGTTGAGGCGATTTGTAGGATTTTACCGATCTCAGCTTCTACCTATTATCGAACACTAGATATTGCTGAAAACCCAGAACATCGAGCAAAGCGAGATCTACATGATTTGCATCATGCTGAACAAATTAAACGAATTTGGAAAGAAAGTTCAGGTCGATATGGTGTACGTAAAGTTTGGCAACAACTGAAACGTGAAGGTTATGTTATTGCACGCTGTACTGTTGCTCGATTAATGAAAAAGCTAGGTATACAAGGTGTTTGGCGAGGTAAGAACAAACAAACCACCCGTAGCCGAGATGACCAAAAACGAGCAGATGATTTAGTGAAACGTAATTTTACTGCTGATCATCCTGACCAACTGTGGGTCAGTGACTTTACGTATATTCAAACTCATTCAGGCTGGGTCTATACCGCCTTTATTATTGATGTGTTCTCACGAGCAATTGTTGGCTGGAAAGTATCTACACGAATGAATACAGATATAGTGCTCGATGCATTAGAGCAAGCATTGCATGATCGAGGCATGCCAAAGAATGTGATTCATCATTCCGACAGAGGTGTGCAATATCTTTCCATTCGTTATACCCATCGTTTAGAAGCAGCAAATTTACGAGCATCAGTCGGTACGACTGGTGATTCATACGATAATGCTTTGGCTGAAACGGTGAATGGCTTATACAAAACAGAGGTGATTGAATATCTAAAAGCAGATTGGCAAGGTTTAGCAGATGTACAACTTGCGACACTAAACTGGGTAGATTGGTTCAATAAAAAGCGTGTACACAGTGCACTGGGTTATGTATCGCCTTTTGAGTTTGAAGCAATGTACTATGATAAGATTAACCCGTTAGGTCAGGTGGCCTAACTTAAATAAAAAGGTCTCCGGCAAACCCGGTATGGTTCATTTTTTATCTATTTAGATTTCTATATTTCTATATAGATAAGTAGTTATAAATCCATATAATTATATAACTATATTGCGTAGTAGCTCAGTAGGTAGAGCAGCGGACTGTTAATCCGTTGGTCACTGGTTCGAGCCCATTCTAGGCAGCCATTCAACCGTGCCTGATGAGACTTTATTAGTCAAAACATTTATTAATGTCGCGCGGAGTTGCCCATGCAGGGGAATAACTGGCAACCAGTCAATCTAACCTTAAGCAAGCCGATAGTTTGTTTAGGGCGTGGATGATCAACGGATTGATATGCAGATCACATCTTGCCCTGCACCATTATTTAGTAAGACTCAAAATGACACCAAACGAAAGAACACCGATGGCTAAATTCTTTGATTTGCTGGCGTATGAGCGAAAAGGTGCTTCTGTTACTCACAAAATGGATAAAGATGAAACAAACGAATCTATTCACATCCAAGTAAGTTGCGGTTTTGCTAAATATGAAAAGAACGGTCAACATTATGTTTTTAAGTTTAATCATCAAAAACAAGAAATTGATCAAGATTGTTTTGAAGTCTTAAAAGAAAAATTCACATATAAACATTAAAAATTAATGGCTTAAAATATCTGTAGATTTCTATATATCTACATTTCTACATAGAAATTTCATTTCTAATTTAGATAGGGATAGTTTCATTTTGAAATATTCGCTATTGCAAATTATGCGTAAAAGCATAAAATAAACGATGCAAACTTAGAAATTTCTGGGTCGACCGATAGAAATTTATTATCAATATGCGTTTATGCATAAGTGAATCAATAAGGTTGCAGCCTTCTGGATTTACTAAACAACCGACTATTTAAGCGGTTTATTAAAGCTATAAAGCGAAATGGCACAAATTTATATTTGTAAGCCATCTCTTAACAACAGTCTCCTCATGGAGAAAAGTTATGAACAAGATGAGTAACCAAAACGTAAACCCTGCAATTGTTGAACTTGTTCGCATGGGTGAAGGCTTCGGTGGTACAAAAATCACTGGCAGCACACCTGAAGAAACAAGACGCAACCTTCGCAGAGCCTTTCAAGCGGCCAAGGAACGCACGAAAAGGGATGCCACAACCTGATCAACAACTCGAAAGAAAATACATCTCCCACGCAGAATTGCACGACCTATTCTTCGTAATCAGTCAACATATAGGCTTCACTATTGAAGACATTGAGGATTACGAAGAAGACATCTTTAACCTAATCGAGCTTTGGCGAGAGCAAGGTTACATCGATATATACATAGAAGATAGCGATAGACGCTACGGTAGAATCAAAAACATGGCTTCTGTACGAAATTCTGTTCCATACTATCTAAATATGTATCACGCCCGCGTTGTTAAAGGCGAGTACGATCCTTTACTTGTTATAACTTTTGAAGATACTGACCAAGTACATCCCGATGGTCACGAAATGAAAGTGGCAAGTATTCGCTTTATGGCTATTCATGATGATTTATTTGGTGAACAAGATCCAAGAGTAAAATTCAATGATGCTGCCATGAAGCAAATTCGAAAGAAAATTGATGCCTATAGAAAACAAGGCGATCAATACAATGAAGAAAAGAAAGGCTCGCAATAAGCTAGCCTTTTATTTTAAATGAACCAAGTTAACCCCACTCCCATCGCAATCATTGTTGATCCTGTAAAACCTACAACACAATACCAAGCCTGTTTAATTCGCGTGACCACCATCTCCTGCATATACAGACTACTGGTTGAGTGCGATACCGACGGGCTATGTAAATACTTACTCAGGGCAACACCGCGGTAGACAGATAACGCTACCAGCACCATTCCAACAATCATGATCAACATAAGTCACCTCATTTGTTCAATTTGATTAGTAGCGACAATTCCAAAAATACAAAAGGCATATTTATAATTTTAAGCATTTAGTAGTTTGTTGATCTGTTTAACGCCATTGCTTTGTTTCTTAATTCTGTTACCTGCAATATCAACCTTAAAAGTTAATTTCTCAAGTGCAGTTGTGAGGCTGAAATATATTTCACGTTCTTCATCGGTTAGAGTTTCAATAAAAGCCTCTTCTGGAGACATTGAGGCAAGTCTCATCTTATGCATAGATGCATTTACCAAAGCCTCAGATGCTTTCAATGAAAGTCGGCTTAATCTTGCCGCCTTATTTCTCTCGTTATGCGTCTTAACCATTAGTGCTATAACAAACAAGGCAACTAAAACAATAAATACAGTAAGCATGTATTAGAGACTCATTTAAGACATATGCCCATTATAGTAACCCCAAATAGCTTAAAAACAGGCAAAATTTGTTAAAAATCAGGCTAATCAACAACATAAGTCCACAAGCCAACAACAAACACAGAAATTCAATTATAGGCATTTGATTTTTAAGGAATTTTTCCAAATTAATACTTAGGCATTTTCCTTCAGGCAATTAAAGCTGATTTTGGTGTGAATTAATCGTTTTTATAACTCTACTCTATTTCGCTTTTTTAGAGCGTTTTAAGCAACTTTAAGCGCAAGATATAAAAGCAATCATCTTAAGTTCTAAAATGCGAAATACGCGAAACCGTGAAGAAATACGATAGCATTTATGTCGGTTTGAAAGATACATGAGAAGAATCTCTAAAAACCCAAGTGAACCGCGCCTACATTTCCGAGAATAAGTAATATAAGAATGTTCTAAGAAGATATATTTATATATTCGAAAACTCTCGGAATACCCAAGTACACCCAAGTCTCGGTAAGCGTAGAGATATAGATGCGCGGCTTAATAAAATCCTCAAACGTATAAGAAGTGATAGAGATAAAAACAAATATTGGCAAACACTTATACACCAATACTTATAGAAATATAGAAATCCATATAGATATATAGTTCGAGTAAATATACAAGCAATCTATCTATATAGAAATGTAGAAAACTATCAATATAAAAAGCCAATCAGATAGAGATAAAAAGCATGTATAACTATCTATTAATGTAGAAATCTATATAGATAGATAACAATAATACTATACGGATAGGCATAGGTAAGCGTAGATAGAGATAGATCAGTAATAAAGAAAATAGCTAATTATTTATCTATATAGATATGTAGATAGTGACACAGGTATAAGGATAGAGATAGAGGATAATACACATGTAGTAGAAAGATAAGATGGCAAAAGAAAGGCGAACGGAGTGAGCCAAAGAATTGTGTGTTTCAATCAATCGTCTACCTAGCCATTCCTTTGACCAACAGGAAATATAAAAATCAAAACTTCGGGCGACATTCTTATTGAGCCTGTAAATTATTTTGTGTAAGTTCCATTTTTTATAAATGATCTTTTAATCGATCATCGAACTGAATCGTAAACCAATTCATTGCTAAACGCCAATTTTGAATTGGCATCGTCCATTTCTTC
>NZ_JANBNX010000047.1:0-9366 GCF_035615275.1 Acinetobacter sp. IK23
AAAGTGCATAATCAATTGCTTGCTGTTTAAATTCAGCACTAAAACGTTTGGCCATTTCTTGGATCTCCAAAGTTAACGTTACGTTATCTTTAGAGGGAAGTACTGTCCATTATTTTGGCTAGGATCAATTGTCGCAACGAATAGTGGAGAAGGCCTGTCTTTGTTAAAAGAAGGTGCCTGTGATTTCATGATTTGCTATGCAGATAAAAGCAATATTAGAAAAGTTGGAGATGATATTTTAAGTGGTATTAAAATTGCCGAGACAGTTATTGTTCCTGTTTCTGCTACAGAACCTGACCATAGCCCTAAACATACAATACAAAGCAATTTTGCTTTGCTTGCCTATAGCAAACATGCTTACTTAAGAAAATTGGTAGACCAACTGATAGAAGGTAAACTTGTTTATAAAACGTTATATGAAACGGACAATGCAACTAACTTAAAAGAACTGGTTTTACAAGGTTTAGGGGTTGCATGGATTCCAAAAATTAATGTTGAAGAAGACCTTGCAGCTGGAAAATTAGTTATTTTAGATCAGCAAGAATATTGCCTCGCACAAGATATTTATATCTTTAAAAATAATTTGAGCGATAATAAATCGGTACAACAAATATGGAATGGTTTTAAAGCCCAGCAAGAACAATAACGCATACTCATTCGCAAGATGAAGTACACGATATTTATATATAAATTAATCAAATAAGTAGATTATGCTTGGGTCTTCATGATGAAAGGCATGATAAAGCATTGCCCCTCATCTAAGTTCTTTGCTAATTTAGAGTAAATTTCAATAAGTCAAAAGTAGGGCATAGGAATCTTTCTATCATTTATACCTGCTTTTGAACTTATTTCACTGGATTATTGAGTCCAAGCGGAGACAATTTTGTTTGATCTAGACAGTAGATTATTAAATATTTTTTATCATATTTATCGGTTCAAAAGTGTTTCAATGGCTGCAGATGCTATTGGTTTAACACAGCCGAGTGTAAGTAACGGTCTAAACAAAATTCGCCAACATTTTAATGATCCTTTGTTTATTCGAGTTGGAAATGAAATGATTCCGACCGAACTTGCAAAGCAGATTTTTCCTCTGATTAGTGAAGTGATTGATAAAGTTGAAAGTATTAATAACTTTAATGTGAACTTTGATCCGCTAACGTCAGATCAGCTGTTTACCATTGCAATGACTGATGTATCACATTTGGTTTTATTGCCACAATTAACTAACTATTTAAAAGAAAAAGCACCTCTCATTCGTTTAAATATTAGACCGATTACGCCAGAAACCAGCTATCAAATGGCAAATGGTGAAATTGATTTGGCGATAGGTTTCTTGCCACAATTAGAAGAAGGTTTTTATCAGCAGAAGTTTTTCCGTCAACACTATGTTGTGATTAGCTCAAAAAGCCATCCGCGTTTAGACCCGAATAACTTTACTTTAGAAGATTATATGCGCGAATATCATATCGATATTGATGCAGGTATTGGGCATTATCACATTAAAAATGAGTTGCAGAATAAAGGGTTGGATCGAAATATTTTAATTCGCTTACCAAGTTACTTAGGTGTAGGTTTAGTTGTTCAGGAAACAGATGCGATTGCCACTGTTCCATATTATTTAAGCCAAGTTTTATTGGTTAGAGAGAACTTACAAATTTTACCTGCACCGCTTGATTTTCCAACTTATGACGTTAAGCAACATTGGCATATGTCTTGCCACCATAAGAGTAGTCATAAATGGTTCCGTCAAACTTGCTATGAGCTATTTAAAACAGCTTAAGAATTTTATTTATAAAAAAGAAGATGTAAGGAAAGTCCTTACATCTTCTTTTATTTTTTAATTAGATTTCAATTGCAACAGCAGTTGCTTCACCGCCACCAATACATAGGGCTGCAACACCTTTCTTTTTACCTAAGCGTTTTAATGCATAAATGAGAGAAAGAATAATTCTTGAACCTGTAGCGCCAATTGGATGACCTAACGCACAAGCGCCACCATGTACGTTAACTTTTGCTTCATCTATTCCTAGCTCATGAATTGGTGCCATTGCCACCATTGCAAAAGCTTCATTAATTTCCCAAGCATCTACTTCGTCAACAGACCAGCCAGCGCGCTCAAGCACTTTTTGAATCGCACTAATTGGAGCAATTGTAAATTCGCTTGGATGCTGCGAGTGAGTAGACGTTGCAACAATTTTTGCTAAGGTATTTAAACCATGAGACTGTGCATATTCTTCAGTAGTAAGTACTAACGCAGCAGCACCATCAGAAATTGAGCTTGAGTTCGCTGCTGTAATTGTACCATCTTTACTAAAAGCGGGACGTAGAGTCGGAATTTTCTCAAGATTTGCTTTTAATGGTTGCTCATCTTGATCAACAACTTCCACACCTTTACGAGTTTTTACTTCAACAGGAACAATCTCTTCTTTAAAGTAACCTTCGGTAATGGCAGTTTGCGCTTTTTTAAGTGAAGAAATCGCAAAGTTATCCATTTGCTCACGGGTAAAGCCTTTGGTGTTTGCCATATCTTGAGCAAAAGAACCCATTAAACGGCCTGTTTCAGCATCTTCAAGGCCATCTAAAAACATATGGTCCTTAATTTCGGCGTGACCCATACGGTAACCAGAGCGAGCTTTCGGCAAAATATAAGGTGCATTGGTCATAGATTCCATGCCGCCAGCCACAATGATATTGGCACTGCCTGCTTTTAAAGTATCTGATGCCATTAATACAGCTTTCATAGCAGAGCCGCACAGTTTATTAATGGTCACAGCTCCGACATGATCAGGTACACCTGCTTTACGCATAGCTTGGCGAGCAGGGCCTTGACCAATACCTGCACTCAATACACAACCGAAAATAACTTCATCTACTTGTTCAGGTTTAACACCTGCACGTTGGATTGATTCACGGATGACAGCAGCGCCAAGATCTGGAGCGGTTAGAGAAGATAAACTACCCTGAAAACCACCCATTGCAGTACGGCTACCTGAAACTATAACTATTGAACTCATCTTAATATCTCTTATTGGTGTTTTTGCTAAATTTGCCTTTAGCCTAAACCAAAGGCGCCACTAAATTAAAAAGTTGGAGGGGTGTAACTGAGCGTTCTACCAAAGAACCACAGCAAGAATAAAACTAAAGGAAAATGCACAACGAGCTGAGTGACTGTAAACCCAATCACATCTTTTGCTTTTAGTTTTAAAATGCCTAACATTGGAAGCATAAAAAATGGATTGATTAAGTTTGGTAAAGCTTCGGCTGCATTGTAAATTTGTACAGACCAACCTAAATGAACCTTTAAATCATTTGCCGCTTGCATAACATATGGGGCTTCAATAATCCATTTTCCACCACCTGAAGGAACAAAGAATCCAAGGATGGCAGAGTAAACTCCCATCACAATCGCAAAGGTTTCTTTTGACGCAATTGAAACGAAAAACTCGGCAACATAATGAGACAGCGATAAATCCTGACTATTTAAAGCTTGGGTCATAATAAAAGCGATACTTCCGTACAAAGGGAATTGAATTAAAATTCCTGATACGGCTGGAACTGCCTTTGCAACAGCATTTAAGAAGTTTCGAGGCGTGCCATGTAATGCTAAGCCAAGCATTAAAAACACAAAGTTGTAAGTATTTAAGCTTGAAATTGCAATAATTGGATTACTTTTTGAAAACTCAAAAAACATCCAGATTAAGCCTAAAGCCACTACAATAATCGTTAAAATAGGTGAGTTTTCTAACCAATCGCCCGGACGATTAGATTTGTCTTCATGTGGCTTGTCTTCTTCAAACTGCACATCAAAACTATCAATCGTTTTAACACTATTGCCTTTTGGAGCTGACCAATACGCAATAGCGATTGAAACAATCACCAAAATAATGGTCATCGCAATTGATTGCCAAAGGAAAATAGTTTCAGTAAATGGAATAACACCAGTTAGGTTGTAAATTGACTCAGGTAAGCTACTTTTATTTGCCTGAAGCTGCGCTGCTGAAGAACTGATTCCTAGTGCCCAAGTCGCCCCCATACCAATGATTGCTGCCGCAGCTGCTGCACGGTAATCCATATTCAGCTCTTTACGTTTAGCTAATGCAATCACTAAAAGCGCTGTAAGGATTGTACTAACAGCCCAATTGACCAGTGAAATTAATAAGCTGACAGTTGCTACCAAAACAATGGCACCGCGACCAGAACTTGGAATACGTGCCATTTTTTGGATGATGTATTTGACGGGCTTAGATACAGAAACGACATAACCTACAATAATGAGCATGGTCATTTGTAGGGTAAAGGGAATAAGACTCCAAAAACCGTTACCAAATGAAGTGGCCACATCGTGAATTGGGGCACCAATACCCAAAGCGGCAATAGACACAATAATGACGCCGAGTAATGCAAAAATATATGAATCAGGAAACCATTTTTCAGACCAGTCACTAATCCGAAGAGCAAATCTTTCAAAAATTCCTTGCTGTTTTTCCATAGCTGAAAAATCCTTCTCATTCTTATTTATAGACAGCACATCCGGTGCTTAAAAGGGTTAAGACTCAAGCTCACTTTCTAACTTGAGTCTTGTACAGCTAACTAAATCTTAGAATTTACGCGACTAAGGTTTTATAAAACTCGACACCTGTAGCGGCTTGAATCTGCTCAAGCGTGACATCTTTAGCAAGTTCAATCAGCTCAACACCTTGTGGAGTAATGTCCATTACACCTAAGTCAGTAATGACTCGATGAACCACACCTTTACCTGTTAAAGGCAAACTACAGTTTTTCACAATTTTTGGCGTACCATCTTTTGCGCAGTGTTCCATAAGCACTACAACTTTTTGTACGCCAACAACCAAGTCCATTGCGCCGCCCATACCTTTAACTTTCTTACCTGGAATCATCCAGTTAGCCAAGTCACCATTTTCAGAAACTTCCATGGCGCCCAAGATTGCAATGTTGACATGACCACCACGGATCATGGCAAAAGATTCAGAGCTTGAGAAAAATGCAGCACCAGCACGAGCAGTAACCGTTTGTTTACCAGCATTAATTAAATCGGCATCGACAGTTTCTTCTGTTGGGAACTCACCAATACCTAATAGACCATTTTCAGACTGAAGCCAAACATTAATATTTCCTGGAATATAGTTAGCAACAAGGGTAGGTAAGCCAATACCTAAATTGACATAAAAACCGTCTTTAAGTTCTTTTGCAGCACGTTGTGCCATTTCGTTACGTGACCAAGCCATTTTATACTGCCTCCGTGCTTAAAGTTTTATGCTCAATACGTTTTTCAGGTGATGCATTCAGTACAATGCGGTTTACATAGATACCCGGCAAATGGATTTCATCCGGATCTAATTCACCAATTTCAACCACTTGTTCCACTTCTGCGATTGTAATTTTTCCAGCCATCGCACATTCAGGGTTAAAATTTTGAGCAGTTTTACGGAATACTAAATTACCTGCTTTATCTGCCTTATATGCTTTTACAAGAGCTACATCTGCTGTTAACGATTCTTCTAAAATGTAGTTTTTGCCATGAAACGTACGTTCTTCTTTACCTTCTGCAATGAGGGTACCCACGCCAGTTTGAGTATAAAATGCAGGAATCCCAGCTCCGCCAGCACGTAACTTTTCAGCTAAAGTACCTTGTGGTGTAAGCTCCACATCAAGTTCACCATTTAAATATTGGCGCTCAAACTCTTTGTTTTCACCTACATAAGAAGAAATCATTTTTTTGATTTGTTTGGTTTTAAGCAAAATACCTAAACCAAAATCATCTACACCTGCATTATTTGAAATACAAGTTAGACCAGTTACACCACTTTGCTTAACTGCAACAATTAGTTTTTCAGGAATTCCGCATAAACCAAAACCGCCTACAGCAAGTGTTTGATTATCTGCAATAACATCTTTCAGTGCTGCCTCTGCATTGGCATAAACTTTATTCATTCTGTTGTTTTCCTATATCCCTTAGTAATTTAGTTTTAGCATCACATTTTGCGTTATAGAAGTTAATTTTTTTAAAGGATTAATAAGTATAATCAATGAATAGTATCAAATTTATAACAAAAGATCAGTTTTATACTGAGCAAAAAATATTAAAAAATTATCATAATTAACTGAAAATTATAATAATTAATAAATTTATCTTAACCGTGTACTTAATTCATCTTAAAAGACAGTCTTTAATTTTTTAAAATTTATATTGAATCAAAGCCTCGATAAATTGAGTAGAAATATTTGAAATCTCGAAGTTCTTCTTATAAACAATTCCCACAGTCTTATGAATAGCTTCATCCTTTAACTCAATCAACACGTTATGTTCTTTATCAATGTGTTTTGCGAAATGTCTAGGAATTGCACTTACTCCAATACCATAAGCCACAAAACTTGAGAGTGATGAAATTTGATGACATTCCACTTTTAAATCGAGCGTTATGTTATTTCGCAAACAATTTTGCTCAACTAAATAACGAACAATTGAAGGTTTCTGTAAGGTCACGAATGGATTTGAACAAAGCTCATGCCATGTAATAGAAGATGATTGAGCAAGTGGATGAGTCTTTGGCAATAGAGCCAAGAAATCTTCTTCAAATAGGGGCTTAAATTCTAAGCCTTCTGTGAGATCTGGTTCAAAACAAATACCAAGCTCAAAAATACCATCTTGTACTTTTTCTATAATAGTCTCATTTGGAATATCGTGAATTGAAAAATTAAGATTAGGATGAACAGCTAAAAACTGGTGAATTACTTCAGGTAAAATTGCATGAGTCACAAAGGGCATAGATGCAATACTTAAAGTTCCCCGATTAAGTTTAAAGCGTTGTTTAACATCATTTTCCATCTCATCCCAGTTGGCTAGTAACTTTTTTGCATAGGGAATGAGGGATTTGCCTTCTTGGGTAAGCTCAACACGGCGTGTATTACGGTTAAAGAGTTTACCGCCTAACTCTTCTTCTAAACTTTTGATGGTAAGACTTAAGGCAGATTGGCTTAGATGTAGCTCTAAAGATGCATTGGCATAGTTGAGTGTACGTGCAAGTGCTAAAAAAGCTTTTAATTGTTTAAGCGTCATTTCATTCCTTTAGATTGCTCAGCTCACCTAGAAGGGTAATTTATACGAAAATTTATCTAATATGATGTTTTTTGACAAAAAAATTAAGAAAAAGACTGATCAGAACTGGAGATAACAATGGACATTATTAAGAGCAATAGAAATTGCTATCTGAAGGTATAAAAATAAGTGAGGTGGCGCAACAACTGGAGTTTATCAGTGATAGTGCATTTATCATTTTTTTCCGTCAACATATAGGCACTACTCCAGTCCGTTATCTACAGAATATTTTTAGAGAAAGCTTGTATAAATAAAATTTTCTCTATCGGTAATATTAGAGTTAATCTAAAAACAAGTAGCAAAATAACTCTCTTTTACTACTCTAATTTAATCCAAGTTTCTCATAAAAATTGATCTTATTAAAACTATTGGAAATAGGAAAGTGTTTAGAAAAGTTAAAGCATCTTCTGGATTTTTTATTCGAATTAACTTATTACTTTTATGTTAAAAAGCAGTTTCTCATATAGAATTTCTACTAAAATCCATTTTTTTATTGATTGTATTATAGTTATTTATGGGAAATTTAAGAGTTTTAGGTGAATCTCTGGAAAATGCGGAAATATTAAAAGACGTTCAATATCATATTAAAGATAGGAGATTACCTATCTCCTTAAAAGATGATTTAAACAAACAAGTTATTGAGATTTAAAAAATTTTGGTGATGATGACTTCGAGAAACTTGAAGTTAAGAAAAACAAAATTAACATCTGGACAGGAATTCTTGCAGTTCCTATCTTAATTTATTGTATTGCCTTGTTCTTAAGTCGATATGTACATAATTTTGGAATTAATATTGATGTAGATATGATGAATCATATGTTATTTGAAAATATATTGAAGTACATATGGGCTATTATACTTTATGCTGCAGTATTTTTTGGATTAATTTTTTACTTTTATTTAATGAATAATCAAAGTAAAAAATTAATTGAAAAGAATGTTGAAAAGCTCCTGAGTAAATAAATTTTAGAACATTTAAGCCTCGCATTGGCGAGGTTTTTTTGTCGGCATATTTAAACATTCTCTGGGCAATTTTTTCTAAAATTTCTTCTAAAAGAAATAGTAATAATTATTTTAAAAACTCAAAAAATAAATTATTTATGATTGACGTGATGATAGTGATAAGAGGATCCTTAAAATATTTAGGCATAAATTGACAAGAAAATAATTAATGTTTAAAAAATGAATTATTTCAAGTATAAAAGAACCTATTACTTTATAAAAATGAGTTATTAAAAATGTCTCCTATCAAGGTATTTTTTGTTGCTGGATTTGGACCAATTACAAGAGTTAATGAAGAGAGTAAAGCACTCTATCAAGACACATTAAACCTTCCAATAAAAGCGATGGAAGGTAATGAATCTTATATGAGTACAGAAGATGGCGAGCTGGGCGGTGTAAAACACTTTGCACTGTGGCCATTACATCAAGCAGCAGAGTCCTGCTTTGGTCGAAAAGAATGGCCCGAAGAATTTACTGTTCCTCAAAGTTGGATTGAGTTTGAAGTTGAGGATATTAATCAAGCTTCAGCTCATATGATTTCTAAAGGATATCAACTATTGGTAAATAATCGTTTAGAACCATGGGGGCAGTCAGTTACTCGCTTTTTAAGTTCTGAAGGAGTACTCACTGGGTTAACAGTTACGCCATGGTTACGTACCGCAAATGAATAAATTAGTAATTTTATTTAAAACATAATAGAAAAATGTTTACTCAGGAATACCGTAGTTTGGTTTTCTTTGTCAGAATCTTGATAATCATAAAGACCTGATTATTCATTCTTATTTTTTGATGAACGGTCGCATTATCAAGTTGATCCCATAGTTCAAATGGGAAAAACTCTGAACTATGATCAAATACCCATAACCATTGGTAACTATGAGTCAGTGTATTACTATCAAAACGAACATCTTGAACTTTGACAATCTTAAATTGTTTATGATGTTCGTCTTGAAGAGTGATTTCATGGTTCTCCATTAGACATTCACAAATTAAAGACAGTTTTAATTTTACTAAAATTAAAAGTATCTGTTTAGTTGATTAAGTTGGCATTCATTTACAAAAGATTTCTGCTTGTTAAAGTTTGTCATTTTCAAAATGATAATAATCTTTACTTTTGAAAGGCTTTGTTGCACAAACCTATCTCTAAAGGCTTATTCCACAATATAATTTTCAAATGAATAAGTCGACACCAAAAATTTATCGCACAACCAATTGGTCTTCATATAACCGAGCTCTCATTAATCGTG
>NZ_JANBNX010000048.1:0-7833 GCF_035615275.1 Acinetobacter sp. IK23
TATGAAATTGGTACACACTATTTAGACCCATATCTATCCCTAGAATTCACCCTGTTTTATATTGATTTTTCTGATGAATTAAAACGAGATGATGCAACTCAAACTTACTCAAATTTAGGTGCCACTGAACACAAAGGAGCCGAGTTCGGATTTAAATATAATCTCGGTGCAATCAGTGACGAACTCAGCGGTATTTCGCTATATGCCAATACCACTTACACCAAAGCAACCGCATCTGCTGGGGAAAACAAAGGACAAGATCTCGACTTTTATTCACAATTGGTCGGCAATGCTGGAATAGACTATAAAATTGATCAATGGACACTAAACACTAATTTCTACGGTCAATCTGGTCAAACCGCATCGGGCACCCATGATGCTACTGGACGCTATGGCAACATTCCTGGTTATGGTTTAGTGGGTATTCGGGCATCCTATGATTTTTCCAACACACAACTCAATGGTCTCAAAGTGGGCTTCGGTGTGAAGAACCTATTTGACCGTGAATACTACACTCGTTCAGCGGATCAAGTCGGTGGAATGTATGTAGGTGCGCCACAAACGTATTATCTACAAACCTCATTTGATTTCTAGACACTCAATTCTAGAAAAGCAAATATTCAGGCAGAGACACCTCTCATTCATCTTTGCAAAAGTGATGTCCTCGCCTGAAACAACTTTCCCTTTATTTCTAGACAGCACCGAAAGCTGAAATGGATACTCTGTCTGATAAATGTCAGCCCCTCGGCATAAGTTGCTCAGCTCAACCTACAACCTTCAAATCTAATAAAAGATACTAGAAAAAGTGCTACATAATTATTTGAAAAAGTTTAATGTGCAGTCTCAAAAATGGGAGTTCAACAAAACTCCCATTTTTTATTATTGAGTCAGTTCTTAGCCTATGTAATGAGAATTTAATATAATGGAGATTGTATTAAATTTCTTTAATTATCATAAAGATAATATTATTTTTTTTGAATTTCGTATAAGGTGTATTATGTTAATTTTAGGGAAATTTAAGAATCTCTATGCAATGGTTTATTCAATATTCTTTGATTTCTTATCTTTTAGGTTAATCAGAAATAGCCAATAACATAAGCCAGGAAATAGAGCCATAAAGATAGTCCATGTATCTGTATACATCTTCCACCACTCTTTCGAAATTTCTCCTGTGTGACTCCATCCAAAAAGAATAAAAAATGGAGTAGCAATAATTATAGAGGCAATACAGATAGTTAATAAATTAAGACTGTTATAACGATTTAAAAGAATTGAGAATATGAAGCTGAAAGGTACAGTCAAAATACAATAAGCCAAGTAGACAAGACCGTGCCCTACAAGAACCACTAAAATCGAGTATAGGCTGTATTCCTGATTCATTACGATAAACAGGACTGCTGTGAAAAAAAGTAGTGGTAAAGGAGAAAGTAAGAGAGCTTTTACTATTTTTTCATTTGAGTATTTCACTAATTTAATTCTCTTATCTACTCAATAAATAATAATACTATAACGATTTTATTGGAGGTTTTTTGATTCTATTTAACATAATGGCCGTTATACGAAATGCATTTTTAAATAGTGTTATATTTCAAAAAGTTATACTATAAGAAATCGGGAACGCAAACCCGAAAAGCCGGCTTGGAAACAAGTCGGCTTTTTTTTAGGCGGTTTTGAAATATTTTGCCAATAAATCTGACTAAAAATTACGCTTCTCAACTTGAGTGATACAATTTTGTGATACATTATTGTATATACAAATTTGAATGTTTTTTATGGAACAGTATTTCGAATGGGATGAGGCAAAGAATCGAAAGAATCAGAAAAAACACGATGTCTCTTTCGAAACGGCAAGCCTTGTTTTTGAAGATCCGTTGAGGATCTCAATCCAAGACAGACATACCGATGGTGAAGAACGTTGGCAAACCATTGGAAAAGTAAAAGGCGTACTAATGCTACTAGTAGCTCACACCATCTTTGATGAAGATGACTGTGAAATCATAAGAATTATTAGTGCAAGACAGGTAACTAAAGCAGAGCGAGATAAATATGAGCATGGTTAGATACTCACGCAAAGAACTGAATGAAAAATTCAGCGACAAGCAAGATGCTGAAATTGAACGCTTGCTTGCTAAGGGAACGGTTCCTGACGATCAGTTAGATCTATCAGATATTCCTGAAATTACCGACTGGAGTAATGCTGTACGCCACAATCAATTCTATCGTCCAGTGAAGCAACAAACATCTATTCGTTTAGATGCTGACGTACTTGCATGGTTCAAAGCACAAGGTAAAGGTTATCAGACACGCATGAATGAAATCTTGCGGGATGCCATGCTAAAAGAATTAAAAAATCATCAGTAAAAATGGGAGCTTAAGCTCCCATTTTTGAATTCGTATAACGTGTATTATGTTAATTTTAGATTCTTTAACAAATTATTATCTTTTAGTAGCCTCAAATTTTCATAAATTTGTTTTCGTATTTTTAAATAATTGATCTATGTTAATAGACCAATCTTTATTATGAAAAATTCTATCTTTCGCTAAATTTTCCTTTAAAATTTCGGTCTTGCTTAACTTAGATAAATCTTCCCATTTACTTGAATCAAACACATAGGTTGCATTATCAGGATACTCTGACTCTAAAATTGATATACCCAACTTAAAAAAATTATAAACTACATATCCTTGGTAACCTGCCGATCCAATTGCTATTTCTTCAGGTCCTTTACAGCGAATATGCTCTAATCTTTGTAAAATAACTGGTCGTAAAGTTTTTTTCATTTTTTTAGAAATGGTTTGCTCTATTCTTTCTTTTATTTCTTGATCCGTTAGAGTTCCAGATTTAAGAATTAGCCATTCTACAAATTTTACTTTCGCTGGTAATACAATCGGACCATCTTTCGCATCCAAAGCAAGGCTGAACTCACCAAACAGTTCTAAAGCTAAATTCAATTTATGAAGTAAATTTTCTTCATTTGGGATACATTTAAACAGAAGCCAAATACTATTTTCTATTTTAATTGTTGTGACTTTAATATTTGGAGCAGCTAGACGTTCTCTTTGATATCTAAATCTTTCTTGACTACGCGTACCTGAAAATTCAACCTGCTCTTTCCCATGCCATTCTTTCCATGTATAGGCAGATTCTTGATAAAACTTTTCTTTAGGTAAATCTTTTCTTACGACTACAAGTCCATCTGCATTAATTGTAGAAAACTTACCTATTTTAGAAGGTAAAAAATCTATACCCTCTACTAACGGAAGAAAATCCTGAGTTAAACCTATTTTAATTAAATCTTTCTCACTCAACTTACTGCTATCTATACCTATGTAAAATTCATTTTGAATAGATAAAATGGCCGACGGAATCTTTCTAAATCTTTTTTGTTTAAAAAACATAGCACACCTAAAATTTATATAATTTTAAGTAACTTACTTGGTTTCAGTAAAACTTGTTAGTCTAAGTTTGAAGATTTACGACACATATTGTCGTCAAGTGAAAAGCATGATCCTAAATTTTTATAATATTTGCATGAAGACCCTCTCACTTAACTATCGGTTAGGTAATGAACGATAATGGGTGCACACAGACTCCCAAACGCCATACCTAAAACGAAGATAAGTTTGTACACGAACAACTTTCTGTCCCATGGCACAACCCTCTTATTTACGTCAATTGGGGGAATTGACACCCATAACTATCGTTATATAAGCAACGTTCATCATGGATAAATGAGGGTCTTCACAATTGAATTATAAAGTTTTTTGTATAAAAATTCATTAAGTTTTATAAATTACTATTGATAATTTTTTTTAATGGTCTAATAATGGGGCCATTACGACCCCTGTCATTCTTTAGAATCGCTCAGGGGTTTTTAATTTCTGATATTCCTTAAAATATCTTCCCATTCTTCGTTTAAAACAGTTTGATCCACTCCCATACTATTCAACCCTAATCCTTGAGCAGACATATCAGGTAAGGTCTTTAAAAGCACAATAAGTCTCTCTACCCATTCGCTATTAGGGTTAATTGCCTTTACAAGAAAAGAACAGATACACAAAATTGAAAATAGTTTTGTCTTGTCTATCCCGTTATCTAATTTTGATAACCAAGCATAAGCTGATGTAGGAGGATATGTTGGGACGTTCAAAATATTTCTATTCCATAATCGAGAGTGATGGGCACAAACGTTTCTTATTTCACCCATAACTTGAAGCCATTTATAAAAAATACGACCATTTTGAATACCATATTTACGTGAAATTTTATTTTGGTCATTCTCTAACATTCCTTCATACAAAGTAGCTAGAGCACCAAAGTCCCAAACTTCACAAATCACCCAAATAGGGATAGGTATTAAGCCATTATCTTTATGATGCTTTATAAAATCTTCTCTGGACCTTTTAATTAAAGATGCATTTTTACTAAGCCATGAATGATGATTCGATAAAAATACGCCACTATTTGAATAGCTTGTGAAATCTTTATAGAAATACTGCGGTTCCAAGTAACCATATGGGCCATATTCACCCAATAGATGGGCGATTTGGGATCGCAAAGCTATTTCTATTCTTTCAATAGCATCTAAAATTAATAACCGTAATTTCTTATCAAAAATATATAAATCAATAATTGTTTCAAATTTAACATTCTGATAATCATCAATTTTTATAGTTTCACCAGGGAAATTAGATGTCGGTTTCAAGTTTTTCGGTGGAAACTTACAGCACAAATAACTATCTTTTTTAAAGGGATAAAAATAGCCACTTAGACGATAATAGCCTATACGTTCTAGACATTCTTTCGCTTTATCACTATCAGAAATCGTTACATTTCTTGATGCTAAAAGCTCTAGTTGTTTATCTAAAGATAACCATGTTTTAGGATTTGTATTCATATGTGCTTCCTATCCTAAAAGGTCATCTGCACCAATTTCAGATGCTCTTATTTCTAAAGCTAAAAATAACTGTTTTAAGTTTTCATTAGGCATATTGGCAGGATCATTCATATAATTCTTAATCACTACATATGGATTCAATAATATTACAAACTCATACGGGCCAGTTGGACCTTTAGCTGTTTTGATAAATCCAAACTTTTCTAGCAATTCCATTCTGGCATTCCACGTAGTTAATTGTCGTGGCCCTGAAAATCCAGATTCAGATGCTAAAATCATAGGGTTTTGAATACGTATAACCATTTCATCAAAACTCCTACACCAAAGAGCAAAGTAAGCCTTAGAAGCTGGAGTATTTTTTGTTAAAGCATCAATAAAAGCCATGATTTGGGGCAAACCTCTTGGCACAGTAATGAATCCAACTTTCGATTTTCTCAGCCATAAGTCTTCATCCTTTATTTCAGGCCAAAACTTTACACGCCAATCCAAATTTTGCTTAGCTACTTTTTTCAACCGAGTCGCGGTTTGCTTTTCATTCATCATTAATTTCCAAAAATCACAATACAGTTAAATTATTAAATTTTTCATTATAAATCAATAAATTAAGTATTTTTTTGTTTTAATCTGAAGTTTCTCTAACATAGCATTAAAAAAACTGAACTGTAATAAATATTGCAGTTCAGTTTTTTTAATGTAATTTAATTTAAAATTATAATATAAATTTCAACAAGTTACATCTTGATCGCTGTGCTCGCTGTTCTCAATGTTATCTCCGGTGATCCTGTACTCGAACGTGCTCGTGGGGTAGTTAGGGGGAAAGGTAGTCATCAAATTTAAGATTTAACATAAAATCTCTTATACGCAGCCCAGGTTAATCCTGGGCTTTTTGTTCAATCTGACCATTGGCCTCAAACATGCCAGGATTAGTGATCCGGATATTTTCCTGACAGCTCCCACAAAGCATCAGCCCTGCAAATTTTTGAACATTTTCCTTTGATTCACAGAAGTCACATGGCCGAGGAAATGAAACGATGTTGGCTGAATCGACAATAAAGTTGCTCATAATTAAAAATCCCTATTGAGAGCTCACATTTTCAAATAAATTTCAGAGACTTAATGTTAAAAATTGGTAATTTTGAGAACTTTTGTCGAAAATAATTCAAGAACTCATCTATTTTATTTATTTTTCAATAATTTAATTATGGTTAAACCATGAAATTGAGAACTATGTTGAGTTCTCACTATAATTTTTTAAAAACATACATTTATAGAAAATATGACCGTTTTTTGAGAACTCATTTCTGGAGAACATAAATTGGCTATTTCTGTGTCCGTTTTTATACCTAAACGACTGACAAAAGAGACACAATCATTTTTTATTTACTATTAAAAGACTTTGATACCACTTAAGTTTTTGATAATTAAAATTTAAATAGGTATTTTGGATATCACACTAGAAATCAAAGTGATATCAGAAAAATTATATATTAAACAATCACTTAACATCTAAAAATTGCATTTTATTGATATCATCAGCGGTATCATTGAATATTTATATAAAACAAAAGCTTAAATAGTTTTTCTTCTATCTATTGGTATCGGATTCCTCCTCATAAATAATCATCTGCATCCCTTATAAATTGGGGATTTTAGGCCTTTATCTTTAGATGCGTGGTGTGTGAACCAAAAATTGCCGGTATGTATCGGCTCCCAATCCTTTTAATTGACTTAACTGACAGTAAAGATAGTGCTTGGCCAAAAGAGATCCTGACTATTGTGTTTCTAAGGGAAAAATCTATAAACAGGCACTCTAGTCTACGGATAAAAAATAAAACCCAAGTTAAAACGCTCTCCTATGCGATTTCAGCCAATCTTTTACTTAGGACATAGAATCTACTGTTGAAATGAGTAATCAGGTCAAAAAACGCAAATGAGCGCCAAATAGAGGCTATTTTTATTCTAATCGGGATGAATAGAGCGAGTGTCTACGAGCGAAGCACCAAAATTCGCATCTCGACTCCCTGAAAAACAGCTTTTTAGGCTGTGAAGCCTAAATAAGCGTAAATCACATGCAGAAAATTGGGCCTAGATCGAGCGTAGCGAGTAAAAAGCTTTATGAGCGAAGCGAATTCCGAGTTTCTTTTGCTCTTGCCTTTGCTTTTTTTAAAGTTATAACCGGATGATTCAAAAAATTGCCCCACGAATCGAGCGAAAGCGAGATTCAATAGAGTTTGAGCGTAGCGAAAACCAAGGGCAATTTTTCTTTGCCAGGGCTTTTAATAATTTTAAAGTTTTTAAATGCTTTTAGACCTGCTGTAAGCCTTTATTCATAAGGATTTAAGAGCTTATATCACTACGTTTATCGACCCATATCACTACGTTTATCGACCCATATCACTACGTTTATCGACCCATATCACTACGTTTATCGACCCATATCACTACGTTTATCGACCATTTGACTACTTCAATATTTAATGTAGTATTACTACATCATAAAATGATGTAGTAATAAGAATAATGAAAGACTTAGTTGTCAAAGATAATGCTTTAATTAATGCAAGTTATAACCTTGATTTAGTTGAGCAAAGGCTAGTGCTATTAGCAATCATTGAAGCCAGACAAACAGGTAAAGGAATCAATGCTAATGATGCGTTGGTAATTCATGCATCAAGTTATATTGAGAATTTCGGTGTAGAGAAACATACGGCTTATGCTGTTTTGAAAGAGGCAAGTAAGGTCTTATTTGATAGGAGATTTACTTATCAATCTTTAACAGATAAAGGGAATGTAAAAACTACTCATAGCGAGCCTGTAAATTATTTTGTGTAAGTTCCATTTTTTATAAATGATCTTTTAATCGATCATCGAACTGAATCGTAAACCAATTCATTGCTAAACGCCAATTTTGAATTGGCATCGTCCATTTCTTCGC
>NZ_JANBNX010000049.1:0-6872 GCF_035615275.1 Acinetobacter sp. IK23
ACGATTAATGAGAGCTCGGTTATATGAAGACCAATTGGTTGTGCGATAAATTTTTGGTGTCGACTTATTCATTTGAAAATTATATTGTGGAATAAGCCTTTAGAGATAGGTTTGTGCAACAAAGCCATTAAAATGTAATGCAATCGCATCTTGTTCATCTGATTCCTTAGAAATATGTAGTAAAGTTGTTTCTGACAGAGATGTATCAGCGAATAACTCATCATAAAAGGTCTTTACAGGTTTATTACCATATAAAGGTGACGAAATAGTCGCATCTCTTTCAAAAAGTGATAATACAAGGTCAATATTTCCCTGATTTAAACCATCTAAATATTGCTTACACAAATTTTCAATAGTCACTTTAATCTCCTGATTTTATTTAAAATATACATTATTAAAAAGTTTCCACATTTCGTCATAAGCTAAAATTTCATAATTTATGAAAATGTATCAACGTTATTAAATACGCCTTAGCCCTCACTCATATATGAGGGACTAAAGCTTATTATCGAGTAACCAATAAACTGACTAAACTTAAATCAAATACAGTTATAACTTACATTTGCGTTTTCTAATTAAGAGCTTACAGAATCTAATACGCCTTTTTTACGATATTTAAGCTGATAAATTATCATTAGGAAAATCAACCATACAGGCATAATCAATACAGCAGTACGAATGCTTGGAGTACAAGCCATAATGACTAAAATACCGCAGACGAATGCAATGGTCAGATAATTAGTATAAGGTGCCCAAAGACTTGGAAAGACTGTTGTTTTGCCTTCAGCTAATTTTGCTTTACGAAATTTCAAATGTGTTAGTGATATCATCAACCAATTAATCACCAATGCCGCAACTACCAGCATCATTAAAAAACCAAAAGCTTTACCTGGAAATAAATAGTTAATTAATACACAAAGGGCTGTAATTGCAGATGAAATTATAAGTGCTACTGTTGGAATACCACGTTGATTCACTTTTTTCACAATATCAGGGGCATTACCTTGCTCAGCAAGCCCAAGAAGCATGCGGCTATTACTATAGACACAACTGTTATAGACCGACACTGCGGCAATTAACACAACAAAATTAAGCACATTGGCAACAAAATCACTATTTAATGAATGGAAAATCAGTACAAATGGACTACCTCCTTCTGCAACTTGATTCCATGGATAAAGACTCAGTAGTACAGCAATTGAACCCACATAGAAAATTAAAATGCGATACACAATTTGATTAGTCGCTTTAGGAATACTATGCTCAGGATTACTTGTTTCGGCTGCTGAAATTCCAATGAGCTCCAATCCACCAAATGCGAACATAATTGCTGCCATTGCTAAAGCTAAACCACTCAGACCATTTGGAAAAAATCCACCAAGTGCCCAAAGATTAGATACACTCGCTTGCGAGCCACCATGACCACTGAATAAGAGATATAAACCAAATGCAATCATCGCTAAAATAGCAATAATCTTAATCAGTGAAAATACAAATTCTGTTTCTCCAAAAAAACGTACATTGGTAAAATGAATCGTATTAATCACAATAAAGAAAAATAAGGCAGTTACCCATGTCGGGATGTCAGGCCACCAAAAGTTCACAAAAACGCCAATAGCACTTAATTCAGCCATCCCAACCAAGACGTATAAAATCCAATAATTCCACCCAGAAATGAAGCCCATCATTGGTCCCCAATATTTGTAGGCAAAATGGCTAAATGAACCAATAACAGGTTCATCAACAACCATATCACTCAGCTGACGCATAATTAAAAAAGCAATAACTCCTGCAATTGCATAACCTAAAATTACTGAAGGTCCAGCCAATTGAATGGTTTGTCCAAGTCCTAAGAATAAACCTGTACCAATAGCACCACCTAGCGCAATAAGCTGAATATGCCGATTGGATAATTTTTTCTTTAAATGATGTGTTTCGCTCATGACCAGCATACCCCGAGGGATTAGATATCGTTACAGGCAAAATTGCAATAAATGTGCCAAAAAAAACAAAAAATGATCATAAATCCCAAAAATATACGAAAAACAAGATAAATGATCAAAAGCCGTAAGAATTAAGTTTGACTTTTTATTAAACTAAATTAAGTGCTGTAGAAGAATTAGAAATTAAAATTAATATATGGCTTTGAATTAAAATGGGCTTTGTTGCACAAACCTATCTGTAAAGGGTTTTTCAGCGATATAATTTTCAAATGAAGAAGCCTACACACAAAATCTACCGCACAACCAATTGGCCCGCATATAACCGAGCACTCATGAGTCGCGGAAATATTGCCCTTTGGTTTGATCCTGCTACGCAATGGTATGCGCCATCAAAAGGCAAACAAGGGCGAAATCAAACCTACTCCGACGCAGCCATCCAATGCTGCTTAATGATTAAATCCTTATTCCGTCTGTCTTTACGTATGGTTACTGGCTTTGTGCAAAGTCTGATTAAACTTTGCGGATTAAATTGGACAGCTCCAGATTACACCACGCTTTGTAGAAGACAAAAGCATATTGATATTGTAATCAGCTACCAAAAAAGTAGCGATGGGCTGCATCTACTCATAGACTCTACAGGCATGAAGTTTCTAGATAGACTCTACAGGCAGGAAGTTTCTAGGTGAGGGCGAATGGAAGCGCAAGAAACATGGACCTGAATATCGTCGCCAATGGCGTAAACTACATATTGGTATAGATGCCAAAACCCTGCAAATACGAGCAGTTCAGCTTACAACCAATAATGTCAGTGATTCACAGGTGCTTGGTGATTTACTTAATCAGATTCCACAAGATGAGCGGATTGACTCTGTTTATACCGATGGAGCTTATGACACCAAGAAATGCCGTCAGATCATTGCAGATCGGCAAGCGCATGCGGTGATTCCACCTAGAAAAAATGCGAAACCATGGAAAGATACAAAGAGTAGCTCGCTATAGTCAAATCATTATAAAACTAATATATCTAAGTCAATGAATTATTTTGAGTTTTTTCGAATAATGTATGGATAATAAAGTAGTTTGACTATAGAGCGAAATGAATTACTTCGAACAATTAAACGTTTAGGCAGGACACTATGGAAAAAATGGTCAGGCTATCATCGGCGAAGTTTGGTTGAAACTAAGATGCATTGCATCAAATTATTAGGAGATAAACTCAGTGCAAGGAGTTTTGATAGCCAAGTGAATGAGATCCATGCACGTGTAGCAGTCCTTAACAGATTTACGGAATTAGGTCGACCACTTACCCAAGTTACGCCTTAAATTTGGCTCAATTAGGGGCGCTTTGCATTTCAAATCTTTGTGCAACAAAGCCATTAAAATGCAATAAAATTGTGCATAATAAATATTTATGCACGATTCTAAATGTAATTCGCACCAAAATGATTCTTTTTTAAATAAATCTAATTTTTAAAATAGCTATATTAGTGGTGAAATTAATAAACGTGTTAGGATGCAAAAATCCTTGATGATGATATAGATGCTATGAGTATTGAACTTGATGATTACGATCGTAAAATTATTCAACATTTACAAATAAATGGGCGACTTACCAATCAGGAACTGGCAGAATTAGTCGGGCTTTCGACTTCACAATGTTCTCGCAGACGAATTTTACTTGAGCAAAAAAATGTTATTACTGGCTATTATGCACAAATTGCTGTCAATGCTGATCCTGCCCAAATCACTGGTATGATCGAAGTTAAGATTGGCAACTATAATGATGAATCGTATAGAAGATTTATTTATTTTTTACAAAATGAGCCTACAGTACGAGATGTTTATAAATTAACAGGTAGCTATGATTATCTCTTAAAAGTCGCTGTTAAAAATTTAGATGCACTAGTTAAATTAATTGGGGAATTGTCTTCTGCCAATTACGCTATCAGTAGCTTAAATACCTCGATTATTCTGGAAAAAATTAAAGAAAATCACATTAATTTAAGGGATTAAAGAAAAATCCTAGAATTTTTTATTACTTAAATCTTTTTTATTTATTTCAACTGATGACCTGAGAGCCAAAGCTATCGTGATATGGCTAAGTTTAGCCTTATAAAATTTGTTTTCTTATTGAAAGTGACCGAGCTATTTTAGCTTTTGCAAACGGGATTTTTTTAATAGTAACCTTAGAGTCAAAAAATTCATTTTAAAACAAAAAATAGGATAATATTTCAAAAAAAATAAAAAAATGATTAAAAATGCTATTTTGGCATTTTATTTGCAATATCCTATTCAAATTTATGCGTTAACACTACAAATCTATCGTGAAAGCAAAATATGAAAAGTCTCAGTGATATACTAGTAGAGCAATCAGCTCCATCTGTAAAAACCATTTCCAATCAACATACGAGATTAGAGGACTTTTTCGCATTGCTCACAGGAACTTTTATGATTTCCTTTGGGTTACTGCTGATGAAAAACACAGGCATTATGACTGGCGGTACAGCAGGTTTATCTTTGCTCATTCACTATATTTCACACTGGCAATTTGGCGTGATTTTTTTTGTGATTAATTTGCCATTTTATTATTTGGCATATAAGCGCATGGGTATGCAATTGGTAATCAAAACCTTTGTAGCTGTTGGTCTTTTATCATTTTTTAGTTTGATCAATCCTAAATTAGTTCAAATTGCATATTTAAATCCGATTTTTGCGTCTATCCTGGCTAATATTTTAGTCGGTGTAGGAATGCTGATTTTATTTCGTCATCGTTCAAGCCTTGGTGGCGTAAATTTATTAGCACTCTTTATTCAAAATCATTACAAGATTCCTGCCGGAAAATTTCAACTAGGTGTAGATCTGGTGATCTTATGTGTATCCGGTTTTTTTGTGGACCTGCAATTGTTACTTTTTTCTATACTGGGCTCTGTAATTTTGAATCTGATCATTACATGTAATCATAAAGAGAGTCGATACATTGCTTGATTACATCAATATATAAAGTTACCAACTGAAATATCTCACTTTTATTTTCAAGACCTAGGAGTAAAAAATGTTTGAACAAGTGCCAGCCTATGCGGGTGATCCGATCCTATCATTGATGGAAAAATTTAAACAAGATTCGCGTCCATTGAAAGTCAACCTGAGTATTGGCTTATATTATAATGAGGACAGCATTGTTCCACAGTTAGATGCTATCAAGAAAGCACAAGCGATTTACGAAAAAACTGACGATGAAAGTAAACTTTATCTGCCAATGGAAGGCTTAGCGGCATATCGTCAGGCGATACAAATTTTACTTTTTGGTCAGCAACACTCTGTATTGATGGAAAAGCGTATTGCAACCATTCAGACTTTAGGTGGTTCTGGTGCATTAAAAGTTGGTGCTGACTTCCTGAAAACATATTTTTCAAATTCAGAGGTTTGGGTGAGTAACCCAACGTGGGACAATCATATTGCGATTTTCTCTGGAGCAGGTTTTGCTACCCACCAATACCCTTATTTTGACAATGCGACCCGTCAAGTCAATTTTGTTGCGATGAAGGAATCATTGTCTCAACTTGCTGCAAAAAGTATTGTGCTATTACATCCGTGTTGTCATAACCCCACTGGTGCTGATTTAAGTCCTGCACAGTGGGATGAAGTAATCGAAATTATTCAGAAAAATGATCTGATTCCTTTCCTAGATATTGCATATCAAGGTTTTGGTGAAGGTATGGATCAAGATGCTTATCTGATTCGTGCCTTGGCAGAAACGGATGTAAGTTTTATCGTTAGTAATTCATTCTCTAAAATTTTTTCTTTGTATGGCGAACGTGTTGGTGGCCTATCTTTTGTATGTCAATCCGCAGATGAAGCTGAACGCGTATTAGGTCAATTAAAGTTCACCGTACGACGTAATTATTCAAGTCCACCGACCACAGGTGCAGCATTGGTTGATATCGTACTCAATGATACAGATTTACAGAAATTGTGGTTAGATGAAGTTGAGCAAATGCGTATGCGTATTCAATCTATTCGTCAAAAACTCTATAATTTTCTGACCGAACTCGCACCTACTCATGACTTTAGTTATTTGATTGAACAGCAAGGCATGTTTAGTTATACAGGCTTAACAGCAGAACAGGTCGATCGTTTGCGCAATGAATTTGGCATTTATTTGGTTCGTTCTGGACGAATTTGTGTGTCAGGATTAAATCTACAAAATGTAGAATATGTTGCTAAGTCAATTGCTAAAGTTCTATAAAATTTAAGCAATCTATTTTACTGTAACTTGAAAATTTCTTAGACAAAGCCATCTTTGTTTAAGAAATCAAGTTGTTTAAGTCACCCTTTCAGAGATTAACTTTATTGAATCTGCGGATAAAACTTTAAGTTGTCATTAAAAAGTAAACATGTATTCTTTTCCGAATTGGTTTGATACTCTCGGTCCTGGGCTATATCAGTACACATCTATCGATGACTGTACACGATATCGCGTTTTAAGGATATATAAACGCCGAACAGCGGCGAATACGCTCGACTTTTTAGACTGCGTAATTGAAGAAATGCCTTTTCCCATACAGCGAATACAGACCGATCGTGGGCGGGAATTTTTTGCTGAAAAAGTACAGAAAAAATTGATGCAGCATGGAATCAAATTTAGGCCAAATAAACCAGGTTCACCTCATTTGAATGGCAAGGTAGAGCGTTCTCAAAAGACTGATAAATCTGAGTTCTACGCTACTGTCGATATTAATTCTGAAGATATCCAAGACAAGCTAGCCGAATGGCAGCATGACTATAACTGGATGAGACCACATTCTGATCCTAGACAGTATCGTGGACAACAAATCCCTCTAAATTCTTAAAATATTTCTTCTCAAAGGCTTCAGGGCTTAACCAGCCATTTGCAGAATGTCTTCTGACCCGATTGTAATAAATCTCAAT
>NZ_JANBNX010000050.1:0-6517 GCF_035615275.1 Acinetobacter sp. IK23
AAACGGTGTCATATAACCCTTAAAAGCATTGTGAACAAAGGCTTTCAGCATATCTAAAAGCATTTAAAAACTTTAAAATAATTAAAAGCCCAAATCATGAAAAATTGCCCTTGGTTTTCGCTACGCTTAAACTCTATTGAATCTCGCTTTCGCTCGATTCGTCGGGGCAATTTTTGGTTCATATTTTCGTGACTTTTAGAAAAAGCAAAAGCAACTCGGAATTCGCTTCGCTCATCAGCTTTTTTTCTCGCTTCGCTCGATTTAGGAATCAAACTTGGAAAGTTCGCACCCATTCGGGATGCTCTGTAAAGCAGGTGATTGATGGATAGGGAGCTTGTAATCAGGGAAAGGGATGGGCAAATTTTTTCAGTTCGCTCGTAGACACTCGCTCTGTTTATCGCCTCATGCCTCGAGATTTCATTTTAGGAGCTTGTTGCTGTGCTTTGAGCTGTTGTTCTTGTCTAAGTTTCATTTGTTGTTCTGCTTTGATCTTATCCACACAGTTTTTAATAGCTCGGTAGGATTGGTAGAGGTTCTGGTATTGCTCAGCTTTGGTCGGATGCTCTTTTTGGTATTGTGTCCAGGCATGTTCTTTGAATTTTTTGCTTTCCAATAAATCCTTCACACCATTTTTTTTCTGGTATTCATGTTTGCCTTTCAGTTGTTTATGTTCTTGGTAAATCGCATCACGTTGGGCTTCCCAGGCTTTTTTTCCAAATAGTAAGGGCTTGTTCTGACCTAACTCATTGTGTTGATCGACCAGGCTTTGCAATTTGTCATGACTTTGTTTGAGTCCGCTTTTCACAATGTCTTGGGCGAGCTGCTGATTGAAGTCATTTTTGTGCTTTTGTTGCTTGCTCAAGATACCTTCGACTTTCTCAAGATTGTCTTGCATAAAAGCTAGGTCTAAATTCGCCTCTTTTGCGCTTATTTCGCCTTTGAGTAGTTTGCTTAGGGTTTCTCTCTGTATGTATTGAAATTGCTCTTCTGCGCTTAATGGTGGCGTTTTAGCGCTATTTTGGATATGCATCTGCTGTTCTGTTTTTAGTTTTTTGAGTGTGATCTCATTTTCAGCAATCAGTAGATCCATATTTTTGCCATAGTGCAGCTGAGAAATATATGTGATAATTTGAATCTTGAAAGTATCAGAGAAGATAAAATGGGAAAAAGTCTAAATTTAGCAAATTCAATTTTCGCAGGCTTTAATGATAAAAACGGATTAATGATTTGTGGTTATGAATGGGGTGAAGAATCACAAAGTAAGGGGCAAGAAGTTATAATAGATATGACTAAAGAATGTACCTTTTCTAATAAATCATTGCGATATGGTGATGTTGCTAAGACATGGATTAAATACGATAAAAGAATTAGAACTTGGTTTTCTATGTGGGGGCATCCTCTAAATGAGGAAGGCTTAGGCGATGCTTTCGACAAAATGATTGTACAAACTAATTGGGCTGTAGAATCAAAAAAATCTCGTTCTGCAATTTCTTTCTACAAACAAGATGAAAATGTTGATAATTTTATAGCACATATAGAAGAACTTAGACCTAAAGTAATTCTGTTTATGGGAAGTGAGCTTTTAACTAAGGTACTAAAATTTTATAAAGTAAGGGATAAATTCACTCCAATTATGGGCAATGAAATTGAAAAATTGCAAACATTAAGAATGCCTGATTATCATGGCTCATTGGCTTATATCAATAAATTTGAAAACTGCACTGTAGTTGGGTTGCCACATCCTTCTAGTGGTCGTGGAATTACAAATGAGTATATTGAATTCTGTGGATCTGAATTAAATCCTATTATTTCTCAATTTAAAAAAGATCGCGGTATTGCATAAAATTTATGAAAAAAGTCCATCTCATCCAAGCAGATATAACAGCTTTTGCTGTACATGCCATCGTTAACTCAGCAAATAAATCTTTGCTTGGTGGTGGGGGACTTGATTATGTGATTCATAAAAAAGCTGGACCATTGATGAAAGAAGAATGTGTTCGTCTAAATCAAGAAAAAGGTGGATGCTTTACAGGTCAAGCAGAAGTAACAACAGCAGGTAATCTACCTGCTAAATACCTTATTCATGCGGTTGGACCACGATGGTTAGATGGCGAACACAATGAGCCACAATTGCTTTGTGATGCTTATAGTAATGCACTATTCAAAGCTAATGAAATTCATGCACTCACTGTTTCTTTTCCATGTATTAGTACAGGTGTTTATGGTTTTCCACCTCAAAAGGCTGCTGAAATTGCGATTGGCACTATACTCTCTATGTTGCCTCAATATGATCATGTTGCAGAAGTATTTTTTATCTGCCGAGAGGATGAAAATTATTTAATTTATAAGAATCTTTTATCGAATATCGATGATCCAAATATTCAGATTCTGATTTCTTAGTTTAAATTATCGAAAGCTCGTATAAGAATTCAGCCACAATTTTGGCTAATAATTCATGTTCTTCTTGTGATTCAACAATATCGACCATCAAATCATCTAAACCTGTTTGTTCCTGAATGGTAACACCTTGAATTTCGAGATAAGTCAGCATTACAGCTAAACCAGTTCTTTTATTACCATCAACAAAAGCATGACCTTTTGATATAGCTATACCAAACCATGCTGCGATCTCAAAAATGTCGCTTACATTACTGTAATACATCTGCTGATCTATACGGCTTAATACGCTTTCTAGCTTTTCAATATGACAGCCTATTCGCCCTACGCCAGTTTGTAATAGGATCTCATCATGCACAGCAATGACAAATGTTGAGCTAATCAAACTCATTTATAAGCAAGCTCTTGGATTTCAGCTTTATGCTGATTAATGACTCGTTTTGCACTATGCATCACAACACGTTTAGTCGCTTCGTCATTGCTAAATTGGATTGGTAATACTTGACCCGAAACCTTTTCACGATTTGAAATTTGATCAAGGCTATAGTCTTTTAAACGCTTTCTCATCTTCATACCCCTATTAAAAGAGAATTTCATTTTAGCCTAAATTAAACAATTAAGTACGATAGTGAGGATCTTTTCTTGGAATAGCATTTTCTGAATCTATATCAAAGAAATCATAAATTTTAGTGGCTGTTACTGTGTTAAATAATTTTTTGTCCATATACACGATTGCTTTTCCTTTATTTGTGTCGAAAATTACCCTACCCCTTGGAATCTGTTCATATTCATAATGACGTAGTTCTGGGTATACACTTTGCATATTTTTCCAATAATCGACATGTGTATATGGACTATCAATTAAGCCTATTGAATCTGCATCATTTAAATTGAATGGATGAGCTATGCCGATAACTTGCTTTTGCAAAAACCAAAAAATTCCTATTTTCATTTTTCATCAACTGATTAATTTCCCTAAAATTAACATAATACACCTTATAAGAAATCGAAAATGGGAGTCTTAAGCTCCCATTTTTACGATATTTTTTTAAATTTCGTATAACCACCATTATGTTAAATCGAGGAGATTACATCTATTTTATAAGTTCTTATAGCTGTAAAAAATTCTTCTGTTTAAACTACATTTTTTATGAAACATAAGAAATTATTTATATGCTAGATCAAGAAATTGGACTGACTTTTAAAGGCTTAATGTCACTTATAAAGAATAATCCGCTGAATGAAACTTCTAAAATTAAATATGTACGTCACAAGAGCAATGGAGAATTTTCAGAACTTTTTGATAATGTATTCTTGAATATTGCTGAGCTAGAGGAATACCAGAGAATACAAAGTAAAAGTGTATTTAAAAATATTGATTACATAATATCTTTTTTGGGTACAGAAGGACAAAAATCTTTATTTTGGGGAGTATTCAAGGTCGTAAATGAAAAATATAGTGAAAATAATCTTTATGAATATGAACTAAAAGAGATGCCACAATTTAGTGAGCTTAAGTTCAGAGTGGTAGTTGACTGGGGGAGAGCTACTCTATCTTGGCATCAGCACTATACCTCTGATAAACAAGTTATTGAAATATTGCCTAAAGGCTCTCTAGATAAATTTCCTGGCTATGAAAACGTTCATCTATCGTGGAAAGAACTTACCAGAGTAATTAGAACAGACTCTTGGAAGACTGCATTACAGAATCAAAAGGCAGTTTATTTAATTACAGATATTTCTAATGGGAAAAAGTATGTTGGTTCAGCTTATGCTGAAAATATGCTTCTTAATAGATGGCAAAACTATGCACAAAGTCGTCATGGGGGAAATGTTCAATTACAGCAATTGCCGTTAGAGCATATTGAAAATAACTTTTATTATTCAATTCTTGATATTTTTAAAGCTAAAACAGACGATAAAGTTATATTGAGTCGAGAGAGTTGGTGGAAAAATACGTTATTAACAAGAAGATTTGGCTATAACTCCAATTAACTATTTATTTAATATTTCTAAAATTAACATAATACGCCTTATGCGAAATGCGTTATAATTATCTTTAGAAATCAATGCTGTAGTTTCTAGTTGATAGCCCATCTTCCCCAAGTTGGGCTTTTTTTGTGATTTTTCATGTTCCACGCTTATTATTTAATCAATGTTTCACGACTTTGATTAGGTCAATTGAATAATCAGGATGCCTGGTCTTTTTCTTTTTGGCGTTCATCCAGCTCTTTCTTCAGCGCCTTTTTATCCTGGTACGATGCAATCAGCATGATCGGGATCAGCAGCGGGGCCACAATAATTCCCAGGGCAATGTCTTTCAGTTTCGGCATGATCTCTCCCCCTTAGTCATTATCAAAAACAGCATTCAGCACACGGCCAAATAAGCCACGTTTTTTAGGTTGTGGCACTGCCACATTTTGCAACGTGGCATGCTGTAGCGTTTGGGTGTGGTATGCTGTAGTTTCTTGTTGTGGCACTGCCACATTTTCTACAATATTTAATTCATTATTCTTTTTATTATCATTGTCTTGTTGTGTTGTCGCATGCTGTGGCATATCGGTGTCGCATGCCGTAGCATCTTGTTGTGGCGCTGCCGTGGCGGGTGCAACAGTTTTTAACTCAATAAGCGTCTGCATACGGTCGATTTGCTGCATTAAACGCTCTTCACGTTCTTGGTATTTTTTAACTTCATTTTCTAAATGAATAATGAGTTTTTTTGTAGATTCATCGCTATCTGATGTAGATGATTCAATTTGTTGAGATGTTTGTTCAGGCTCCCCAAAGCATCTAATCACTTCCGAAAGGTCAAATTGACCATCACTAGAGCGTGATAAACGCCCATTACGTACAGCTCTGTAAATGGTTGACCTATCAATATGAAATTTTTTAGATACTTCACTTAGCGATAACTTAGCCATTTACTGTGTCCTTTTTATTTGATGGCATATATCCCACTTTTTTTAGGTATGGGGCTAGTTCTTTGATTTTTTCAGAGTCTTGTAGCATCTCAGCAATACGAACAGCAAATTGAGGATAGCTTTCAGTTCCTTGTGAATAGCGACCCATTTCAGGGAGTTCTGAAAGTTTGTTTGCAAACATATGCCGTTGAGCATCGGTCATCTTTGAAAAAAGGTCTAAGGTATTCGGATCTCTTTCTATTGATGGATTATCCTTTTTCTTCTGTTTAAACGTAAAAGAAAAACCTGTAATTGTTCGACCTTTTTTATGCTGTTCATATTTTACAGTGATATCCGTATGCTCATTTATTTGTTTAATAGCAAGCTCAAGTACACTAGTTTTAAAGCGCTCCATACGCTTGTACTCTGTATCGAGTACACCAATTCTTTGACGGAAATCACTTAGCTCTATAACTGGAGTAGAACCGGTACTTCTCCAAGCAATTAATAGTTCATATAAGCGGACAGCATAAGCACTACTGAGATTACTAACTTGCTGTAATTCATATTTAGTAAAATGCTCTTCTAAACGTGTAATTAATGGGACTATAGCGGGGGCAAAGATAAGCTTAACCACTGCTTCATTATCTACATATCCAATTTCACTAACCCAACGGGATCTATAGTTCTCAATATTCCCTCTTTCATTTATTTTTTGATAACTAAATTGTCTAGCAAATAAATCATTACAGGCATCTTTTAATGCTTGATAGGCAGTATTGCGATGTACACCAAATTGATTGATATAGCCTTCGGCATGTACTTCAAGGGGATCATTAGCATTAATCCCTTTCCCACTTTCCCTTGCTTCAACAATAGCCAATAAAATTAAACGTTGTTCTACTAAGTCCAAGTTATAGCTTGCATTGATTAAGGCATTGTCTTTTACCACTAATTCTCTCATGAAGCACCAGTATTAATTATTATGCTATGACACAATAATTAATTTTAGTGCTATAAGCAAGGTAAACGGTGTCATATTGCAAGGTAAACGGTGTCATATTGCAAGGTAAACGGTGTCATATTGCAAGGTAAACGGTGTCATATAACCCTTAAAAGCATTGTGAACAAAGGCTTTCAGCATATCTAAAAGCATTTAAAAACTTTAAAATAATTAAAAGCCCAAATCATGAAAAATTGCCCTTGGTTTTCGCTACGCT
>NZ_JANBNX010000051.1:0-5668 GCF_035615275.1 Acinetobacter sp. IK23
CATAACGACATTCCGCCTCTATTTAGTTTTTGAGATGCCTTGCGGAGTGCTTGCTCGGCTCGTTGTTTATCTAATTCTTGCTGTCGCTTCATTTCCGCTTGGCGTTCCAGTTCTAGACGTTTGCTTTCTTGATTCTTCTGCCATTGATCAAAACCTTGATCGACACGGTTTAAACCACGCTGTAAAACGCTCTCTTTCTGCTGTTTTTCTTGCTGAAGCTGTTGGATATTTTGCTGTTTCACATTGTCATTAAAACGGCTGATTTCAGTGTCTATGCCTTGTCTGCGTAATTGGGTGACTTTGGTGCCTTCATGGATGGTGGCTTGTAGTCCGTTGTTCTGATCGGCATAGCTACGATGGTCTATTTTTTCTCGGTAGCCTGCACGTTCCAATGCTTTATTGGCTAAGTCTGCCCAAGTTTCTCGAATTTGCTTAATATCTTCTTGGGTTGTCCCCATGCCAAGGCTTTTTCGTTTGGCGTTGCTGAGTTCGATATCTGTTTTGGTGATCAGGGTGAGTTTATTGTCCGTATCTAATTCAGCTTTTCGGGTGGTAAGCATGATATGGGCGTGATGATTCTTATCATTACCGCCTTTGCTCGGTTCATGAATAGCTAAATCTGCAATCACGCCATAGCGATCAACTAAGGACCTGGCAAAGTCTTTTGCCAAGTCCTTACGTTGATCAGCGTCTAATTCATCGGGTAGGGCGATTACCCATTCTCTAGCGGTTCGGGCATCTTTGCGGTTCTCGGTTTTTTCTGCCAAGTTCCAAAGTTCGCCACGGTCAATTTCAATATCTAGATTAGAGATAATTTCAGAATGGGCGACACCGTCTTTTCTCGTAAAGTCATGGGTCAGCCCTGTGCGTTCATCTTCTAGTTTTTCACCTGCACGATAGGCACTTGATGCAACCGCAGTTCGTCCTGAACTTCGGTTAATTGTTTTAGTTGAACAATGATAGATTGCCATGCAGTCGCCTTGAGATGCTTTTGCTTTTAAAAAATTGCGTAGCAGTTTTTTGGGGTTAAGGGGTATCCCCTTACGCAAACTTTGACTTGGATGAAATCCAAGTCGTAAGTGCGCATTTCATGAAAAACACGATAGCATATAGCCCGCTTGAATTTCAATTCATAGGGCCTTATGCTTGAGTGGTTTTCTATATCCCGAAATCTGAATCATGACAAAAGCTGCTGAAACTCTTGAAAAGAAAATCGAAGCCCAGTTAGAGAAGCTGAAACAGTTAAAGGCTCGTAAACAGGCTATCGAAGCTAGAGAAAAATCGAAACAGAAAGAGCAGGAAAGAAAGGACGATACTCGGCGTAAAATTTTGCTCGGTTCTTACTTGATTAAAAAAATGAATGCGAATGAAGCCAATAAAGAAAAAATACTCGCTGAACTCAACGACTATTTAACAGAAAATAGAGATAGACAGCTTTTTGACTTACCAAATATTGAGGAGAATTAATTATGAATAAAGCCGATTTAATTGCCAAATTAGCGCCTAAATTAAACATTACCCAAGATGAAGCAAGAATTGTTCTAAATTCTGTTCTTGAGGTAATCACAGAAGCCCTAGTTGAAGATAAAAATGTTCGGTTGGTTGATTTTGGGACTTTTGAAGTAAAACAGCGTGCCGAAAGAATGGGGCACAATCCTAAAACTGGCGAAAAACTTAAAATTGAAGCTAAGAAAATCGTCACTTTTAAACAAGGCAAGGCTTTGGGAGAGCAATTTATTGTTAAGCCAAAGCAAAAAAGTAAAGCTAAAAAGAAAGCCTAATTTTTCTTAGCTCTTTGTTTTTCTTGTTCGGCTTTATACTCTGGAATTAGCTTATTTAAGATCTTTTGGATATTTTCTATATCTTCGATCTGCAAATTATCCCGATAGTAAATTAAATCCTCTATTTTGCTTTCCATCTGCATTTTTTCGGTGGGTTCGGCATTTTGGGATATTCGGGATAATAGGAAGATATAACTGCATATATTTTCCCTCGCAATTTCATAATTTACGATATCGAGGTATTCAGCTTGTGTGCCGTGAAATTCTTCTAATAGGTTGGTTAATTTCATCATGCTTGAAACCCTGCTTTTTCTAAACATGGATAAAGCTCTCTGAACTTTTCAGGCTCTAAAAGCATGTCAGCGATACGAATAGCAAATTGCTGAAAGCTTTCCGTACCTTGTGAGTATTTGCTCATTTCGGGCATTTCAGACATTTTATTTGCAAATAAATGGCGTTGTGGATCGCTCAATTTTATAAAAAAATCAGGGTTACTACGATTTTGCTTAGATATTATTTTTTTTGAGATTTTATCTACTTTAGGCTTAAATTTGAATGAAAAACCTATAATTGTCCGCCCCTGCTTATGTTGCTCGTATTTAATCGTATAGTCTGAATGTTGATTCACTTGCTCCACAGCCACATCTAGGACTCGCAACTTAAAGTTAGAAATAATTTTATATTGCTTAGGTTCTACACCTAATTGCCCTCGTAATTGTTCTATTTCAATAAATGGAATATGTCCGACATTTTTCCATTTCATTAGGAGTTCAAACAATCGAGTAGCGTAGGTACTGGTAAAGTCGGTAGTTTGTGATAAGTAATAGCTTGTGAAATATTCTTTTGAATTAGCAACCAATAGGACAACATCACTGGTAAGTTGGAAGTGTAATAAACCCTCTGATTCTGTATAACCGATCTTTTGTACCCATCGTGATTTCATAACGGTTGGTATATCGCAATCTCTTAGCTTTTTGGGACGTTTAAAAGTGTATTCCTTACCAAATTCCAAGCCATATAAGGTGTATGAGAAATAGCGTAAAAACAACCGTTCTGATGCTTCTTTTAATGCTCGATAAGCTACTGAACCATCAACCTTAAATTGTTCAGCATATTCCCCTGCATGTATGGTCAGAACTGTATCACTGGTAATTTCTTGGTGCTGATTATTAGCTTTGACCAAAGCCAATCCAATTAAGCGTTGTTCTACTAAGCTCAAGGTATAACTTGCATCAATCAGCGCATTATTTTTAACAACTAAATCATTTGCCATTTCTTATACATACATTCTTTTTAGTTGTAATTATATTACATAGATTAAATACGTATAGCAATACTGCATAAACGTATAGATAAGACTGCATAAACGTATAGATAAGACTGCATAAACGTATAGATAAGACTGCATAAACGTATAGATATAGCAATATAAGCCATTGATTATTAATATGAATAAGTGGTCTAAAATTATAAAATTATAAAATTATTAAAAAGAGGGGAGTGCTAAAAACTGCCCTAGGTACTCGCTAAAGCTCGTACTCTATTGAAGCTCGTTCCTCGCTTCGAGGGGCAGTTTTTGGTTAATCCTGTTTGTGAAATCTAAAAGCAAAAGCATTGGTAATGTATTCGCTTCGCTCATACTTTTTGAAAAGCAAAAGCTCCAAAGTTCGCACCCATTCGGGATGCTCTGTATCTACCGTTTAAAATCTAAAGGAAGCTTGTAATCAGAGAAAGGGCGAGCGTGAAATTTTGATGATGCTCAATCGCTCGTAGACACTCGCTCGGTTCTTATTATCTAGGTTTTAATTATTTAATGAAGCTAATCAAAGTTGTGAAACATTGCTTAAATAATAGGCGTGGAACGTGAAAAATCATAAAAAAAGCCCACCTTGGGGAAGATGGGCTATAAACTAGAAACTACAGCATTGATTTCTAAGTGGAATTATAACGTATTTCGTATAAGGTGTATTATGTTAATTTTAGGAAAACTACATAAATTTAAGAAATTTCTATTTTTTTATAAATAGCATATCCATTTAAATAATCCATATGAGCATTACAACTTTGGCATTGGAAGTCAAAATTATTTGCTTTAGTAAAATCAAAGTCTTTACCAGCTTTATATCTTTCTTTAAAAGGAATGATAGCTATAGTTTCTTTAGAGCATTTAGGACACTGTAATGCTATATATTTTTCTATTGAAGGTTTCGAAACTACGAAAAATGGTGCAATAAAAGCAACTAATATTAAAGGCCAAAAAAATACCCCTAAAAAGAAAAATACACAAAATATAGTTAAAGATAATCCAAACTTTTTCGATTCAATCTCTTTTATGTATGTCTCTACTATTATTTCTTTGAAATCAGGCATAATTTTCAATTATAGATCAATAAAAAGCTGAATATACCAAACTCATTTTTTAAATCCTAATCATTTTTAGATATTGATTTTACTTCTATTTAACATAATGGCTGTTATACGAAATTCATTTGTTAGAAACCATTTATTACATCAAAAGTAATGAAAAAGTAAAGAATATGCCTTATATTATCTTTACTTTAATGGTTTTTGAGTGAGGAAATCATGTCCGCAGTCAATTTCAATATGCGCTTAGAAGCAGAGTTAAAAGAACAAGTCACGCCTATTTTGGAAGACTACGGTTTGACTATGCCCCAAGCATTCAAACTGTTCTTGAATCAAATCGTTAAAACTAAGGCGATCCCTTTATCTTTTGACTATGCGCGAGAAACTGCTTTAACTCCTAAAGCAGCAGCCAAGTTACTTCAATCTTTAAAAGAGATTGAAAATGGCGAGTACACCGAGTACGAAACGGTAGAAGAAGCGATTAAAGCTATGTCGGAAGAAGCACATGGCTAAACGTAAGATTATCGTAACCAGTTCTTTTAAACGTGATATTAAAAGACGTTATTTAGAACTGGTTACGGCTGAATGGGCAGAAGTATTAGATTGTTTAGTCGCAAATAATCCTTTGCCTGAAAAATATTTAGATCATCCCTTGAAGGGTGGTGCAGAGTTTAAGAATTGTCGTGATTGTCATGTGAAGCCTGATTTAGTCTTGATTTATAGGCTTGTTGGTGACGATATTTTAGAACTGCATCAGTTGGATAGCCATTCCGAAATTTTTGGATGACTATCGCTCGATGCTTTGAAAGATGGCTTTAGCCATGTTTCAAAGTCGGGCAACTTTGCGCTTGCTGTAATCTGATCAGTAATGAGAAAAACCAAGCAAAGTACCGATCAACTAGTATTTTTTAGGGTCGATCTGACACCAGTCATACGTTTTTTCTTTGACATTATTCGGTTCAAATGAGTAACACGGCTTTTTAGTCATAATTCTGACTAATGTTTTCCCATCATGCTCCTCGATTTGTAACGGATATTTTTTTAGTACAGCCATATCTGCTCTACGTTCATCAATTTCATCTTTGCTTGGTATGTATAAGAAGATAGCCAAAATGAATACCATCATCACAGCAACAAACGTGCTAGCAAAAATAATGATAAGTTTTAAGTTGAGCCTGTGTGTAGCTTCGTTTAATGCCTGAATACTGTTGTTTAATGCGCCTGTATGCTTCTTATTTGCGTTTTCTAGCGATTTTTCAGCCTTGTCTAGCACTCCGCTAGCGACATGGTTGTAAAACTGCTCTAATCGCTTCTTATCGTCTGCTATGGCTTCTCGATATTCCTTCATGGATGCCAATAAAATATATAACTGGTCATCTAGATCATTTTGGTTGCTCATAACGACATTCCGCCTCTATTTAGTTTTTGAGATGCCTTGCGGAGTGCTTGCTCGGCTCGTTGTTTATCTAATTCTTGCTGTCGCTTCATTTCCGCTTGGCGTTCCAGTTCTAGACGTTTGCTTT
>NZ_JANBNX010000052.1:0-5248 GCF_035615275.1 Acinetobacter sp. IK23
TTGATTAATCGAAATAATTTTCATTGATTGATTGGTTTAAATTACTCGAAGTTTATTTGAGCGAAATTTAAGTCAGTAATTGATGAGCCAGAATTGGCACCTTGTCTTTAAATAAGGTGCAAAATGATTTTAACTGAAGAGTTTGATCATGGCTCAGATTGAACGCTGGCGGCAGGCTTAACACATGCAAGTCGAGCGGAGAGAGGTAGCTTGCTACTGATCTTAGCGGCGGACGGGTGAGTAATGCTTAGGAATCTGCCTATTAGTGGGGGACAACATCTCGAAAGGGATGCTAATACCGCATACGTCCTACGGGAGAAAGCAGGGGATCTTCGGACCTTGCGCTAATAGATGAGCCTAAGTCGGATTAGCTAGTTGGTGGGGTAAAGGCCTACCAAGGCGACGATCTGTAGCGGGTCTGAGAGGATGATCCGCCACACTGGGACTGAGACACGGCCCAGACTCCTACGGGAGGCAGCAGTGGGGAATATTGGACAATGGGGGGAACCCTGATCCAGCCATGCCGCGTGTGTGAAGAAGGCCTTATGGTTGTAAAGCACTTTAAGCGAGGAGGAGGCTACTTTAGATAATACCTAGAGATAGTGGACGTTACTCGCAGAATAAGCACCGGCTAACTCTGTGCCAGCAGCCGCGGTAATACAGAGGGTGCAAGCGTTAATCGGATTTACTGGGCGTAAAGCGCGCGTAGGCGGCTAATTAAGTCAAATGTGAAATCCCCGAGCTTAACTTGGGAATTGCATTCGATACTGGTTAGCTAGAGTGTGGGAGAGGATGGTAGAATTCCAGGTGTAGCGGTGAAATGCGTAGAGATCTGGAGGAATACCGATGGCGAAGGCAGCCATCTGGCCTAACACTGACGCTGAGGTGCGAAAGCATGGGGAGCAAACAGGATTAGATACCCTGGTAGTCCATGCCGTAAACGATGTCTACTAGCCGTTGGGGCCTTTGAGGCTTTAGTGGCGCAGCTAACGCGATAAGTAGACCGCCTGGGGAGTACGGTCGCAAGACTAAAACTCAAATGAATTGACGGGGGCCCGCACAAGCGGTGGAGCATGTGGTTTAATTCGATGCAACGCGAAGAACCTTACCTGGCCTTGACATAGTAAGAACTTTCCAGAGATGGATTGGTGCCTTCGGGAACTTACATACAGGTGCTGCATGGCTGTCGTCAGCTCGTGTCGTGAGATGTTGGGTTAAGTCCCGCAACGAGCGCAACCCTTTTCCTTATTTGCCAGCGAGTAATGTCGGGAACTTTAAGGATACTGCCAGTGACAAACTGGAGGAAGGCGGGGACGACGTCAAGTCATCATGGCCCTTACGGCCAGGGCTACACACGTGCTACAATGGTCGGTACAAAGGGTTGCTACACAGCGATGTGATGCTAATCTCAAAAAGCCGATCGTAGTCCGGATTGGAGTCTGCAACTCGACTCCATGAAGTCGGAATCGCTAGTAATCGCGGATCAGAATGCCGCGGTGAATACGTTCCCGGGCCTTGTACACACCGCCCGTCACACCATGGGAGTTTGTTGCACCAGAAGTAGCTAGCCTAACTGCAAAGAGGGCGGTTACCACGGTGTGGCCGATGACTGGGGTGAAGTCGTAACAAGGTAGCCGTAGGGGAACCTGCGGCTGGATCACCTCCTTAACGAAAGATTGACGATTGGTAAGAATCCACAACAAGTTGTTCTTCATAGATGTATCTGAGGGTCTGTAGCTCAGTTGGTTAGAGCACACGCTTGATAAGCGTGGGGTCACAAGTTCAAGTCTTGTCAGACCCACCATGACTTTGACTGGTTGAAGTTATAGATAAAAGATACATAACTGATGATGTAAGCTGGGGACTTAGCTTAGTTGGTAGAGCGCCTGCTTTGCACGCAGGAGGTCAGGAGTTCGACTCTCCTAGTCTCCACCAGAACTTAAGAGAAGTTCGGATTACAGAAATTAGTAAATAGAGATTTCGGTCTTGGTTTATTAACTTCTGTGATTTAAGTATCACGGTATTAAGCATGACCTGACGAAGGTGTGTTTATTCATTAACAGATTGGCAAAATTGAGTCTGAAATAAATTGTTCACTCAAGAGTTTAGATTAAGCAATTAATCTGAATGAATTGAGAACTAGCAAATTAACTGAATCAAGCGTTTTGGTATATGAATTTAGATTGAAGCTGTACAGTGTTTAAGTACACAGGCAACAGATAGTAGCGATGAAGAATCGCACGGACAACACTCACTTGTAGGTGTTGACGACTGTTTGGGGTTGTATAGTCAAGTAATTAAGTGCATGTGGTGGATGCCTTGGCAGTCAGAGGCGATGAAAGACGTGATAGCCTGCGAAAAGCTCCGGGGAGGCGGCAAATATCCTGTGATCCGGAGATTTCTGAATGGGGGAACCCACCTACTTTAAGGTAGGTATTGCAACATGAATACATAGTGTTGCAAGGCGAACGAGGGGAAGTGAAACATCTCAGTACCCTTAGGAAAAGAAATCAATTGAGATTCCCTCAGTAGCGGCGAGCGAACGGGGATCAGCCCATTAAGTTATGTGTGTTTTAGTGGAACGCTCTGGGAAGTGCGAACGTAGAGGGTGATATTCCCGTACACGAAAGGGCACACATAATGATGACGAGTAGGGCGAGGCACGTGAAACCTTGTCTGAATATGGGGGGACCATCCTCCAAGGCTAAATACTCCTGACTGACCGATAGTGAACCAGTACCGTGAGGGAAAGGCGAAAAGAACCCCTGTGAGGGGAGTGAAATAGATCCTGAAACCGCATGCATACAAGCAGTGGGAGCCGACTTGTTCGGTGACTGCGTACCTTTTGTATAATGGGTCAGCGACTTATATTCAGTAGCGAGGTTAACCGTATAGGGGAGCCGTAGAGAAATCGAGTCTTAATAGGGCGTTTAGTTGCTGGGTATAGACCCGAAACCAGGCGATCTATCCATGAGCAGGTTGAAGGTTGGGTAACACTAACTGGAGGACCGAACCCACTGTCGTTGAAAAGCCAGGGGATGACTTGTGGATAGGGGTGAAAGGCTAATCAAGCCTGGTGATAGCTGGTTCTCCCCGAAAGCTATTTAGGTAGCGCCTCGGACGAATACCATAGGGGGTAGAGCACTGTTTCGGCTAGGGGGTCATCCCGACTTACCAAACCGATGCAAACTCCGAATACCTATGAGTACTATCCGGGAGACAGACTGCGGGTGCTAACGTCCGTAGTCAAGAGGAAAACAATCCAGACCGCCAGCTAAGGCCCCAAAATCATAGTTAAGTGGGAAACGATGTGGGAAGGCATAGACAGCTAGGAGGTTGGCTTAGAAGCAGCCACCCTTTAAAGAAAGCGTAATAGCTCACTAGTCGAGTCGGCCTGCGCGGAAGATGTAACGGGGCTAAAACTATGTGCCGAAGCTGCGGATTTGACATTAGTCAAGTGGTAGGGGAGCGTTCTGTAAGCCGATGAAGGTGTATTGAGAAGTATGCTGGAGGTATCAGAAGTGCGAATGCTGACGTGAGTAACGACAAAACGGGTGAAAAACCCGTTCGCCGAAAGACCAAGGGTTCCAGTCCAACGTTAATCGGGGCTGGGTGAGTCGACCCCTAAGGCGAGGCCGAAAGGCGTAGTCGATGGGAAATTGGTTAATATTCCAATACTTCTGTGTAATGCGATGAGAGGACGGAGAAGGTTAAGTCAGCCTGGCGTTGGTTGTCCAGGTGGAAGGATGTAGGTATGTATCTTAGGCAAATCCGGGGTACTCTATACTGAGATCCGATAGCAAGCTGTACTTGTACAGTGAAGTGGCTGATACCATGCTTCCAGGAAAAGTCTCTAAGCTTCAGTTACACAGGAATCGTACCCGAAACCGACACAGGTGGTCAGGTCGAGTAGACCAAGGCGCTTGAGAGAACTCTGCTGAAGGAACTAGGCAAAATGGTACCGTAACTTCGGGAGAAGGTACGCTGTTGTTGGTGATGGAACTTGCTTCCTGAGCTGATGACAGCCGCAGAAACCAGGCCGCTGCAACTGTTTATTAAAAACATAGCACTCTGCAAACACGAAAGTGGACGTATAGGGTGTGATGCCTGCCCGGTGCTGGAAGGTTAATTGATGGGGTTAGCGTAAGCGAAGCTCTTGATCGAAGCCCCAGTAAACGGCGGCCGTAACTATAACGGTCCTAAGGTAGCGAAATTCCTTGTCGGGTAAGTTCCGACCTGCACGAATGGCATAATGATGGCGGCGCTGTCTCCAGCAGAGGCTCAGTGAAATCGAAATCGCTGTGAAGATGCAGTGTACCCGCGGCTAGACGGAAAGACCCCGTGAACCTTTACTGCAGCTTGACACTGAACTTTGACCTTACTTGTGTAGGATAGGTGGGAGGCTTTGAAGTTGGAACGCTAGTTCCAATGGAGCCGTCCTTGAAATACCACCCTGGTAATGTTGAGGTTCTAACTCTGTCCCGTTATCCGGGACGAGGACCGTGTCTGGTGGGTAGTTTGACTGGGGCGGTCTCCTCCTAAAGAGTAACGGAGGAGTACGAAGGTGCGCTCAGCGTGGTCGGAAATCACGCGTAGAGTATAAAGGCAAAAGCGCGCTTAACTGCGAGACCCACAAGTCGAGCAGGTACGAAAGTAGGTCTTAGTGATCCGGTGGTTCTGTATGGAAGGGCCATCGCTCAACGGATAAAAGGTACTCTGGGGATAACAGGCTGATACCGCCCAAGAGTTCATATCGACGGCGGTGTTTGGCACCTCGATGTCGGCTCATCTCATCCTGGGGCTGAAGCAGGTCCCAAGGGTATGGCTGTTCGCCATTTAAAGAGGTACGCGAGCTGGGTTTAGAACGTCGTGAGACAGTTCGGTCCCTATCTACCGTGGGCGCTGGAAATTTGAGAGGATCTGCTCCTAGTACGAGAGGACCAGAGTGGACGAACCTCTGGTGTACCGGTTGTGACGCCAGTCGCATCGCCGGGTAGCTATGTTCGGAAGGGATAACCGCTGAAAGCATCTAAGCGGGAAGCCTACCTCAAGATAAGATTTCCCTAGGAATTTATTCCTCTAAAGAGCCGTTCGAGACTAGGACGTTGATAGGTTGGATGTGGAAGCATAGTGATATGTGAAGCTGACCAATACTAATTGCTCGTGAGGCTTGACTATACAACACCCAAGCAGTTGTATATAAAGCATCAATCGATTCATAAATCGACAAACAAACTTGATTTAGTTA
>NZ_JANBNX010000053.1:0-5174 GCF_035615275.1 Acinetobacter sp. IK23
CTTTCTCTATGCCTTGCTCTTTGTAGCTTCGCATATCAATACGGCTGTCAATTTGATGTTTTTCTAAATGGCTGTTGCATAAATCTGCCCATCTTTGGCGTAGGTTTTTAATATCGGTTTTTCGTTCCTGGTAACTCTTGCCTGTATTGTCTTTTTTAGCTCCGCCACGTTCAGGATTTTTACTGTTATAGCGTTTGAAATATTGATCTGGATCTCGTTCGATTCCATCTTGCAGACGTTCATTAAACATGAGGTGAACGTGGGGCTGATCGTTGCCGTCCATTGCTTTAGGGTTATGAATCGCAAACTGATACGGATATTTTGAGCCGATCTCAGACTGAATAAAGTCCTCCACCAGTTCTAGGCGTTGCTCGGCACTCATTTCTCTAGGCAGGGCAATTTCATACTCTCGATAGGTACTGCCATTTTTTCGCTCGTAAAGGTCGGCCGCTTCCCAAAAAGTAATTGGATTATGTTCAGCCCATTTCGGCATGTTTCCATAAGCACTATGTTCAAGATCAGTTTCTGCCTGTTCCTGTTTCAGTTTTTTGTCTTCGTCTCGATCAATATATTCGGCATGCGGTGCTGCTTTACCGGCCTTACCAACTTTGACACTTAAACGAGCAATCGCCATTAGGTTTTATCCTGTTTCTTTTTTCGGTTGCGCTTTTTCTTAAACGCTCTTTGATCAAGTATCGAGGCCCATATCATAATGATAATAATTAGCGGTGCTGCGATCACGCCAAAAGTAATATCTTTAATTTTTCCCAATACCTGTTTTAGTTGCATACAGTTGCTCCTAGCTTTGGTACTTCTTTTTTCTGTAAATTAAAAATTTACAAAAAAAAGAAGTTTCAGGGTTTTAGGGATGAAGTCCCTAACGTGCTTAGGTTTCTCAATGAAATTGAAAAACGTCTAAGCGCGCCATCAAACTTTTGATGGAAGTATAGGCGAATTTCTCTAGAACGAACTTTAACAAAATTGCGTCCAAAGGACGTAATTATTTTGTTATCGTTCTTTGAGAATTGAGCCTGTACTTTGCGGTATATGAATTAAGGAATTGAATATGAATAATGACTGGCTATCTGAAAAAGTCACCTACATTTCTGCGTTAAAGAATCCAAGTGATGCTCAAAAACTTTTACTTGAATTAGCCAAAATTCAGTACAGAACGCCCGATCAAGAGAAAAAAATTAATGCCTTGATCAAAGCTGAAAAAGCCATAGATCGAGCAAATAAGCAAAAAGTTGCCGTTAGAAAATTACTGAATGCAGAAAAGGAAGCTGAACGCAAAGCTCGTACACGTCATCTCATTCAACTAGGCGCACTTTTTGAGATTGCAAACCTAGATCAAAGAGATCCAGCTGAACTACTGGGTGTTCTTCTTAAAACAGCTGAAATAGATCCAAATGATGTGAAATGGCAAACTTGGAAAGACTTAGGACAAGATATTTTGAATAAACGTAAAAAAAATATTCAATCTATTACTTCACTTATTTGATAAAATAAATCATTATTTAAATTTATAGAATCTCTTATGGGCTTAAAAAATTTCGAAGACTTTTCACAGTATATAGTTAAAAAAAGTACTGAAAAAACTCCTTTTATTTCAATAATAATTCCTGTTTACAATAGAGCAGATAAAATCAAATTTTGTTTAAATAAGTTATTAGAATCAAAGTATAGTAAAGAATATTTTGAATTAATTATTATTGATGATTGTTCAACAGATAATTCTTTTGAGGTTATTAAAAGCTTTTTTGATTTATTTCCAAATATATTAATTATGAAGAGAAGAATAAACTCAGGCGGTGCTTCAGCACCAAGAAATGACGCCATGAATTTATCTTCAGGTGAATACCTTTTATTTTTAGATTCAGATGATTACCTTACACCAAATGCTTTAATGGACGCTGTTAATTTAATTAGTAATGACCTAACAATCGATATGGTCTGTATGCCATTTTTTAAAAACCAGAATAGTTCAAGAAAAATTAGCTCTTCTGCTTTTTTTTATAAAAATGACATTACAAATTTAAAATTTAAAGATACTAAATTATTCAACAGTTTAAATGCTGTAGGGAAGCTGTTCAGAGCAGCTACCATAAAAAATTATGAAATTAATTTTCCAATTAATATTAAAGTAAGAGAAGATAATTGGTTTATGATGAAAGCATATAGTATATCTAATAATATTGCCATTTTAGGAAATTCTAAAAAGTACTACTTTACATGTGATACTGATGAAATCTCACTATCTAAAAATGGGACACCTCCTAGGGATGCTGTGAAAATTTATTTATCAGCTTATGATTTTATTATAAATAACAATTCTATAATATCAGAAGATAAAATAGATCTTCTCTCAATATTTTTGAATAGATATACACCGCTAATCAAAAGAGGAGAACATGCACCTATAAAATTACTTAATCATACAAAAAATGAACTAAAACAGATTATTGTCAATAAGTATACTAGTACAGAAACTAAGGAGTTCATAACTAGTTTACTTAAAAGTAATCAGGTTATCTTATCAAATAAATTTTAATTTATATGTTAATAATATATTACTAATTTAACCCCAATCTTGTTTAAGCCAATGATTCTATAATCTGAATGGTTGGCTTATTTCGATGGATAAGTTGGTATGCACATAACGAAGCATAAATCCCACTTAAAAAGCCCGAAATATACGCGCTTTACTCGTTATTAAATTGTACTGTCCTTTCAATAGGCTGAATAAAGTCTCTATTTTATTGCGCTGTTTTAAGTGATATTCATCAGATTCTTGTAGTTGAACAAACCCACGATCCGCGTAAAGCTTTGCTTCTAAGCCTTCAACCAAATGCTCAACCATTTTTATGTCAGCCACATATCCATTGGATAATGCCGAACAAACTATTTCTCCAAGTTGATTCATCACAACATGTAATTTATAGCCGTAGAACCAGCCCATTGAGCTTTTACCACGAGAAGCAATTTTAGATAATGATTTATGGCGTTGAATCCGTTGGTTTTTACAAACAGGTAAAGTGAAGGCTAAATGTAAAGCATGTAGTGCAAACTGATGCATATTAATGAGGTGAATCATCCGTTGATAGCAGGGTAAGCTTTTAAATAAATTACATTTATCTTTCTTCAGCCATGAGAAGAATGCTTTAACGAAATTGCTGAAGTGAGAACATTTATACCAAATGGCGATAAAGGCGATTTCTGAGATGCTTAGTTGACCAGTTCGGATTCTTAAACAGTGATGGCTTTGCTTGAGGAATTTACAGTAGGTTGCTTCAAATTTAAGAAAGAAATCATCATTACACCGAATAATTCGGTACTGAAGGACAAAACTTTATAAACATCAATTAAACTCACTTGAAAGATTCAATTATTCAAATAACAAAACTGATAGCTGGAACTTTATTTTTTCAAATTGAATCTTATCCATCGTGAGAATGAATCAATAACTTTCCAATTAAATAGCCTAAGCATAATTTTAAATTTATCCTAAAACTATCTCATAAATCAAAAAGCAATAAATGCTCTCAACTTCTCAACTCGCCCCCAAAGCGTCGCACTTCGTGCTTTGGCTTTGGTGAACGGTTGAGAGAGTTTCGGCAATACTTTCCCTAAAGGCGGTCATTTAAAAAAATGACGCATCCTTTAAGTATTGCCGATTTACCGCATATTCTTTTGGCTTCGGAGCCACGTATATCGGTCGTATCCGCACATGGTTTTGCTGACCATGCAGACAAGGACTAAAGGTCTTGCACCTTCTCCCACACGCTCCCTGTCGAAGTATGGCGATATCTATGCGAGGGTTTCCCCAACATGCAACTTAACCGACCTATACAACTACTTCCAACGCTCCGCCTTTGTGAGAATCCCCTGTAAGCGGTTTAGCCTTTCGACTATCGCTACGTTGCACCAGTGACACTTATTCCCTCCACATGCAACGCATGCCAATCCGTAAAACGGACACGCAGAAGCAGGCAACGCTCGATCTATGATGCTTATTTGATGAATAAAAACACGTATTAACGAAGACTTATCATTTTGAGTCTTGATCTAAACACTGTTTATTGTGAAAATAGAGTTCAGGTACAAGCCTTGTGGTGAAATCTGCACGAGTTGGTAGCTCTGCTGATCTTCGTTATTCGATGGTTCGAAGCATCAAATAACTGCGTACCGCTGAATATAAAGCGAAAGCCCATTTAGTTTCAATACTGAATGGGCTTTTTCTTTATCAAGTACTTATCATTTGGGGTCTATGACGCAAAAATCGCCATTTTTTCCATATCCGCATTGCTTTTTCATCACTCGGACGCACGTTTTAGATTCTTCTCCGACGGTACAGCTTCCAATATCAAACTGGATTCCCTGCTGTCTTAGGCTCTCGATCTGCGGAATATTGCCTAAAGGTTTGATGTAAACCACAAATAACCAAGTCATTGCCAACATCAAAATGGCAAAAGCACCTAAGACAATGGCAATTAACTTCCATGACCATTGATGAATCACAGAATCAATAGAGTTATTCAAGCGTCCAAGTGCCTTAGCAGTCTTAATAAGCTCCGCTGTGCCCTCTTGTAAGCCCGTATTTAGCGATTTTGATACGGTGCTATGGGTTTGCCCTGCTATGACCTTCTGAATGCGTTCTTCGGTGATTTGAAGCTCTTTAACAGCCTGATTGACTAGGTTCTGCTGTTGTTCTGCGACTGCCATCAGTGCATATAACTTTTTTTCATCAGGTGTCATCGGCTCATCCCTTTAAACTTCATAGTTTTCTGTTGCTCGCGTTCTAATTTCTGCTGCTCTTTGTACTGTTGCAAAGCTAGCTGTTTAAAGCTGTCAAAATCAGCCTTAAAGCTCTCAATACCCTGTTTAATTTCTTTGTCTGAAATTGGGCTGTCTTTGAGGTCTTTCAGGTCTTTTTTCGGGTCGCCTAAGTCTAGTTGTGCAAGCTCTTTATAGGCTGTGCGTGACTGTCGCAGGGCTTCCCTGATTTCAGGGTCTTTGGCTTGGCTTGGTAAAAGTTTTTTTTCAGGGTCTTTCTCTATGCCTTGCTCTTTGTAGCTTCGCATATCAATACGGCTGTCAATTTGATGTTTTTCTAAATGGCTGTTGCATAAATCTGCCCATCTTTGGCGTAGGTTTTTAATATCGGTTTTTCGTTC
>NZ_JANBNX010000054.1:0-4465 GCF_035615275.1 Acinetobacter sp. IK23
AAGTGCATAATCAATTGCTTGCTGTTTAAATTCAGCACTAAAACGTTTGGCCATTTCTTGGATCTCCAAAGTTAACGTTACGTTATCTTTAGAGGGAAGTACTGTCCATTATTTTGGCTAGGATCAAGAAACATTATTCAGTTTATTGAAGGGGCAATACAATTTAGTGACGAGTAAAGCACGTAGTCTTCATGGATTTCTGAGTGGAATTTACGCCTCACTATGTGCATATCAATTAACCCATGGAAATAAGCCAACAATTCAAATTAAGGAATCATCGGCTTAAGCAGGATTCGGGTTAAAATATATCCTTTTACTTTTTTAGTCCCTCTTTAAACGAAAAAAGTAACCATCCTAGGGATGATTACTTTTTCGTGACAGGCTGTTTACCAACTTATATTAACACGTCTATTCGGCGCTAAGCATTGAATAAGTTGAGAATTGTGACCACTTGAACATTGCTGATATAAATCAGTCTGGCTATTCGCTTGTATTTGAATACGGTTTGGGTCTATCCCTTGTTTTACAAGTAATTTGGCAACTGTATTCGCTCGTTTAGATGATAACTCTTGGTTATAACTAAATTTACCTAATGGATCTGCAAATCCAGAAACAATAATAGGTGTTGTTGAGGGGATTTGCTTAATCTGATCGACAACATTGTCTATATTGTTTAAACCTTGCTGTATTGCACTAGCATCAGATCGATCAAAAGCAAATAAAACACTCGCTGTACGTCCATTAACCGCAATACTACTTGCAGGAGGCTGATTATTTTCGCCCCAAGCCATCAATCCTTCACATGCTTCACCTTTCCAAGATAAACGTTCAGCCAAATATTTTTTATTAAAATCAATGCGTAACTGACAACGTTGGTATTGGTTACTATTTGGTACACGTATATCTAGTACATAATTCCAGACTTTTACGACAAACAGTCCTTCACTAAATTGTGGATTGCCGAGTAAAGCTCGAATCTGGTCTTTATTTAGCCCTAAATCTAAGCGCGCAACGTCATCATACTCATAACGTTTTACTTGCTTAAGATAGCTATCTGATACTTTAGGAAACGTGACATTTTTTTGAGATACTGCTTCTTCTTGCGCATAACTAACCATTGCTAGGCCAGAAAGAACAGCAATAAATAACGCTTTAACTGTATTTTTCATATTTTTACTCTCGAAATGGAGAATGAGGAAGGACTATGCCTTCCTCGCCTAGCGAAATTAGTCAATTACACCACTAATACCGATACGAACACTTGGATCACCTTGAGAAGCTGCAGCTACACCACCAGTTAGTGACCAACGTCCATTATCAGCAGTTTTACGTAAAGTCACACCGACAGCATTCTCACCACCATGATAAGCAGCGCCAACAGCATAAGTGTATTTACCAGCTACAAATGGTGCATTTTCTAATGCCATCGCAGCGGCAATACCTGCATTCGCTCTTTTCTCAACATCGTCAATACGTTGGTTTGTCGCATAGAATGCTTGTTCAAGCTTGTTACTTACATTATCAATTTTGGTATTTAATGTTTGGTCCGCTTGATTCAATGCACCTATCGCATCACCAACATTGTTGTAAGATTTATCACCTACGTTATATGTTGGATTTGAGAAGCTTTGGGTAATATTGTCATAACCTGCTCCACCACCTAAGTAGTTTACAAGTGCTTGATTTGTGGTATTAAGTTGAGAGCCATTTACTGCATCTTTTGAAGTCGCCGTAACGGCTCCCGCTTTAACACCAGTTACCGTACGGTCACCTGCTGTTCCAGCAACATTAACCTGAGTACCACCAGTATCTTTACCAACAGTAATCGCAGCATCTTTATCAGCTTGCTGAACTAAACCTGATTTACCATTGTTAATATTGCTGATGTCAGTCTGGAGATTCGAAATATCCCCTGTATTCTTATTGACCTGTTGTTGAACAGTCCATAACTGACCTCCATTAACAGCATCTTTAGAACCTTCTGCTATAGTACCGTTTGCTACATTTTTAATGGTTGTACCATTAGTACCACCAGCTAAAGTAATAGAGTCTTTGTTAACTGATCCATCACTATTTTTATCGTATTGCACAGCACTATTAGCAAGAGCACCAACGTTATTGTTTATGCTACTTATTGCGCTATCTAGTTGTCCTTTGTTTACGGCATCTGTAGAAGAAACACCTGCTGCTACATTACTTATCGTTTTGTTACCAGCACTAATTCCAGAAGTAGTGATACTCGGACCGCCAGCAATAATTAAGCCTGTTGATCCTAACTGGACGTTATCACCAACTTTTACGCCAGTCGTATCGATAACCGTATTACCAGTCGTGACACTATCAACCTTCAAGTTTTTGTTTAGTGCAACTTTGATATTGCCTTCGTTGTCCGTCTCACTAGTTTGAGCAACAGTTAAGTTATCATCACCAGTAAAGTTCACTTTACCATTTGGCTTGATGTTTTTAGCAGTCGCACCATCACCATTAGCTGAAACTGTCCAACCTGCATTTGCTGCATTACCTGCATCAGTGACTGCTTTATCAAGTGCTGTTAAAGCGTCACCGACATTATTTGCACTCGTACCTGCAACATTATAAGTCGGGTTAGAAATTGAACCATCTGTATTAGCTTGAGCACCACCGCCAAAGATACTTGCAGTTGTATTTGTAACCTGTGTTACACGATTATCTACATGATCAAGCTGGCCTTTGTTTACTGCATCGGTAGCATTGGTGCCTGCTGCTACATTACTGATGGTGTTCCCAGCAGCATCAATACCTGTCTTGGTCACACTTGGTCCACCAGCAATGGTTAAACCATTGCTATCCAGCTTGCTGTCGCCTGTGGTTACGCTGTCCAGATCCAGATCACGATTCAGTCCATACTGAATCGTATTGCCAGTCTTGCTCACTTTCAGGTTCGTTTCACCCGCAACCGTACCAATATCAACCGTATCGCCAGCTTTGACTGCAGCCGCATTTGATCCATTGCTTTGTAAAGTCCAGCCTTTGTCTAATGCCGTGATCGCATCGCCCACGTTATTGACGTTGTTGCCATTCACGGTATAGGTTGGCGAGCTGACTGCACCTGTCGTACTGTCATAGCTTGCGCCGCCACCCAGATTGTTGGCTGTGCTGTTGCCCAAGGCATCAGTCTTGTTATTGCTTGACGTGCTTAATGCATCAAGCTGGCCTTTGTTTACTGCATCGGTAGCATTGGTGCCCGCACCAACATTGGTAACTTTCTCACCATTGGCATCCAGTCCGCTTGCTGTCAACTTCCCTGCAAATACAGGTGCATCTGCAAGTTGAATGTCAACCGTATTGCCACTGATCACCGTCTTCACATTCGAGTTCGAACCTGACGCTGTCAGACCACCTGTGATATTCAGGGTTTCACCCAACTTACGGTCAACACTGCCGCTGTTACCCGCAAAGGTAATTGGTTTAACCACCTCATTGTTCAGGTTGGTTAAGGCATCACCGACATTGCTGGCATTAACTGTTGTACCGTCAGTTTTAGTGGTGACATAGGTTGGCGAGCTTACTGCACCTGTCGTGCTGTCATAGCTTGCACCACCACCCAGATTGTTGGCGGTGCTGTTGCCCAAGGCATCAGTCTTGTTGTTGCTTGACGTGCTTAATGCATCAAGCTGGCCTTTGTTTACTGCATCGGTGGCATTGGTGCCTGCTGCTACATTACTGATGGTGTTGCCAGCAGCATCAATACCTGTCTTGGTCACACTTGGTCCACCAGCGATGGTTAATCCATTGCTATCCAGCTTGCTGTCACCTGTGGTTACGCTGTCCAGATCCAGATCACGATTCAGTCCATACTGAATTGTATTGCCAGTCTTGGTCACTTTCAGGTTCGTTTCACCCGCAACCGTACCAATATCAACCGTATCGCCAGCTTTGACTGCAGCCGCATTTGACCCATTGCTTTGTAAAGTCCAGCCTTTGTCTAATGCCGTGATCGCATCGCCTACGTTATTGACGTTATTGCCATTCACAGTGTAGGTTGGCGAGCTGACTGCACCGGTAGTGCTGTCATAGCTTGCACCACCACCCAGATTGTTGGCTGTGCTGTTGCCCAAGGCATCAGTCTTGTTGTTGCTTGACGTGCTTAATGCATCAAGCTGGCCTTTGTTTACTGCATCGGTAGCATTGGTGCCTGCTGCTACATTACTGATGGTGTTGCCAGCAGCATCAATACCTGTCTTGGTCACACTTGGTCCACCAGCGATGGTTAATCCATTGCTATCCAGCTTGCTGTCACCTGTGGTTACGCTGTCCAGATCCAGATCACGATTCAGTCCATACTGAATTGTATTGCCAGTCTTGGTCACTTTCAGGTTCGTTTCACCCGCAACCGTACCAATATCTACCGTATCGCCAGCTTTGACTGCAGCCGCATTTGACCCATTGCTTTGTAAAGTCCAGCCTTTGTCTAATGCCGTGATCG
>NZ_JANBNX010000055.1:0-4239 GCF_035615275.1 Acinetobacter sp. IK23
TAATGAACGCAAGTTATAACCTTGAAGTAACTGAACAGCGTTTAATACTTTTGGCAATCATTAATGCAAGAGAAACAGGAGCAGGGATTACCTCTGATAGCAAGTTAGAAATCCATGCCAGTGATTATTCAAAGCAGTTTAATGTAACAAAAGAAGCAGCCTATAAAGCACTTAAGAGTGCCGTAAACAATTTATTTGAACGTCAATTTTCTTTCCAAGAAGAAACAAAAAAGGGCATTGGTACTGTTCGTTCTCGTTGGGTAAGTCGTATCAAGTATATTGATGACTCTGCAACACTAGAAATTACTTTTGCGCCTGACGTTGTTCCTTTAATCACAAGACTAGAACAGCACTTCACAAGCTATCAAATAACCCAAGTAGCACAGCTTACAGGGAAATATGCTATCCGCCTTTATGAGCTGCTTATTGCTTGGCGTGGCATTGGGAAAGTTCCACCACTAGAATTATTAGAATTCAGAGAAAAATTAGGCGTTGAGAATGATGAATATAAAGCAATGAATCATTTTAAAAGTCGTGTTCTAGAGCCATCTATTAAGCAAATTAACGAACATACAGACATCATAGTGACGTATGAACAGCATAAAAAGGGAAGAACAATTACAGGTTTTTCATTCAAATTTAAGCAAAAACAACAGCCAAAAATTGAAAAGCCAGTTGACCCGAAACGAGATCCAAATACAACCGATCTGTTTGCCAAAATGACAGATGCACAACGCCATTTATTCGCTCACAAGCTGTCTGAGATGCCTGTAATGTCTAAATATTCCCAAGGTACAGAATCATACGAAGACTTTGCAAAACGTATTGCTGAGATGCTTTTAGAGCCTGAAAAATTTAGAGAACTGTATCCAATTTTAGAAAAAGCAGGATTTAGACTATGAAAAGACCAATACTGCGATATTTTGATAAAGATGATGAAACTAAAGGAGGCTTACCATTTCCTAGATATGAAGAATGGAATTCCAAGCAACAGCAAGTACTTTATGCACTACAACATTTTTTCCATAACTTCGTAGTACACCACTATTCTTATATTGCATACCATTATGGTGAATGTAATGAAGTCATACGTTTTGCTAGATTTTTTTCAGATTTCTGGGAAAGCTCTGGAAAGTTTATAAATGAATCAAGCAACTTTGATGTAATTGATGAAAAATTTATTGAGTGGGTTGAGATCATGCAATTTGAACAATCCTGTGACGTACTTTCCATGAACTTTGATAAAGCTTTTAAAAGGTTTATGTACTATGACTAGATTGTTATGGACAGTAAAACGCATATTCAAGGCATTGCGAACAGAAACAGATTTTAAAGGTTAAATGGGAGTATTACTAATGACTGATTTATCAAAACTAAGTGAAACCGAGCTATTAGCTATCTGGAATAAAGATAATTTTGGACTGAAAGGTCAACTATACAAACTAGAACAAGAGTACATCGAAGCCAAAGAAATATTGGATAACTGGCAGAATAAAGACCACCCACTTTATGAACGTCATAAGGATTGTGTGGATGGTCTAGTTACAAGGATTCAGGACATACAAAAAAAGCTCAAGCAGTAATTAAAATCAAAGACCAAATAATTTTCTATCACGATCTTCTGTTAAATACTCGTTCAAGTCAGCAAGAATTTTTGCCTTTTCTGAATCATCTTGCATTTTTTTTAACGCCAAAGAACCAAGCAAAATTTTACGTCTAGTATCTTCTTTTCGCTGTTGATCCGTTGCTTTCTTTTTTTCACGAGCCAAAACAGCTTGCTTCTGAGCTTTAAGCTGTTTCAAACGTTCTTCTTGTTTAGCAATTTGCTGTTCCAAAGATTCGACTTTCATTACAAATCCAATGCCTAAAAAAACCACAGTTAGCATAAGCGTACATGAATTGAAATTCAAGGTACTATCTGCTATCGTGGTTTTCCCAAAGGGCGCACTTTACCATTGAAAAAAATCTTCGATTTTTATTCAATGGAAGTACGGCAGGGGATTCCCCCTACAACCCCGAACCAATCTATGCAGATTGGTGAAATTTGGAAAACCAAATTTAAGAGCAAAAGCAAAATGGCAATCTTTCATTTTTCAGTCAAAGCGATAAGCCGAAGTGCAGGGCGTTCAGCCGTTGCATGTTCTGCCTATCGTTCGGGTGAAAAACTAGAAGATCATTATCAAGGTAAAATTCAGGACTACACTCAAAAAACAGGTGTGGAATCTAAAAAAATATATGCACCTGAAAACACCAAAAAAGAATTATTAGACCGTCAAGAATTATGGAATGCAGTTGAACAGGTTGAACGTAGAAAAGATGCAACCTTAGCAAGAGAGTTTGAAATTGCCTTTCCCCATGAGTTTAATGCAGAACAAAGACAAGACTTGCTCGATGAGCTATGTCAGGAAATTGTAGAAAAACATGGTGTGATCGTGGACGCATGTATCCATGCTCCACATACCAAAAGCGGAAGTGATGAAAGAAACTTTCATGCACACATCATGTTCACCAGTCGGCAGATTGACCCACAGACAGGCGACTTTGCCAAAAAGAAAAATCGAGACTTCAACAAAGAGCAATCCAGTGAAACCGTGAGCCACTGGAGAGAACACTTTGCAGAATTGACCAACCGCCATTTAGAAAAACATGGCTTTGCAGATCGTGTCGATCACCGTAGTTACAAAGATCAAGGCATAGACCTTGAAGCCACTCAACATGAGGGGCCACAAGTTACCCAACTTCGCAGACAAGGCATAGACACCGAAATCAGTCTATCCAATGATGCCATCCGTGAACGCAACCAATTTAGCCAACACATCAAAGGTTTAGATCAAGAGATACAAGCATCTGAACGACTGTTGAATAACTTGATTCAGACCAGGGAAAAATTAGACCAGGAACAACGCCAAAAAGAAAAAGACCAGGAACAACGTTCCCCTGAAGAATTAACCAAAATCGCATATAGCGTTATTTCGCAATATAACGACGCTGTAGCCACGGAAGCAAAAAACATAGCACTAACCACCCAAAAAACAGAAATCGAGCAAATAAACGCTGTTTTGGAGCAAATAGAGCTATCAAAAACCAATCTTGAACACCAAAAAGAACAATTAGGCAAAAGACCTATGTTTTTTGGTGGGAAATGGGATGCTGCAAATGCAGAAATTCAAACCCAATGGCAAGAATTGGACAGTCAGGAACGAGATTTAAAGACCAAAACCCCACGTTTAGAACCTGAACGCTATACAGATCGGGCAAAAGAGATCGTAAACAAAGCTAATCCGAACCTGAAAGCCAAACATGATCGAGCAAGACTTCACCTTGAACGTGAACAACAACGAAAGTTAGCCGAACAGGAAAAGCGGAAACAGGAAGCTAAGGCACAACAAGAACGAGAAAAACAGGCGTTTTTTGCACGTAAAGCCTTACGTGAGCAAGGAAAACATGACGAAGCCAATAAACTACTGGCTGAATCAAAAACACAAAGCCATAAGCCACGTTCACGCTAAAATTTAAATTTTCTTTTTTGGCGTTTATTAAAATTATCTAAACAATACATGGTCTTATAGAGCGAGTGTCTACGAGCGAACTAGCAATATTCGACCATCGACCCTCTGAAAAACCGCTTTTAAATGATTTGAATCCTAGAAAATCTATATTTTCATGCCGAAACTAGCCCCTAGACCGAGCGAAGCGAGCAAAAAAGCTCTATGAGCGAAGCGAATCCATTCTTGCTTTTGCTTTTTGAATCCTAGATAGCATTAACAGAAAAACAGCCCCTAAACGAGCGAAGCGAGTTCAAAATGTCACGAGCGAAGCGAGTGCCATAGGGCTGTTTTACCCCCCTCCCCCAGTGCTTTTAATATTTTTAAATGCTTTTAAATGCTTTTAGGATTTCTGAAAACCTTTAATAGCAATGCTTTCATGCTATATAAAGACACAAATGGTTTGTTATAAAGACACAAATGGTTTGTTATAAAGACACAAATAGTTTGTTATAAAGACACAAATGGTTTGTATTTAGACACATAATTATATAATGTGTCTAAATACACATAAAAAACATAGTGTCTTTTATATGAAAAACGGATTAGTTGTGAAAGATAATGCATTAATGAACGCAAGTTATAACCTTGAAGTAACTGAACAGCGTTTAATACTTTTGGCAATCATTAATGCAAGAGAAACAGGAGCAGGGATTACCTCTGATAGCAAGTTAGAAATCCATGCCAGTGATTA
>NZ_JANBNX010000056.1:0-3608 GCF_035615275.1 Acinetobacter sp. IK23
AGTTTTAATGTTTTGATCTAACATCTGTTTTTACTCCAATGCATCCAAATTCTTTCAATAGATGCATAGTACGTGAAAACACAAAATAGGTGAAACAGTATGTTTTTATAGATTTAATCGGTTTTTTGAATTATTGAGTGTATTCATAAATAAGATCAATAATTTATCTCTAAATGCTCTTTATTACTCTTTTTTATCTTTTAAAGTGAAAGTATTTAAAAATTTATATATGTTATATGGCTGTAAAGATTTTATGTCATAACATTAAAAGGTACTTTCATGTCATTGCAACGCGGCATTTATCAGCATTATAAAGGTAATCTCTATCAAGTTTTTTCTGTAGCAAAACACAGCGAGACTGAAGAGGAGTTAGTTGTTTATCAGTGTCTTTATGGTGACTATTCAACATGGGTACGTCCGCTAGATATGTTTACTGAAACGGTTCAAATGGCTGATGGAAGTATCGTGCCGCGGTTCAAGTTAATTCAAAGCACTTAATTTAAACGGCTGTCATATAAAATAACAATTTTAAAAGGTGAAAATATGCCAAATACTTTTTTCTTACAAAGAGTTGCAGATTTATATGACACCTTTAAACGACATGATGCCCAGCAGTCAGATCGCTTGCTGCGCTATCGAAATATTGAGGCTGATTCTGCAAAACTTCTATCGCAATTGATTCGAATGCAGCAGGCCAAATCAATTTTAGAAATTGGTACTTCAACAGGTTATTCTACTTTATGGCTTGCTGAGGCTGCACAATCGACACACGGAAAAGTAATCACGCTTGAAATTGATGCCAATCGTAGTAATGAGGCGAAACGCCATGTTACTGAACTGGCATTAAATGAAGTGGTTAATTTTTGGATAGGGGATGCCGCAGATTATTTAAATGAAGCTCAGGAAACTTTCGATTTTATTTTGTTAGACGCTGAACGTGATGCATATGAAAGTTATTGGCCAGATTTAAAGCGTCTGATGAAGCCCAAAGGTGGTGTTCTTATTATTGATAAGGTTATTTCACATGCAGCTGAGGTAAGTCCATTTTTATCTTTGATTAAAAAGAATGCAGATTTCATGAGTAGTATTTTGCCTATAGGCGCTGGTTTATGTTTAGTGGTTCTAAAGTAGATTTACTTTCTTGAGATATTCTTGCCGATAAGCTTGTGGACTACAGCCGTGTACTTTATTAAATGCACGGGTGAAATTGGCAGGATTAGAATAGCCCAGTTCATAGGCAATATGGGTAATGGTAAAGCTAGAATTCTCTAATAAATCAATGGCACGCTCAGTGCTGATTTGTTGCTTTAAAGCATGGAATTCAACACCTTGCTGCTGTAAATAACGTTGCAAGGTTTTGGTCGAAATATTTAATACTTTGGCACATTCCATTAGGGTGGGAACTTGATTGGCTTGTCGCAACATCATGCTGACCCATTCAACAATTTCGCCTTGATGGTAGATCTTCTGGATTTGTTCCTGGCAGCGTTGCTCAACTATTTTTAAACTATGTGCGTCAGCTAGAGGCAAGGGTAGTGTTAGTTGTTGCTCATCAATCACCACGCGTATACCTGAAAGCCATGTATAGTTAAAGTGGAAATTGGCCTTCACTAAAGATATGTAACGTTCTTGATAGCTCGGCTCAGGAATACTCAAATACACTTGATAGCGCTGTAATTGCTGGCCTACCAACTCTAACAAGCTGTAGTAAAACGCCACGGCAATCGCTTCAATATGAAAAGCCAAACACTGCTTATTCATCTGCAAAATCGGTTCAAATAATAATTCAACCTTTTGCTGATTGGTCGGAAACCCAATGCTGAGCTTAAAACTCGGCATAATCAGTCTAAAATATTGTGCAATCAGCCTAAGTGCATGTTCCAAATTAGGACTAGTCATTAGCGCATAACCCACCAGACTGTGTGAGCTGAGTTTAATATTCTTACCCAGTTCAAAGGCTAATTCTTGAGTGTTGGGCAAACTCAAACCCATCTCAATGAATTGTTCAATTTGTTGAATCGATAATAATTCTGTTTTTGCCAGTTCTTGTTGGAATGCCCTCAGTAAATCATTATCGTATTGATGCGTGCCGATTAAAATTTCAATCAGCCGTAAATAATAACGTGATGGGATAACAGGAATCTGTTGCTTCTGCACAAGAAAAACTCAGCAAAGTCTTAAAATGATAATAGCAAGTCTTAAAATGATAATATAGAGGGTCTATGAGCGAGCACAATCAATTCAAGCAAAACATTTTGTGTTTGATTGGAGTCTCTAATGAATATGCATACTCAACTGGATGTCGAGCAAGCGACAACAAAATTTAAGGATAAAAAACGTCATTTATGGCTATTGGGTTTAGCTGTACCGACCATAGCAATGGGTGGGCTAGCAGGCTACCAATTTGGTCCTAAAAAAACTAAAAAGTTCTTCGCTTCATTTGGACCATTATTTATTCATGGTGTTATTCCAGCATTAGATAAACTGATTGGTGAAGACAAGGAAAATCCACCATTAGATGCAATCGCTGATTTAGAAGCGGATCCGTATTACGCCCGTATTGTTAAACTTTTTATTCCTTTGCAATATGCAACCAATATCTATGGAGCATATTTGGCAACTCGTAAAAATACACCTATAGCTGATCAGGTTTTACTTGGAACTTTAGTAGGAATGGTCAATGGGATTGCGATTAATACTGCACATGAACTTAGTCATAAGAGTGGTCGACTTGAACATTATTTATCTCATTTGGCGTTAGCACCTTCGGGGTATAACCATTTCCGAATTGAACACCCTTATGGACATCACCGCCGTGTTGCGACACCTGAGGACCCAGCATCTTCAAAATTTGGCGAAACCTTTTGGAAGTTCTTACCGCGGACTGTAGTTGGGAGTTTTAAATCGGCGATTGAAATTGAGAAGAATCGCTTAGAGCGTAAGAAATTGCCTTTCTTCTGTAAGGAAAATGAACTGATTCATGGCTGGGCAATGTCGGCTGTGTACCATGCAGCCATGTTTGCGAAATTTGGTGCGCGTTCGATTCCATTTCAAGTTACTCAAGCTGCGTATGCAATAACTTTGTTTGAATCGGTGAATTACATTGAACATTATGGTTTAAAGCGTGCAAAGAAAGAAAATGGCCAATATGAACGTACTTTGCCAGAGCACAGCTGGAATAATAATAATGTGGTGACCAATCTGTTCTTGTATCAATTACAACGGCATTCAGATCATCATGCAAATCCAACTCGTAGCTTTCAGACCTTGCGGCATTTTGAAGATGCACCGCAATTACCAGCAGGTTATGGTGCAATGATTTTGCCTGCGTTTATTCCATCTTGGTGGTCAAAAATTATGGATGAACGCGTTGTTGAGCACTATAAGGGCGACCTCAGTAAAATCAATATGCATGTTGATGTGAAAGAAAAAATGCTAGAGAAATATATTAAGCAAAATAACGCGGCTTAATAGTCGAAACAGGCTTTGTTGCACAAAGCTATTCTTGAAGGCTTCTTCAGTAATATAATTTCCAGATGAAGAAGCCTACACCTAAAATCTATCGTACAACCAATTGGTCCTCGTATAACCAAGCTTTAATCAAGCGA
>NZ_JANBNX010000057.1:0-3432 GCF_035615275.1 Acinetobacter sp. IK23
CTATTTAAGTGATGTGCTGAAAAAGCTACCGACACATAAAGTGACCCAGATTGAAGAGTTACTGCCACACTGCTGGAAACCTAAATCGAATTAAAAAATTGGTATGGGATTCAGCGGACGCTTACGATCAATTTTATAACCAATCCAGTTATGCTGTGCTTACATTCAACTTTTGAACATTTATTAGAATGAACTACACATGGGATGAATTTGAGCAAAGACTTATCACCTATAGAGATGTAAGGATTGATCTGGCAAGAGTTTTAGATGCGTATGAACTTCAAATAAAAGAACTTCTTCAACAAATTCAATTATTAACTTATGAAGATTCTTTGCCTATATTTAATCAGTTATATGAAATACAAGATCATTTAGCTACTGCCAAGTTTCGCTATGACCTCGACCTAAATGAAGCTTTAGATATATTCGTTTATCATTTCGATAAAGATGACAAAGCGCTGATAAGCCAATATTGGTACAAAAAATTCAAGCAAAACAAAGATATTCTTTGGCCTTTACCTCAAGATGAATAGTAGCTTGTACGTTTTATCCTACAAACTTTTAAGGTTTTTGCGGATTGGCGACTCCCCTCTTTTTTCTTAATATGAAGTCATATAGGAACAGGATGTTCCGGAACACAAAACAACAATAATAGGTTCATGCATCAGGATCGTGAGATACGACAGGAGTCATATCTAGTACCCAAATACGAAAAAGCCCAACAGGATGTTGGGCTTTTTTTATATCTGAATATTTAGGGTTTAAAAATTTGTGGCAGGCTATTTATAAGAATATTAGGAATGTTGTTTGGATAAACAATTTCGTCAGTTTGTCTTAGTTCATCAAGCGTCCACCACCGACTTTTATTAATCACAAGCTTTTCTTGTTCAGTCCAGTTCGATGTGTTCACTTCTTCATTTTTAATAAAAACAATAAAGAGTCTTTCATCAGAAGTCACAACTTCCGCACTTGGTAGCATCATTTCAAAATTGCGTGTTGCAACATGAGTGCCTACATTTTGTCTAACTACACCTAACTCTTCATAAAGTTCGCGGCAAGCTGCTTGCTCGAAGGTTTCCCCTTCTTCCAGTCCTCCGCCTATGGTTGCCCAGTGGGATTGTCCAGCTAAGGCATCACTTATATGAGTGAATTGAAATAATAGGATTTGATGATTTTCATTAATAACCAATAGTCTTGAAGATTTTCTAATACGCATTCGATTTTTTCTTAAAGCAACAAGATGGCTATTATTCATATTCACTTTAAAAAGTTAAATCATTTCGCTATGTACGTTTTTTCCTACAAACTTTTAAGGATTTTGCGGATTGGCGACACCCCTCTTTTTTCCTAATATGAAGTCATACAGGAACAGGATGTTCCGGAACACAAAACAACAATAATACGTTCAAGCACCAGGAGCGTGAGATACGACAGGAGTCATATCTAATCACCAAATACAAGAAAGCCCGACAGGATGTCGGGCTTTTTTTTATGCTTATTTAAAACTGATATTTATACTCACCTATAGCGGGGTATGCGCCTGTTCTTGCTTTTTATGGCGAATCCAACGTACCACCCAAATAACCGCAATCAGCACCACTATTGCCACAAGCGCAGGCGCTAACATAGCTGAAACTGAAAGTAAGATTGCTCCAATCCACTCACCTGTCGCAACTATAAAATTCCCTAAGCCACCTGTGGTTGCAGTTGAAACACCGCGTGCAGCGACGGTACTCATTTGCACCACACCAGCCGTACCACCACCGACAATAATGGCTGCTGCCCAACTGGCAAATTGAGACATTTCTCCACTACTCACAGCCATCGTGGTAAGCGTGCCCGCGATCATCGCCGCAGGAGTTGCGACTGTGTCTAAGGCATTATCCACCCACGGAATATAGTAGGCTGCAATTTCACACACCGTTGCCACGCTTAAAGCCAAACACACCGATGGCAAAGCTAACCACTCAAAACCTTTCGATGGCTCAAACCATCCCATCATGGTGGCAATGCTCATGACCAGTAGCGGCACAAACACGCGAAAACCGCAGGCAGCGCTCAGGCCCACACCAATACATAAACCCAATATTGTTTCCATAACGGTTTCCTTTTCATGCCCATCACGGGTCTTGTTATATAAGTCTTATTTTTAAACTAACAAAAAGCCCCATCGGGTGACAGGGCTTTTTGTTAAATGCGAACGCAAATATTATTTCATTCTTAACGTTTAAATTGTGTGCAGTAGCATTTCGTGCAAGGTGGTAAAGGGTCTGTGTTAATTTCTAAAAACACTCTATGACCACACTGAGCACAGAAATAGAAGCCTGTTCCGGGTTTTTCGCCTGCTGTTACCATGATTACATTCCTATAATCGTATAGATATTAAACAGGAATATAACCCACTTAAAGTGAATGTCAATTGTCCATTTCGCCCGATGATGATGGCATAAATGCAAAAAATGTTATTTGTACGATTTATCTTACATAGATTTAGGGATTTAGCGGATTGGCTGCCCTCTGCTTTTTTTCTATGATGAGTTCATACAGGAACAGGATGTTCCGGAACATAAAACAACAATAATAGGTTCATGCATCAGGACGTGAGATACGACAGGAGTCATATCTAGCAACCAAATACGAAAAAGCCCGACAGGATGTCGGGCTTTTTTTATGATTGAAATTATCAACTTAATCATGGAAGTAAATTTAGGAAGCTTTTAATTTTTTCCATGATTTTTTGAAAGCTAATCGTTGTGGACTTAGCTCTAAAAAAGTTACTCTTTTTACCAAATCAATGATTTCTGCACTATATTTTTTTAATTCATCAATCGCAATAAATGTTTGCTTATCAAAACTTAGATAAGTTTTTAGGATCTGCTCACAAGCATGGACTTCAATATTTTTAAATAGAATTAAATCATGAATTAATACAGGTAAATATGTATGTTCAAAGATACTAAAATCTAAAGCGATCATATTGGCATGTGATTTTCCTGTACCAGTATCTTGATTATGATTAAATTCATAACTCGTTTCTAATAGTTTTATCGTAGGATGTGCTGGGTGATCCTGATAGAATATATCAATATACATAGCCATTGATTGGTTTAGTATTTTTTGAATTTCATCTAAAGAATCAATAATTTTTTGCTCAATCTCATCTTTTAAACTAATAGCTTTTGAATCAACATCCCCTTTTAACTCTGCATATGAGACGATATCAGTAAGTTTTTTTTCTTGAATTGATAATTCTAATAGTTCATTAATTAAAGCGACCGGTTTATCGGAAGTACTTAAAACTTTCTTCAGTGATCCTAGACAGTATCGTGGACAACAAATCCCTCTAAATTCTTAAAATATTTCTTCTCAAAGGCTTCAGGGCTTAACCAGCCATTTGCAGAATGTCTTCTGACCCGATTGTAATAAATCTCA
>NZ_JANBNX010000058.1:0-3371 GCF_035615275.1 Acinetobacter sp. IK23
GAGATCCATGCACGTGTAGCCGTATTAAATAAATTTACAGAATTAGGCAGACCTCATACCCAAGTTGTAACCTAAATTTTAGCAACTTAGGAAAACTTTACCTTCAAAGGCTTTATGCAACAAAGCCATTTAATAGGCAAAGTATAAGTTAGTACTTAATGTAGAAATTTTATTATGATTTTTAAAAGGGTGTAATCATGGATATCTCATTGAATTATTTTAATAAAGTATATCTTCCTATAATTAAAGAAAATTATAAAATAACTTTTACTAGTTTTAAGGAGGGAGAGGTTTTGGGATTTGGGGATTTAGAGCGAGTTGAGGTCGAAGATAGTAAAATTTTAGGGGGAATCGAATTTTGGAGCTCAGGATGGTTGGGCATTCATTTAATTAATCTAGTGAATGATGAAGAGATATTAAATTCTTTGATTGCTCCAGATGATTGTGTGGATAAACTTGAATTATTAGAGATTTTTTGTAGAAAACTAATGGAGTTAAAAGTGTAAAGATAGTTCTTAAAAATTTATGACCTAAACCTAAAGATGGTATGAATAAAATGAATAATAAAATGTTACTTGTGATTAGAGAAATTCTTCAGTCGCGCTCATCTAATAATTTACATTTAGTTAAATGTCTGTCTGAAGGGAGTTGCACAAAAAATGAATACCAAGAGTTAATGAATTTAGTTGCGATTGAATTGTGTGATAAAGGATTTGATGATACTTCTGAACCTACAAGTTATGGGCTTGAGCTTGAGAAAATAATCGATCAACTTAATCATTTAATTTGGCAATAAAATGGTGAAATAGAAATGTTTAAATTTCATTTAATAACAGATACAGATTCATATTCTGGTGTTTTAGAAGCTAAACAAAAAATTACTTCTAATAAGTTTTATAAATTAATGGAGTCTGAATTTTATGGTAGTAGTGTTAGTGGTATGGTAATTGTTTTGATGTGCCGTGAGCCAGATATTATTTTTAAACCACGACTACGTTTCTCTAAAAAAGAAAAAGTCTTATATATGGATATCATGCTGGATTATCATAAGTTTGTCGTAATGACGCACGAACAACGTGTTACAGCGTTGTGTGAAAAATTATTGCAAGAAATGCCGCCGATTGTTAGAAAGTACAAGTTTGATGATTTTGATTTAGATAAATTAGAGAGTAATCTTACGACTTGGTTTGTTGAACATGGGTTTATCAATCATTTTTAATAATTTTAGATGTTCCTTATAATATCCTTATTTTTAAATTAATACTTAAATAAAATCTTATCTTCAGATCAATCATTAAATTTATAGTAGGAATAATTGTAGGGGAAAATTATGTTAAAATTTTATAAAAAATCAAATGTAAAAAATATACAGATAAGTGTTGATAAATATGTACCACTCACTGTAAATTTTTCTGACAATATTACTTCTGAACTTTATTGGAGAGTTGGGGATGGTATTTCTTCACTTCTTGAAATAGGCTTATTAAATTCAGGTGAGCTTAATTCAATAACTTTGGTTTGTTTTGAAAATTCAGATATTAATTTAGTAACTAAAAAAATTATTGAAATTGAAAACTTTGAATCTGTATTTCCAATTTTTGATACCTCACTTTGGGTAAGTGAAATACTAGAGTATCGCGATACTTTTTTAGATAGTTTTAGTGAAAATTTTACTATTCAATTATTAAATAATATTTTATTTATTAGTTTTTTAAAAAAGGGAATTTCACTAAAACTAATTGGTTCTGATGAAATCGTTTTTTGTATTAATGAATTTGAAGAGCTTTCATTAATAGTCATTAAAAATTTAAGTAATGAAATGATCGAAACTTTACATAATTATTATAGTCTTTAAATTGATAGAGTTTGCCAATTACGACCAGAATAGCTACTGGTCGTGCAACTTACAGATCATTTACGAACTTCTATAAAGAACTTTCATACTCCACATACCCATCTTCAATTGCAGGAATAATCTCTACAAACTCAAAGTAGGGCACTATACAAAATTCAGAGTCTCGAATCGCATCAATCACAAAATAATAATCTTGCAGAGATGTCGTCTCAAACACAGCAACATCACTCGCTTTTGTGCTAAATGCTTCAACGTCATACCAACGAACTTTTACAGTCGGGTACTTCTCAAAAATAGGTTCAAGCTTTTGTTTACTAAACTCAGCCCGCTTTTCACGAGCTAAAGCCAACCAAGCAGGCAAAGCTCTTAAATGAATAAAAAAAGTATAGGTTCTAGACATAACCACTCCATGACTGGGCCGAGTTGTAGTTCAACTGAAAAGACAGCATTTTCTTGTCATATCAACATGACTCAGTCAGTATATGAGTGATTGCTCACATTAAATACTCGCATTTCGGCCCATGTTAGAAACACTTCCAGACCCACGTAAACGCCCGCGTCAAGCACGCTCAGTGGCAACATTTGAAGCTATTTTAGAGGCGGCTGCTCGCATTTTAGAGTCTTTAGGTTTTGCAGGATTTAACACAAATGCTGTGGCTGAACTTGCTGGCGTAAGCATTGGGAGCCTATATCAATACTTTCCATCTAAAGATGCTTTAATCGTCGAGTTAATTCGGCGTGAGCGCGCCAAGCTATCAAATCATATTGTTGAAGCTATACAGCAAGGTGAAGCCGCAGACCTAAAAGAAAAACTAAAACTCATCATACAGGCTGCTGTACAACATCAATTAAGCCGTCCACAGTTGGCACGAACACTAGAGTTTGCTTCTGAACTCATTGGAAAAGACTTGGAAGAAAGTGAACTTCAACACGAGCTTGAAACCATAATTTCTGATCTGTTTATACATTCTGGTATTTCACATGCACAGACAGCCGCACAAGATGTGATTGCTTTAAGTAAAGGAATGATTAACGCGGCAGGCATAGCAGGGGAAAGTGATTTAAATGATTTACAACAGCGAGTTGAAAAGGCTGTATTTGGTTATTTGGGTTTGAGTTAGCGGACATAAGCCAAGGTTTTTGTTTGTTATGTGACATATAAATTGTCATTTTCTATTTCAACAATTCAAAAGTTTAGTAACTCTTACGACATATGAAGGATTTAGATTAGATATTTATCAGCTTTAGAACCAAGAGAGATTACATGAAATTGTGGAAAGTTGATCAATAAGTAATCCTGAAAGGTGACAAATCATTAAAAAAGCCCAATTACTATGAGTTGGGCTTTTGTTAAAAAATAAGACTATGATTTATATCAGATAAAAAAACTGTTATTCCCAAGTAGAAATGTCCTACCTAATAACCAAATAGAAATGTCCTATATGGACATTTCCAAGTCAAGCACAGGATTTAGATTTCGTTCTTGAATTGCTGTTTTCTGTGCACGTCTGCTTGG
>NZ_JANBNX010000059.1:0-2514 GCF_035615275.1 Acinetobacter sp. IK23
TCGTAAGCGTCCGCTGAATCCCATACCAATTTTTTAATTCGATTTAGGTTTCCAGCAGTGTGGCAGTAACTCTTCAATCTGGGTCACTTTATGTGTCGGTAGCTTTTTCAGCACATCACTTAAATAGGCATACGGATCCAAGCCATTCAGCTTTGCTGACTGGATTAAAGTCATGATATTTGCCGCTCGCTGTCCACTGCGCAGCGAACCTGCAAACAACCAGTTCTTACGGCCCAATGCCCAGGGACGCATTGAGTTCTCTGCCCAGTTATTGTCAATGGGTAGATTGCCATCATCCAGATAGCGGCTTAAGGCTGGCCAACGCTTCAGACTGTAATTGATCGCCTTGGCGGTTGGAGAACTCGATGGCACCGTCAGATCATGTTGGTTGAGCCATTCATACAGTTGTTGCCTCACCGGTTGGCTGTGCTGTTGTCGGTATTCGCGGCGGTGTTCTGCTGTACTATCGGTCTTTTTCCTGAGTTCTGCTTCTATGGCATACAGTTTCTGAATCAGCACTAATGCCTGTTCAGCGATCTGACTTTTCCCGGTCACATGCAGTTCATGAAATTTACGACGTGCATGTGCCATGCAGCCCACCTCAATGACATCGCCTGATTTAAAGCGTGCTTTATAACCACTGTAATCATCACAGACCAGATGGCCCTGCCAGCCATTCAGGAACTCTTCTGCATGCTGACCTGAACGGCTATCCTGAAAGTCATAGATCACCGCTTGAACTGGATTGTACTGTGTGGTGGCATAGGCCCAGACATAACCTTTCTTCGGTTTTTTCTCATTCTCACCCATCCGCATAATGGTGACCGGCGTTTCATCGGCATGGATCACCCGCTGTTGCAGCACCACCTGTTTTAAGGCATTGGCCAGAGGTTCCAGTTCCACACCGCAGCGACCAATCCAGTCAGATAACGTGGATCTGGACAGATCAATGCCCGCCCGCTGATAGATCAGGCGCTGACGGTACAGCGGTAAATGATCGGCATACTTCGATACCAACACATGGCTGAGCAGTTCAGGTGAAGCAATGCCTTTATCAATCACATAGGCTGGCATCGCTTGCTGAGTCAGGGTGTCGCACTGATCACAGACCCATTTGCCACGGATATGCTGTTCCTTATAGAACTGTGCCGGTCTGAAATGCAGTTTTTCACTGACATCTTCGCCGATACGCCGGAGTTGGCATCCACAAGCACATTGGGTTGATGCAGGTTCATGCTCAATACGGATGGTGTGTAGATGATCTGGCAGTGGTCGACGTTTAGGTTTATTGACTGTGGCTTTGTGTGTCACTGCATCGGTTTTATCTGCATTCAGCCGCTCCAGTTCTAGATCAACCGCGGCAATATCTTCTTCAACCGCTTCATCCCACAGATGGATTTGTTTTGCCGTTAAGTGTTCATTCTTTTGGGCGAATTTGTGCTTTTTAAACAGCGCCAGTTCATGCTCGTATTTTTGAGTGAGAATAGAAAGATGTTGAACTTTGGCATCCAATTGCTGGTTTGATTTTTCTAACTCTTGATTTGATTCTGCCAGAGACTGATGCTGCATTGCCAACTGTCTGGTGAATTCCAGCAGTTGTTCATGGGTCAGTTGGCTTAAGTCAGGCAGCGTATTCATGACCGCAGTATGCCTGAGGTCATGAGAAGAATGAAATAGAACGTTTGGAGAATAGCAGAATGGAACAGTCTGGTTTAAAGCATCGTCACCACCTGCTGTCGTCCAATGCGCTGCCAAGGTAAACCCTGGATCAGTGCCTGTAACTGTTCCGGACTTATCGCCATGCTTTCACCCTGGTGAACCTGCGCCCAGTGGAATTTTCCCTGTTCCAGCCGCCGGGCACACAGCCAGATGCCCAGTCCATCATGTACCAGCACTTTCATGCGATGGCCACGTTTATTACAGAACAGGTAAGCACAATGCGGTTTGATGTAGCCAAAGGCTCTCACCACCTGAGCCATGACAATATCCATCCCTGCTCGCATATCCAGAGGTTGGGTAGAAAGCCAGATTTCATCAATGCGGATCATGTTGCAAGTGCCTTGAGTAATTCTGCTAAAGCAGATATTTCTGATACTTGCCATTTCAAGCCAATTTCTGCTTTTGAGTGGGGTAAAGTAATTTGAACCTTTAACATGTCAGTAGGAGTAGGATCTAATGGTGCAGAGCAAGATAAGGCAATAAATGCAGGTTTATTCGGTAGTGGTGAGCGATCATTCCCTGGCTTAGCATCAATTAAGCGAATCCATTTGGATACAAGATTTGTATTCAATCCATGTTGCAAAGCGACCGAAGCAATTGAAACGTCCGGTGCTTTACAAGCCTGAACGATCTGCTGTTTAAATTCAGCACTGTATGTTCTTCGTTTTTTCGCAAGAGATGCGATGGATGTCTGGTGATTTGTAGTCATAAATTTTAGTCCCCACTTGTTTTTAAGTGTGGACTAAATTAAGGCTTATAGGATGAATTCAGAAGGTGTGTTCAGCGGACGCTTAC
>NZ_JANBNX010000060.1:0-2317 GCF_035615275.1 Acinetobacter sp. IK23
TAGACCTTTAGCCAATTCGGCAGCCATACTTTTGATTGTTGCTTCATCCATGTGAAGTACCTTTTGTAATTATCCTCTGAAGGATAAATGAAAATTAAGTACTTACACAAAATTTAGAACAGTCCCAGCCGTGGCTGATTTGATTGTTCACTTGGGCTTATTTGTATTAGTTCAGACTTGATCGTACATTCTTCTTGAAAAAGAGAAAGTTACCCGTACTTTCTCGCTATTCCAGCACTTGATTTCAAAGCCATCCGATGAGAAGCACTGCTTCGTAAAGCGGCTATTTGACGTGCATACAACAACCTGACCGTCATGCGTCCGGTCATTCTTTAATGGCTCAGCTCAATATGTTTGGCAATCAGCTTTCACGACTACCTGAATTTTCAAACTTAGCAAATGGTAATGAGAGCTATGATAGCCTAGCAGCAAAAATCAAAGAAATGCTGAGAGATCCAATACAACAAAAGCACTTCTTACCCCATCTAAAGAACCTAGGCTTTAAAGCTTGAGTGTATTGAAGAATACACATATTGTATTCTTCAATACAAAATCAAAATACACCTGAATACACAGATAAAACAGTTGTAGAACTCAAAAGCCAAATCGATTTTTTAAAAAAGCAGTTAGAAAAAGCCGAAGATCGTGAAGCCAAGGCAAACGCTCGCATAGATACACTGCTGACCCTCATTGAAATGAAGCCTCCACAATCCAATATGACTACGTTTACCGATCAGAAACCAGACCCGGATATAGCAACATATCCTCGGTCAGAACTTGAGCCGAAAGATGACGGATTGACTACTCCGGAGCAGACAGAAAATAAGCGGATTCCAGTGCCGGAGCACGTTGAACAGGAACCGGAGAAAAGGGGCTTTTGGAGCCGTTTTTTTAGACCCTATGATTAACCACGATTGTTTAACTAATATGAACAAAGTCGTGAAACATTGGTCAAAGAATAGGCGTGGAACGTGAAAAATCATAAAAAAACCCACCTTGGGGAAGATGGGCTATCAACTAGAAACTACAGCATTGATTTCTAAAGATAATTATAACGCATTTCGTATAAGGTGTATTATGTTAATTTTAGAATAATTATAAAGTGTCCCACTTGGATGAGAATGGGTGTTCAAGTAAGTGTTGATTTTGCAATAAGATTAAAATTACGTTGTTTACACAAAATTTAAGAAATTTTATCTCCAATTCAACTAATATTAAATCTGTATTTAATCAAAGGTATTTTTAAAATGTTCCTAGATTGGCCAGAACATACAGCACATGTCAAAAAATCATTTGGATCTTTAGGAAAAACTCACCCTAAAATGCTTCAAGCTTATTTAGCACTTAATGATGCTGCTGCTGCCGAGGCATTAGATATCAAAACACGTGAATTAATATCTATAGCAGTGGCAATCACTACGCGTTGTGAAAGCTGTATTTCAGTGCATGCAGAAGCAGCAATGAAAGCTGGTGCAACAGAAAGCGAAGTAGCTGGTGCTTTAGCTACAGCAATTCATTTGAATGCAGGAGCTGCATATACATTTGCTTTACGAGCTTTAGAGGCATATGAAGCACAGAAATAATATCTTTATTAGGTATTGAAAAAGATAATTTGACTAGAAAAACTGCTACATAATTATTTGAAAAAATTTAATGTACAGTCTCAAAAATGGGAGTTCAACAAAACTCCCATTTTTTATTATTGAGTCAGTTCTTAGTCGATGTAATGAGAATTTAATATAATAGCAATTACATTAAATTTCTTTAATTATCATAAAGATAATGTCATTTTTAAAATTTCGTATAACGTGTATTATGTTAATTTTAGAGAAATTTCATAATTCTGATTTTTTAGCTTAGGCCTTTAATGCAAAACTCTTATTCCTCTTTAGAAGAAATTTCATCTCTTGAATCTTTTGTGATAACGAGTCATATAAGTTCATATCATCATAAAATGATGTACGGTTTACCGAAAAATTTTAAAAAAATAGTTAAAAATGATAGTAATGAAGCCTTTAAAATTAATGCTAAGGCGTACCACTCCTCTGTTACAGGTAAATTTTTAACTCATAGATCATCTGCATTATTTGATGACATAGTTGATCATCCAGAAAAGTTAAAAATAGACTCTCAGTTTCTTCAAACTCTTAAATCACTAAAGCTATACCCAAATGATATTTTTCCCGAATGGAATCAGCATATTGAAATATATAATATTTTACGTATCTTGCAATCTTCTTTATTATTGGCGCACTTATTACCATGTTGGTTGAAGGCACTTATTTCAAAGAAGTAACCTATACCAGTTTACTTGCAT
>NZ_JANBNX010000061.1:0-1955 GCF_035615275.1 Acinetobacter sp. IK23
AAATTCATGCGCGTGTGGCAGTTCTGAATAGATTTACGGAATTAGGTAGACCTCGCACCCAAGTTGTGTCTTAAATTTGAATGGATTGGGGAGAACTCAGCTTTTGAATGTTTATGCAACAAAGCCAGTGTAATATATGAAATAAAAAAGCCCCCATGTGGAGGCTATTCTTTTATTATTGCAAATTAAAATCAGGATAAGTTTTCTGATAGACCTTAGCAAAATCAGATACTTCAATTTCAACATCATCCCAATTAAAATCATATGATAAAAAATATCTACATTTATGTTCAATTAAATAAGGCAATATAAAATCTAATTTAATATCTATTGTATCAATGGATATAGGTTTATTACAAATAATTGTCCAATTTTCATCAATATTAACTTTAAAAAGTCTTTCCCAATATGTTGGCGGGTAATTACCTTTACTTACATAATCGGCTATATGTGTTTTCTTCATTATTAAAATAATTTTATTTGAGAATCGACTAATCGATCCAAAAAAAAGATTATAATAAGATGAATTATCCTTCAAAAAAACACTCCGTAAAAATTCAACATTAACTGTTTTTGTCGACTCAATATTAAAACTAGTAATCAAAAAATCCTTTTTACAAATTTTTCTATACGCCAAGCTAGAAAAATCTAAATCTTTTTCATGTGTGATAAAATAACAAAGTTTTTTTACCTTAAGAACTTTTAATATTGATAAATCGAATAAATACTTCCTGTTTTCACCATATATATAATTATTACAATTGGCACCTCTTATATATTTAATTTCCTCAAAGGAACCAGCTTTTGCATTTATTACTATTCTTTCATATAAAGTTTTTCTCAAATCATCTGTAAAATCTGGATTTTCTACTACTCTTTGTCTTTGCAAATCCAAAGGAAAAATACCTTCCTTATCTTCAACTAATAAAGACGGTTTTTTTAATATTATAAAATCTTCATTTTTATTAATAACAAAATCATTACTATATTCAGAATCCTTAATATTCACACCATTGCAAGTTAATATATTTTTTTCATTTCGATAGATATCAAAAAAACTCATAAAAGAAAATTTCACCTCACAAGAACTTTTTGTTTCTAATTGATGAAACTGTGAAACATCTACTTCAAAAGTTTTATGAAAAACTCCTATTTCTCCATCCTCATTATAAGACCTTTCTATAACCACATCAGATAATAAATACCAGTCCCATAATGAATTTTTATTAAAAAGATAATTATATGTAAGCTCATCAATTTCAATTTTTATTATTGTACCTACATCCATATTAATTCTTTCTAATTGAATAGGTGAGTGAACACTCTCACAAGAGAAACTCAACCCATAATCTTCAAACATATTTCTGGTTTGAACATAAATTTTTTCTCCCAACAGATATGCAGCCAAGACTCCAACACCAAATCTTCCAATTCTAGAAAAGTTAGTTTTCCCATTATTAATATGTTGGTTCTTCCATATATCACTATACCTAAATGATGCCCCAATATTTAAAAAATAATCTCTAATTATTTCCTTTGTCATTCCAACCCCATTATCCTTAATAACAAAGTAATAATGATTTCTCTCTTTTACTAATATTAAATTAATTTTCAAATCTTCTTTTAGAAAATCGGAGTGTTTTTTCTCCAAATCTACTCTTTCTTTAATAGCATCTACTGAGTTCTGCAATAACTCTCTAATTCCAATCTCTGGATGATTACCATATAAAGGCTTAATAAGTAATTCCATTAGCTTTGTATGAGCTGTTCTAAATCTAAATACCTCAGGTATATACTTAATTTTCTTTTCTTTAATAAAATCTTTTTTATTGATCCTAGCCAAAATAATGGACAGTACTTCCCTCTAAAGATAACGTAACGTTAACTTTGGAGATCCAAGAAATGGCCAAACGTTTTAGTGCTGAATTTAAACAGCAAGCAATTGATTATGCACT
>NZ_JANBNX010000062.1:0-1545 GCF_035615275.1 Acinetobacter sp. IK23
CGATAACTGTGCAAGCCGAAGGCAACTGGTTAGATGAAGCCAATGCACAGAAAGTACTAAATCATGCTGGAGCGCGTACAGTCATTCAGCGTGATGAGTTGATTAACCGAGGCGTAACTTCTGTCAAAGAGGCTTTACGCACTGTGCCTGGTATTCAAGCTCCTGAAAATGCAGGAACAGCAGGGAGTGATGCATCGTTAAGCATCGGTGTCCGTGGTTTAACGTCACGGTTTTCACCACGCTCACAGGTACTCGTGGACGGTGTTCCACTTTCGTTTGCCCCTTATGGTCAATCACAACTCTCCTTAGCACCCACTAGTTTAGGCAATACTGAAAGTATCGACGTGGTGCGTGGCGCGGGCTCTGTTCGCTTTGGGCCACAAAATGTAGGAGGGATTATTAACTTTAACTCGCGTACAATTCCTGAAACCTTTGCTGGAACGGTAGACCTCACTACAGAAATTGCAGAAAACGGTCATGTAAAATTTAACCCCAACTTATTTGTGGGTGGAACCTTAGACAACGGTTTAGGCTTAGCGCTGTTATATTCTGGCGTTAATGGAGAGGGTTTTCGCGATAAAAATGATGACTCTGACATCAACGATATTCGCTTAAAAGCAGCTTATGCAATAGATGAATATGCAAAAATTGAAGCCAATCTACACCGCTACGATGCAGATGTAGATATGCCTGGAGGTTTAACCCCTGCTCAATTTGCTGAAAATCCATATCAGTCCTTGCGCAATCATGATTATATGAAAGGGCATCGTACTGACGGTTCAGTTAAATACAGCTATAAAAAAGATGACAATGCCTTTGAGCTTTTGGCCTATCACACTGACACCTTCCGTGATGCAGGAATGGAACGTAGTGGATCAAAACTGTACCAAACGGCGCCACGTAATTATAAAGTGACGGCAATCGAGCCACGGTATTCGCATGCGTACCAACTTGGGACTACTGAAAATGAAGTTTCTGTGGGCTATCGCTATCTACATGAAACCAGTGAAGAGGCGGTTAATCGTGCAAGCTATAACACGGTCACAGGCCCTACAAATGAATATGCTTGGACCAAAGCAGACGGGAAAACAGATGCAAATGCATTGTTCATCGACAACCGCACAGATGTGGGTGCATGGTCTCTGATTCCTGGTGTTCGTTTTGAGAAAATCAAAACCACCGAAAATATGTACAAATTAAATAAAGATGCATCGGTACTCAACGGAGTACATGCTGAAAAATCCTATGATGCAGTATTACCAAGCTTTTCAGTCATGTATAAAGCCAATGATTTGTGGAATATTTTTGCAAACTACGGTAAATCTTTTGCACCACTACAATATAGCCAAATGGCCAATACCAATGCGTCAGGTGCCTATCTGACCATGCAGGGCTTACAACCTGAAAAAGCCAATAATTATGAAATTGGTACACACTATTTAGACCCATATCTATCCCTAGAATTCACCCTGTTTTATATTGATTTTTCTGATGAATTAAAACGAGATGATGCAACTCAAACTTACTCAAATTTAGGTGCCACTG
>NZ_JANBNX010000063.1:0-1485 GCF_035615275.1 Acinetobacter sp. IK23
TGTTATTCCCAAGTAGAAATGTCCTACCTAATAACCAAATAGAAATGTCCTATATGGACATTTCCAAGTCAAGCACAGGATTTAGATTTCGTTCTTGAATTGCTGTTTTCTGTGCACGTCTGCTTGGCATCTTTTGAGAACGATTACGTTTGTTTTGCTGTTCCAGTTCTTCATGCTGTTGTTGGATATGATTCAGAACAGCACCCAACCGTTTATTCTCAACAATCTCTCGCTGATTCAGCTGACTTAATTTATCGAAGAGGCTGTAATTGATCTTTCGGCTATTATGCATGATGGCTACAGTACCATCCGGGTATTCAAGGAACTCAAGATACTTACCGATCAACCTTTGATTTTCTTCAGTGTTTTCCAGGAGATATATGCATTTATCATAAGTAATCGTCAGGCTATTCGTGACTCTGCGGGGTTCACGCCAAGTAAAAATATCATCTAAATCTTCGGCTGTTTCAGTGATAGGCCGATGTAGATTCTTAGGATTAAAAGCCATCTTGGCGAACTTCTGATTGAACTGCTCAATGAAGCAGGGTAGCCAGACATTAGCTTGCTCAATCGAACAGATGCCTTTCAGGCGCATCTCCTTGATCAGACGGTCCTGAAGGGTTCTGTTGGCCCGTTCCACACGGCCTTTGGCCTGCGGTGAATTAGCGAAGATGATATCGATATTCAGGGTGCTGAGTACACGTCCAAACTGGGTAATCTTGGTGTCTTTCTTGCTGCTTTGATTCACTCTAAAGACTGAATGTTTGTCACTGTAAAACGCTAAAGGCTTACCGTGCTGTTCGACATATAAGCGTGTTGAAATCATATAGTCAAAGGTTGATTCTGACTCACAGAAGCGTAAATGCTGCAATTTTCCTGTAGCATCATCGATAAACACCAGCAGACAGCATTTAGCAGCGCGTCCTTCAAACCAGTCATGGTGTGAGCCATCAATTTGGATCAGTTCACCAAAGCAATCCCGGTTGTAACGAGGCTGATACGGTCGTTTCAGGCGCTTGGATCGAGGCATCCATAAGTCAGCTGCAATCATCCAAGAACGTAGTGTTTCTACAGAAATATCGAAACCATGAACGGTGGTCAGCTTTTCGTGAGCTAAAGTGGGTCCGAAACCATAAAATTGATCAGAGACAATATTGAGGCACTTAAGCCTGAGTTCTTCAGGAAGTTTAGAATTGCTGATTTGGCCACGACCGGCATGGGCTAATGCAGCGGGACCTTGGGCTTTGTATTTCTGCAGTAAGCGTCTGATCTGACGTTCTGAAATATGAAGTAGCTGAGCAGCCTGGGATTGAGTTATGCGTTGATCGCAGATTTCCTGCAAGACCGACAATCGTTTAAGTTCTTTATCCGACATAGACACCAACATATCAAACAGTCCGCTTCAATAATCGCAAATACGCATATTCTAAAAGCGGACATTTTTACTTTGGAAAAACCGGACATTTCTATTTTGGAGTTACAAAA
>NZ_JANBNX010000064.1:0-1139 GCF_035615275.1 Acinetobacter sp. IK23
AGTGCATAATCAATTGCTTGCTGTTTAAATTCAGCACTAAAACGTTTGGCCATTTCTTGGATCTCCAAAGTTAACGTTACGTTATCTTTAGAGGGAAGTACTGTCCATTATTTTGGCTAGGATCAATCATCTATATTTGAAAACCATACTACATTATCGATTTCACATAGTGGATTCTGATGAACATGATTTGGATATTGCTTTGCAAAAGATAAGCCATGTATAGGATCAACAGCTTTACTAACAGACTTAGCAAATGCGAAATCAAAAATATTACCCGTTCTTAAAAATAGGTTTACTGCAAAAATATCTTGAGTAGAAAATTTACAACTACTTGTTGGATAGTAATTTTTAATTTGATCTGGAGTCCAAGTACTCGGATCACCTTTCGGAGCAGTTGTAGTACTATGAATTAATCGTGCATATCTTGTATCAGTACCCCATAAAGATTTAACTTCTATTGTTTTTTTTACTCCGTTCTTTTCAAACGTAAAGTCAAAATTAGCATATGCTCCTAAATGTTTAGCCATATCTTCAGGCATACGAATAACTTTATATCCGTTTTCCTTACCATGTTGAGCTAAATAATATTCAGAAAGAGAACTTAAAACCTTTGCTGCAGCACCATATTGATCAATCTCCAATAAATCATTTTCGGATAAATCGGTTAACTGTGTTTGCAATGATTTTAGAGAAGAGTTTCCAACATAAATCTCTCCAACAGCCACATTTTTGGTTAAATCAATAGAAATAATTCGGCCTTTTGCTATTTCTTTCCATGCACCATCTGTCAAGAATGATGATGGTATAAATTTACCAGTTCTTCCTATTTGTAAAATAGTTTCGTTTTCTGAGGTTATTTCAATCTCAAAGGTCGCTCTATAGTGAGTTTGGCCTGCTACCTTAAAAATAGTTTTATCTAAGCTTTTTATCGGTAGAAGTATAGGATTTAGAATATTCGATAAAGCTTCAGGTGTAACACCTTTATATCTCTTTGTAAGGTCAGAAACTAAGAGCCTGTAAATTATTTTGTGTAAGTTCCATTTTTTATAAATGATCTTTTAATCGATCATCGAACTGAATCGTAAACCAATTCATTGCTAAACGCCAATTTTGAATTGGCATCGTCCATTTCTTCG
>NZ_JANBNX010000065.1:0-1134 GCF_035615275.1 Acinetobacter sp. IK23
TCCAAGCTTTGGTGTAGCTAAAGCAGGTGAACAGCCTCGTGTGTTCTTTGCTGGCTTACCGATGGGCCATGAGTTTACGTCTTTGATCTTGGCTCTGTTACAAGTGTCTGGTTATGCACCGAAGGTTTCTGATGAAGTGCTGAATCAGATTAAAGGCCTAAACCTCAAAGCTAACTTTGATGTGTTTGTATCCTTAAGCTGTCATAACTGTCCAGATGTGGTACAGGCGCTTAACCTGATTGCCATTTATAACCCGAACACTACAGCAACCATGATTGACGGTTCATTCTTCCAAGATGAAGTTGAACAACGCAAAATCATGGCTGTACCAATGGTGTTCCAAGACAATGAGCACATTGGTCAAGGTCGCATGACCCTTGAAGAGATTGTGGCAAAACTTGACACCAACTCAGCTGAAAAAGATGCAGCAGCACTCAATGCTAAAGATGCCTTTGATGTATTGGTGATTGGTGGTGGGCCTGCGGGTGCAACAGCTGCAATCTATGCAGCACGTAAAGGTATTAACACTGGTATCGTAGCTGAACGCTTCGGTGGTCAGGTGATGGATACCATGGACATTGAAAACTTCACATCTGTGCAAAAGACTCAAGGTCCTAAGTTTGCTGCCGAGATGGAAGCACACGTTCGTGAATACGATGTTGATATCATGAATCTGCAACGTGTTAGCAAAATCAAGGGTGCCAACCAAACAGCAAATGGTCTGGTTGAAGTTGAACTTGAAAACGGTGCAAAACTTCAATCGAAGACAGTCATTCTTTCAACAGGAGCGCGTTGGAGAGAAATGAATGTACCGGGTGAGCAAGAATACCGTACCCGTGGTGTCGCATACTGCCCACACTGTGATGGTCCATTGTTCAAAGGCAAACGTGTTGCCGTGATTGGTGGTGGTAACTCAGGTGTTGAAGCTGCAATTGACCTTGCAGGGATCGTGGAGCATGTGACTCTGGTTGAGTTCGATACTAAACTTCGTGCAGACCAAGTTTTACAAAACAAATTGCATAGCTTGCCGAACACCACTGTAATTATGAATGCCTTAAGTACAGAAGTGTTAGGTGACGGCTCACAAGTGACTGGTCTTAAATATAAAGACCGTGCGACTGATGAAGAGCATGT
>NZ_JANBNX010000066.1:0-1039 GCF_035615275.1 Acinetobacter sp. IK23
GGCTTTGTTGCATAAACATTCAAAAGCTGAGTTCTCCCCAATCCATTCAAATTTAAGACACAACTTGGGTGCGAGGTCTACCTAATTCCGTAAATCTATTCAGAACTGCCACACGCGCATGAATTTCATTGACCTGACTTTGAAAATGTCTTGCCGTCAGCCTATCACCTAATAATTTGATGCAATGCATCTTGGTTTCCACCAAACTACGACGGTGATAACCCGACCATTTTTTCCATAGGGTTCTGCCTAAATGTTTAACCGTTTGAAGTAACTCATTTCGTTCTATTGAACTTATTTTAGAATCTTTCCAGGGCTTGGCATTCTTTCTGGGTGGAATTACTGCATGTGCTTGACGATCTGAAATCACTTTTCTGCAGCACTTCGTGTCGTACGCGCCATCGGTATAGACAGAATCTATTCGCTCATCTAGTGGAATTTGATCCAGTAAATCACCTAGTACTTGTGAATCACTGACATTATTTGTAGTAAGCTGAACGGCACGTATTTGCAGTGTTTCAGCATCTATACCAATATGCAGTTTACGCCATTGCCGACGGTATTCAGGCTGATGTTTTTTACGCTTCCATTCGCCTTCACCTAAAAACTTTAAACCCGTAGAGTCGACAAGTAGGTGTAACCCATCATGACTTTTCTGATAGCTTATCGCAATATCAATATGCTTTTGTCGTCTACAAAGGGTGGAGTAATCTGGTGCTGTCCAATTCAAGCCACAGAGTTTAATCAGGCTTTGAACAAAGCCAGTAACCATACGTAAAGAAAGACGGAATAGAGATTTGATCATTAAACAGCATTGAATCGCTGTATCGGAATAAGTTTGATTTCGTCCTTGCTTGCCTTGTGGTTGTGCATACCATTGCGTCTTAGGATCAAACCAGATTGAAATATTTCCTCGCTTGATTAAAGCTTGGTTATACGAGGACCAATTGGTTGTACGATAGATTTTAGGTGTAGGCTTCTTCATCTGGAAATTATATTACTGAAGAAGCCTTCAAGAATAGCTTTGTGCAACAAAGCC
>NZ_JANBNX010000067.1:0-917 GCF_035615275.1 Acinetobacter sp. IK23
ACACCAATACACATTGAACATAAGGCATAGCGTCCGCCTGTTTGCTCAAGCTGGTTTAGGGCTGTAGTTACGAGGCGGGCACCTGATGCACCAAGTGGATGACCTAATGCAATGGCACCACCGTTTGGATTTACCTTGTCAGAATCATCTGGCAAACCTAAATCACGGGTCACTGCCAAAGCCTGAGCAGCAAAGGCTTCATTGAGCTCAATTACATCCATCTGATCTAAAGTCAGGTTAGCTTGTTTAAGTAATTTCTTAATCGCTGGTGCCGGAGCAAAGCCCATAATGCGTGGTTCTACACCCACCGCTGTTGAAGCAATGATCTTGGCACGTGGTTTTAAATTGTAAGCTTGAACTGCTTCATCAGAAGCAATCAGTAGAGCTGCTGCACCATCGTTAATCCCTGAAGCATTGCCCGCAGTGACTGTACCCTCTGCTTTAACCACAGGTTTAAGTTTGCTTAAGCCTTCAAGCGTGGTCGATGCACGTGGATGCTCATCGGTATCAATCACAACAGCATCACCCTTACGCTGAGGGATTTCAACTGCTACGATTTCTTTAGAAAAAAAGCCTTTGGCTTGCGCGCTTGCGGTGCGTTGTTGGCTCACCAAGGCAAACTGGTCCTGATCTGCACGATTGACGTTAAACTGTTCAGCGACGTTTTCGGCAGTCTGGGGCATGGTGTCTACACCATACAATTCTTTAAGTTTAGGGTTAATGAAACGCCATCCCATGGTGGTATCTTCAATCTTCTGGCTACGACCAAAAGCACTGTCAGACTTACCCATTACATAAGGTGCACGGCTCATGCTTTCCACACCACCTGCAATCACCAAGTTCGCTTCACCTGCTTTAATCGCACGGGCAGCAATAGCAATCGCATCGAGTGATGAACCACACAAACGATTAATGGT
>NZ_JANBNX010000068.1:0-785 GCF_035615275.1 Acinetobacter sp. IK23
AAGCCTTTTAATCCATCTACACAGGCAACAAGAATGTCCTGTACTCCTCGATTTTTTAGCTCTGTCATGACTGACAGCCAGAATTTGGCACCTTCTGTCTGAGCAATCCACATACCCAGTAATTCTTTTTGCCCATCCATATTGATGCCTAAAGCAAGGTATACGGACTTGTTAATCACATTGGAGTGCTGACGGACTTTGACAACAATACAGTCAAGATAGACAACAGGATAAAGGCTATCTAAGGCTCTATTTTGCCACTCAGTCACTTGCTCAATCACAGCATCGGTAACTTTGCTGATGAGAGATGCTGACACATCGGCATCGTACATTTCTTTGAAGAAGGCTACAATTTCCCTATTAGTCATTCCTTTTGCATACAGTGAGAGGATTTGGTCATCCATACTGGTGATGCGTGTTTGGTGCTTTTTGATAATTTGTGGCTCAAATGAACCTTCTCGATCACGGGGAATATCTAAAGCCAGTTGTCCATCTTGAGTTGTAATGGTTTTAGAACTAAACCCATTACGGCTATTTGAGCCTTTCTTGGGCTGATGCTTTTCATAACCGAGATGGTCTGAAAGTTCAGTATTGAGTGCAGTTTCAATCATGAATTTTTTAAAGACTGCTGTCATTTGGTTTAAGTCTTCTGGTGTTTTTAGACCTTTAGCCAATTCGGCAGCCATACTTTTGATTGTTGCTTCATCCATGTGAAGTACCTTTTGTAATTATCCTCTGAAGGATAAATGAAAATTAAGTACTTACACAAAATTTAGAACAGTCCC
>NZ_JANBNX010000069.1:0-777 GCF_035615275.1 Acinetobacter sp. IK23
GGCTTTGTTGCATAAAGCCTTTGAAGGTAAAGTTTTCCTAAGTTGCTAAAATTTAGGTTACAACTTGGGTATGAGGTCTGCCTAATTCTGTAAATTTATTTAATACGGCTACACGTGCATGGATCTCATTCACTTGGCTGTCAAAATTCCTTGAGTAGAGTTTATCGCCTAATAATTTGATGCAATGCATCTTGGTTTCGACCAAACTTCGCCGATGATAACCAGACCACTTTTTCCAAAGGGCTCTTCCTAGACGCTTAACTGTTTTTAGTAATTCATTTCTCTCTTGCGAATGAACTTTTGTATCTTTCCACGGTTTCGCATTTTTTCTTGGCGGAATCACCGCATATGCTTGACGATCTGAGATCACTCGTCTGCAGCATTTAGTGTCATAGGCTCCATCGGTATAGACAGAATCTACTCGCTCATCAAGTGGTATTTGACCAAGTAAATCACCGAGCACCTGTGAATCACTGATATTGTTCGTTGTGAGCTGAACTGCACGTATTTGCAGCGTTTCAGCATCTATACCAATGTGAAGCTTACGCCATTGTCGACGATATTCAGGCTGATGTTTCTTCCGTTTCCATTCACCTTCGCCCAAAAACTTTAAACCAGTTGAATCTACGAGTAGATGTAGACCATTGCTACTTTTTTGGTAGCTAATCGCAATATCAATATGTTTTTGTCTTCTGCAAAGCGTCGTATAGTCTGGCGCTGTCCAATCTAATCCGCAAAGTTTAATCAGGCTTTGTACAAAGCCAGTGACCATGCGTA
>NZ_JANBNX010000070.1:0-664 GCF_035615275.1 Acinetobacter sp. IK23
ACTACAGTACTGTGAACCTTGGTCCGAATGAACCATAACACCAGTTGGATAACCCTGACGAGCCATTGCATAGTTAAACGTATCACACACCAACTGGCGGTCTATTCGATGGCTGGTTTGCCACCCCACGATACGACGACTAAATAGATCCAGCATCACACATAAATACAGCCAACCTTGCTTGGTACGGATATAGGTAATATCCGTTGTCCAAACCTTGTTAGGCTGAATGACTGTAAATTGACGCTCTAACAGATTGGGTGCTGTAGGCAAACGATGGTTTGAATCAGTCGTATGCTTGTATTTACGCGCAATCCTGCTGCGTAAACCCAGATTTTTCAGCATTCTTCCAACAGTGCGTTCACTCATGCTGTAACCTAAATCATGCATGTCATGTACCAATGAAGGTGCACCCAATCGTGCATGATGCTGCCAATATACGGCTTTTAAATCATTATATTTCTCTACCGTATTGGCCTGACGTTTTCGCCAGGCATAATAGCCTGAAGTGCTGACACCTAGGTATTTACAGGCAGAAGATACCGTGACTTCATTCATATCTAGATCTTGAATTACCGTGTACTTTTCTTGGCATGATCTGTTAGAAAGTACACATGCGCTTTTTTTAAGATGTCATTGGCTTCCTTGAGCTGTTTGACTTCTT
>NZ_JANBNX010000071.1:0-597 GCF_035615275.1 Acinetobacter sp. IK23
TCAGGTTAGTTAAGGCATCACCGACATTGCTAGCATTAACTGTTGTACCGTCAGTTTTAGTGGTGACATAGGTTGGCGAGCTGACTGCACCGGTAGTGCTGTCATAACTTGCGCCACCACCCAGATTATTGGCGGTGCTGTTGCCCAAGGCATCAGTCTTGTTATTGCTTGACGTGCTTAATGCATCAAGCTGGCCTTTGTTTACTGCATCGGTAGCATTGGTGCCTGCTGCTACGTTACTGATGGTGTTCCCAGCAGCATCAATACCTGTCTTGGTCACACTTGGTCCACCAGCGATGGTTAATCCATTGCTATCCAGCTTGCTGTCACCTGTGGTTACGCTGTCCAGATCCAGATCACGATTCAGTCCATACTGAATTGTATTGCCACTCTTGGTCACTTTCAGATTGGTTTCACCTGCAACCGTACCAATATCTACCGTATCGCCAGCTTTGACTGCAGCCGCATTTGACCCATTGCTTTGTAAAGTCCAGCCTTTATCTAATGCCGTGATCGCATCGCCCACGTTATTGACGTTGTTGCCATTCACGGTATAGGTTGGCGAGCTGACTGCACCTGTCGTGCTGTCATAGCTTG
>NZ_JANBNX010000072.1:0-537 GCF_035615275.1 Acinetobacter sp. IK23
TCGCAGCATTTGATGTTGCTAAGTAAATGACCTTCTTTACTGAGTCATCAGATGAAAAGATTTTCCTTTTCTTCGTTGAATGGCGTATTACGCTATTCAACGACTCAATCGCATTTGTTGTATAAATAGCATGACGTATTTCGGCTGGATAGCTAAAGATCGTTCGGATATTTTCCCAATTGGCCCGCCAGGATTCTCCAATTTTGGGATACTGGTGATTCCATTGATCACAGAAGATGTCTAGGGACTTTAAAGCATTTTCCTCTGTACTTGCCTGATAAATCGCTTTCAGACCCGACGTAACAGCCTTGTAGTCTTTCCAGCTTACAAATCTCAGGCTATTGCGTACAACATGCACAATACACAGTTGAATATCAGTATGAGGGTAAACAGAGGCTATCGCGTCAGGAAAGCCTTTTAATCCATCTACACAGGCAACAAGAATGTCCTGTACTCCTCGATTTTTTAGCTCTGTCATGACTGACAGCCAGAATTTGGCACCTTCTGTCTGAGCAATCCACATACCCAGTAATTCTT
>NZ_JANBNX010000073.1:0-528 GCF_035615275.1 Acinetobacter sp. IK23
AAGTTCAATTTTTACTCAAATGTTAGCCACCGTTTTTATCTATCTTTCTGTATTCATATTCTAGAAAACTGTCAGCCTGTTTGATATTGCAGAACACTTTCAGAAAAGAATTTTGTATAGATTGCCGGCTCACTTTTAAGTGCTTTCACTATTCCCTTTATTCTAATAATTTTTATATAACACTTGAATAAAAAGCAAACGATTATCATTTACAGATCTCGCTAGTCAGCTTATCATTTCACAAACTTACAAATTCTCCGTATTTTCTTCACATTTAACCTATACATCATTTTAAGGATCTCTTGTGTTACTCCCTCATTTCAAAAAATCAGTCCTCACCCTCTGCTTATTTCCCTCCATACTTTATGCAGCCGATACATACCCTACTGTGACGCTTAACACGATAACTGTGCAAGCCGAAGGCAACTGGTTAGATGAAGCCAATGCACAGAAAGTACTAAATCATGCTGGAGCGCGTACAGTCATTCAGCGTGATGAGTTGATTAACCGAGGCGTAACTTCTGTCAA
>NZ_JANBNX010000074.1:0-515 GCF_035615275.1 Acinetobacter sp. IK23
TACAGGTGCATCTGCAAGTTGAATGTCAACCGTATTGCCACTGATCACCGTCTTCACATTCGAGTTCGAACCTGACGCTGTCAGACCACCTGTGATATTCAGGGTTTCACCCAACTTACGGTCAACAGTGCCGCTGTTACCCGCAAAGGTCATTGGTTTAACCACTTCATTGTTCAGGTTGGTTAAGGCATCACCGACATTGCTGGCATTAACTGTTGTACCGTCAGTTTTAGTGGTGACATAGGTTGGCGAGCTGACTGCACCTGTCGTGCTGTCATAACTTGCGCCACCACCCAGATTATTGGCTGTGCTGTTGCCCAAGGCATCAGTCTTGTTGTTGCTTGACGTGCTTAATGCATCAAGCTGGCCTTTGTTTACTGCATCGGTAGCATTGGTGCCTGCTGCTACGTTACTGATGGTGTTCCCAGCAGCATCAATACCTGTCTTGGTCACACTTGGTCCACCAGCGATGGTTAATCCATTGCTATCCAGCTTGCTGTCGCCTGTGGTTACGC
>NZ_JANBNX010000075.1:0-511 GCF_035615275.1 Acinetobacter sp. IK23
CGCTCTCACAGTCCCCCGCCCTGTCGGAATCAGAGTCGCTGTCAGAATCAGAATCAGAGTCACTGTCGGAGTCAGAATCGCTGTCAGAGTCTGAGTCACTGTCAGAGTCTGAGTCACTGTCGGAATCAGAGTCGCTATCAGAGTCTGAGTCGCTGTCAGAGTCACTGTCGCTATCAGAATCAGAGTCACTGTCAGAGTCAGAATCGCTGTCAGAGTCAGAATCGCTGTCAGAGTCTGAGTCACTGTCGGAATCAGAGTCGCTATCAGAGTCTGAGTCACTGTCAGAGTCTGAGTCGCTGTCAGAATCAGAGTCGCTGTCAGAATCAGAGTCGCTGTCAGAATCAGAGTCAGAATCGCTGTCGCTATCAGAGTCACTGTCGCTATCAGAGTCACTGTCGGAATCAGAGTCGCTATCAGAGTCTGAGTCGCTGTCAGAGTCACTGTCGCTATCAGAATCAGAGTCGCTGTCAGAATCAGAGCTGTCGCGTATTCCCATCTCCGAGCCCACGCG